>CAZWDK010000007.1:6381-33931 GCA_964633095.1 uncultured Polaromonas sp. | reverse complement strand
GCAGCTCGGGCGCGCTGCGGCCAATGCCGGCGGTGCGCGCGATGATGCTCATGCCGCCCGGGTATTCGAGCTGGTCCATGGCTTCCTTGAGCTCGGCCCGGTCGTCGCCCTCGATGCGGCGGCTCACGCCACCGCCGCGCGGGTTGTTGGGCATCAGCACCACATAGCGGCCGGCCAGCGAGACAAAGGTGGTCAGCGCCGCACCCTTGTTGCCGCGCTCTTCCTTTTCGACCTGGACCAGCAGTTCCTGGCCTTCGCGGATCACGTCCTGGATGCGCGCCTGGCTGACCGGCACGCCTTGCGCGAAATACTGCTTGGAGATTTCCTTGAACGGCAGAAAACCGTGGCGGTCTTCGCCGTAATCGACAAAACAGGCTTCCAGCGAAGGCTCGACGCGGGTGACGACGGCCTTGTAGATGTTGCCCTTGCGCTGCTCGCGCCCTTCAATTTCAATTTCGTAGTCGAGGAGTTTTTGTCCATCGACAATCGCCAGGCGGCGTTCTTCAGCCTGCGTGGCGTTGACCAGCATCCGTTTCATGGGTAGCTTCTTTCATCGTTCTTTGTCTCTCAAGCCCAAATGGGCCAACGATGCCAAAGAAGACGCCGTGCGAACGTGGGGAATTGCCGGAGAGCTTTTGACGGCGCCCTGACCAACTGAAAAATCAGTCAGCCAAGCGGTCTGGGCGTAGGCGCGTGGATGGAGTGAGCAGGGGTCCAGCAGGTGTTTGCTATTAAAATAATAGCAGCTTGCGCCCGTTGTACAAGGACTGGCGGCTGATTTGTGCGGAAAGCAGGGCCCACGAGGATCGTGAGGCGCCGCAGGCACATATCAATTAGACTGACCAGTGTTATTGTCAAGAGGCTACCCGTTCAAGGACTTGATCTCAGCTGGATCCGCCTGCAGCCTGTTGTGCGTGACTTGGGCTGCAGGCATGGTATTCCGTAGTTGTATTCGCAAAACGTCGACTCGTCTGCATGGCAATTGTCCGCCGCGAGGTGCCTGGCACGCGTCGCCTGCGGGCGATTGCCGGCATTGGCATCGACCTTCCAGCGCGGCTGTTTGTGGGCTTTTTAGGGGTTTTCGACTTGCGTGGACTAAACTCCAGACAAATCAACCACTTACAGCGCATCGCTAGTGAAACACATTATAGAGCCAGCTTCGGGCAAGACGAAACGACCGGTGAAAGCCACGGGCCGGTCTGCAGTTTTGGCGGCCCAAGCGCCCGTTGCGCCCCAATCCCGCCCCAGGCCCCAGGCCGCGCCCAGCCCGGAAAGCCGCGCGCCGGCCGCCGCCAAGGCGCTGCCGCAGGCGAGCCTGGTCACGGTCGATGAGGACTATGCTGGCCAGCGGCTGGACAACTTTTTGATCCGCCAGCTCAAGGGCGTGCCCAAAACCCATGTCTATCGCATCATCCGCAGCGGCGAGGTGCGCATCAACAAGGGCAGGGCGCAGGCCGACACCCGCGTCGAGGCCGGCGACATCGTGCGGCTGCCGCCGGTGCGCACCTCGGAGCGGGCCGATCAGAAAGCCCAGGCCATGGCCCGGGAGGTGGCGCGCCACGGCGCCAGCTCCACCGTGGGCGGTTATGCGCCGGCCGCCGAATTCCCGATTCTTTTTGAGGACGACTTTGTGCTGGCCATCGACAAACCGGCCGGTGTGGCGGTGCATGGCGGCAGCGGCGTGAGTTTTGGCGTGATCGAACAGCTGCGCATGGCCAGGCCCGAGGCCGATTTTCTGGAACTGGTGCACCGGCTGGACCGCGAAACCAGCGGCATCTTGCTGATTGCCAAGCGGCGCATGGCCCTGAAACTGCTGCAGGAGCAATTCCGCGAGCGCGAAACCGACAAGGTCTATCTGGCGCTGGTCAGCGGCGACTGGCCGGCCAAGCACCGCGTGATCGACAAGGCGCTGCACAAATACCTGCTGCCGGACGGTGAGCGGCGCGTCAGGGTGGTGGCCAACGACCATCCCGACGGCATGCGCTCGGTCACGCTGGTCAAGGTCAGGTCAGCCGTTGCGGCGAGCCCCGCGGTACCCGGCACGCCCTTTACCCTGCTCGAGGTCACCATCAAGACCGGCCGCACGCACCAGATCCGCGTGCACCTGGCCAGCGAGGGGCATCCGATTGCCGGGGACGACAAATATGGCGACTTCGAACTCAACAAGGCCCTGCAGAAATCCGCGGCCGGTGGCGCTGCCTTGAAACGCATGTTCTTGCACGCCTGGAGCCTGAAGTTCAACCACCCCAAGACCCGGAAAACGATTCAGCTGCAGGCCTCGCTGCCGCAAGAGCTGCAGCAGTTTTTACCGTCCCGCGTCACGGGCCTGGCGCCCAACGCCGAGGATATGGGCTGAGCCTGGTGCGTCCCCGCCTGCGGCCAGCGACAATACGACGATGCAGCCTCGAAATTTTGACCTGATCGCCTTCGACTGGGATGGCACCCTGTATGACTCCACCACCATCATCGTGCGCTGCATCCAGGCGGCGGTGCGCGATGTGGGCGGCACCGTTCCCTCCGACCAGGCGGCCGGCTACGTCATCGGGCTGGGCCTGATGCAGGCGCTGGCCCATGCCGCGCCGGATGTGCCGCGCGAAAAATACCCCGAGCTGGGCGCACGCTACCAGCACCACTACGCGGTCCATTCCAGCGACCTGATCCTTTTTGAGGGGGTGTTGCCGCTGCTGGCGGCGCTCAAGGCGCGCGGCCACCTGCTGGCGGTTGCCACCGGCAAATCGCGGCGCGGGCTCGATGAGGTGCTGCAGCGGGTGGAGCTCCAGGGCGTGTTCGACGGCTCCCGTACCGCCGACGAGACGGCCGGCAAGCCCGACCCGCGCATGCTGCACGAGCTGATGGAGCAGTTCGACCTTCCGGCGGAGCGGGTCTTGATGGTGGGCGACACCACGCACGACCTGCAAATGGCCCTCAATGCCGCCTGCCCCAGCGTCGGCGTGAGCTACGGCGCGCATGAGCCCGATGATTTTGTCGCGCTGGCGCCGCGCTATGTGGCGCATTCGGTGCGGCAGCTGCATGACTGGCTGCTGACCCACGGCTAGGCCCGAAGATCCCCGACGACCATGAGCGAGCCGCAGCCGCTGTGCCATACCCGTGACCTGGTCGAAGGCGGCCTGGCGGTGCCGTTCGACATCGACTATGCCGGCCAGACCTGCCGTGCTTTCGCCATCCGCTACCAGGGCCTGCCCCATGCCTACCTGAACCGCTGCACCCATGTGGCGATGGAACTCGACTGGCAGCCCAACCGGGTGTTTGACGACGGTGGCCAGTGGCTGCTGTGCGCCAGCCACGGTGCGGCCTACCGGCCGGACAGCGGCCAGTGCGCGGGTGGGCCGTGCCAGGGCGGGCTGGTCAAAATCATGCTGTCGGAAAACAACGGCGTCGTTTACTGGCATGCTGCGTACAACCTCAAGCCGGCAGCGTTTTAATACCTCTCTAAACTAGCGACCATGAACGAATCAAACCGCCCCGGCGACACGGAACCCTCTCTCGATCCTTCCCGCGATCCTGAATTTCAGCAAAATCAGCCTGAAGCCCAATCAACACCGGTGCAGGCAGCTCCTGAAACAATAGCAAAAACAGTGGCCAAGACCGATCCCTCCAGCGTTCCTGGCTGGGAGCGCGCGACGCTGGAAAAGCTGGCGTTTGCCTCGCTCAACGAGCAAAAGGCCGCGCGCCGCTGGAAAACCTTTGTGCGCCTGGCCTGGCTGGCGTTTTTCATCGTCCTGATCTGGATGGCCCTGCACCGCGGCACGCCCGTGAGCGACGCCAGCACCCCCCATACCGCCGTGGTCGAGATCAAGGGCGAAATTGCCGCCGGGGCCGATGCCAGCGCCGAGTTCGTCAATGCGGCGCTGACGGCCGCGTTTGAAGACAAGGGCGCGCAGGCCGTGGTGCTGCTGATCAACTCACCCGGCGGCAGCCCGGTGCAGGCCGGCATGATGAATGACGAAATCCGGCGCCTGAAGGCCAAGCACAAGAAACCGGTCTATGCCGTGGTCGAGGAGACCTGCGCCTCGGCGGCCTATTACATCGCCGTGGCGGCCGACAAGATTTATGTCGACAAGGCCAGCATCGTCGGCAGCATCGGCGTGCTGATGGACGGCTTTGGCTTTACCGGCCTGATGGACAAGCTGGGGGTGGACCGCCGCCTGCTGACCGCCGGCGAAAACAAGGGTTTTCTGGACCCCTTCAGCCCGCAGAGCGACAAGCAGCGCGCGTTTGCGCAAACCATGCTGGACCAGATTCACCAGCAGTTCATCGGCGTGGTCAAGGCCGGGCGCGGCAAGCGCCTGAAAGAGACTCCCGAGATGTTCAGCGGCCTGTTCTGGAGCGGCCAGCAGGCCGTCGAACTGGGTCTGGCCGACCAGCTGGGCAGCCTGGAGTATGTGGCCCGCGAGGTGGTCAAGGCCGAAGAAATCATCGACTACACGCGCCGCGACAACGTGGCCGAGCGCCTGGCCAAGAAGTTTGGCGCCGCCATGGGCGAAGGGGCGATGAAGGCCTTTAAATCGATTCCGGCGATTCGCTAGGCGTTTTGCGCAAGCCTTGAAAAAAAGCCCGCTGCATGCGGGTTTTTTTGATGGCGGCTGGCGAGGGCGCGCAGGCTGTTTCAGCGGCCTATGCAAAAAACCGTCGGCAAATCCAGCGGTGCCGTGGGCTTGTCGCGCTTCCAGCCGCTGACTTGTGCGCTGCGCGACCAGCCCTGGTCCAGGGTCAGGCCGCAGCTCAGCGCCAGCCGGGTATTGCCCTGCAGGGTTTGCAGCAGCGCCGCCAGCAGGGCGGCGTTGCGGTAAGGCGTTTCAATAAAGAGCTGGGTCTGGCCGGTTTTCAGGGCCAGCGATTCGAGTTCCTTGATGCGCTGGGCGCGCTCGCCGCCGTCTTGCGGCAGGTAGCCGACAAAGGCGAAATTCTGGCCATTCAGGCCGCTGCCTGCCAGCGCCAGCATCAGTGACATGGGACCGGCGAGCGGCACCACCTGCAAGCCGAGGTCATGCGCGGCGCGCACCACCGACGAGCCCGGGTCGGCAATCGCCGGCATGCCGGCTTCGCTGACCAGGCCCATGTCGCGGCCTTCCATGGCGGCCGTCAGCAGGGGCCTGGCATCGAAGTTGCCGCGGTGGTCGCCCTTCTTGTGAACCGCCCGCGGCAGCTCCTGAATTTGTAGCGCCTGCAGCGCATGGGACAAGGGCTGCAGCTCATTAATGCGCTTCAAATAGGCGCGCGTGCTTTTGGCGTTCTCGCAAATCCAGCAGGACAGCCGGGCCGCGACCTGCAGCGTGCCGCCGGGGATCACGTCCTGCAGCGGGGCTTGCGTGTCGCAGCCGAAATCCAGCGGCGCCGGAACCAGGTAGAGCCTGCCCTTGGCGGTATGGCTCATGGCGTCACCTCCTGGCCAGTCAGCAAGGCAATCCCTGCCGCCT
Organism: uncultured Polaromonas sp.; assembly: GCA_964633095.1. GTDB lineage: Bacteria > Pseudomonadota > Gammaproteobacteria > Burkholderiales > Burkholderiaceae_C > Polaromonas. The sequence goes on along the minus strand of CAZWDK010000007.1, from coordinate 28,493 downwards.
GGATCATTTTGCAGGTACGGATCAGGGGCAGGCCGACCAGCGCGGTCGGGTCGTCGTTGTCGATCGATTCGAGCAAGGCAATGCCCAGGCCTTCGCTTTTGGCGCTGCCCGCGCAGTCATAGGGCTGCTCGGCGCGCAGATAGTTTTCGATCTCCACATCCGTCAGGTCGCGAAACTTCACCCGCACCGCGGCCAGGCTGCTGGCCTCGAAGCCGCTTTCCGCGCAGACCACCGCAACGGCGGTCTGAAAAACCACGGTGTGCCCGCGCATCTGGCGCAGTTGCAGCACCGCCCGTTCATGGTTGCCGGGTTTGCCCAGCGGCAGGCCATTCAGGTCGGCCACCTGGTCGGAGCCAATCACGACGGCCTGGGGAAAGGCGCTGGCCACGGCGCGCGCCTTGGCCAGGGCCAGGCGCTCGGCCAACCGGCCGGGAGTTTCGCCGACGAGCGGCGTTTCGTCCACGTCGGGCGCGGCCACGTCAAACGGGATGTGCAGGCGTTGCAGCAATTCACGGCGATAGCGGGAGCTGGAGCCCAGAATCAGGGGGCGGTTTACCGGGGAGGGAGGGGGCGCAAGGTTCATGCCCCGATTCTCTTACACTGCAGCCATGTCTAAATCTCTTCATGCCAACCGGCTCAACATGCAGGCCTTCGCCCGGGACGGCGTGCCGCTTGTGGAAACTACCTTGCTCCAAAATATGGAGCGCCTGGCGGAGGAAGCGCATGGGCTGCAGCCTGATGATGCCGTGCAGTGGCAGGCGCGCGGCGAGTTGCGGCAACGCGCCGGCGGCGACGACGAGGTCTGGCTGCATCTCCAGGCCAAAACCTCGATTCCCCTGACCTGCCAGCGTTGCATGGGCGCCGTGGCCACGCCGCTGGAACTGGACCAGTGGTACCGCTTTGTCGCCAACGAAGACATTGCCATGGCGGAGGACGACCAGTCTGAGGAAGACCTGCTGGTCATGGAGCCGCAGTTTGACCTGCTCGCCGTGCTGGAAGATGAATTGCTGATGGCCTTGCCGCTGGTGCCCATGCACGAGCAGTGCCCGGTCGCCCCCAGGCTGAGCGCGGGCGACGATGAGGAGGACGTTGGAGAAGCGAAGAAGCCCAATCCTTTTGCGGTGCTGGCCCAGCTGAAAAAGAGCCCCAAATAGGCCGCGTAGCCCGGCCGGCCGGCCCTCGCGGTCGCGGGCTTGGGTGGTCTGTGCATATCAGGCTATAATCAAAGGCTAGGCGCTGACGCCCCTCTCACGGGTTTCGCGTAATTTACCAACCCCTACACCCCCTCAGGAGCGGATCATGGCCGTCCAGCAGAACAAAAAGTCACCTTCCAAGCGCGGTATGCACCGTTCGCACAATGCACTCAATGTGCCAGGCATCGCCGTGGAATCCACCACCGGTGAAGTCCACCTGCGTCACCATATCAGCCCCACCGGTTTCTACCGTGGCCGCAAGGTGCTGAAAACCAAATCCGAAGCGTAATTCCACGCTTTGAGTACTGGCCCGCACTCATACTGCGGGCCTTTCTTTTGCCCAAACTCCACTTTTTGACTGCACCGGTCGTCCCATGATCAGGATTGCTGTCGACGCCATGGGCGGGGATATCGGTCCTGCCGTCACCGTTCCGGCCAGTCTGGCCTTTCTGGCTGGGCACCCCGATGCCTCGGTGGTGCTGGTCGGCCAGCCGGAAGCACTTGCCGCACATCCGCTGCATGCCCGGCTGCAGGCGCATGCGCGCTGCGAAATCGTTGCCGCCAGTGAGATCGTCACCATGGACGATCCGATAGAGATTGCGTTGCGGCGCAAGAAGAATTCCTCCATGCGGGTGGCCATGAACCAGGTCAAGGAGGGTGCGGCCCAGGCCGCCGTGTCGGCCGGCAACACCGGTGCCCTGATGGCCATTGCCCGCTACGTGCTCAAGACCATGGAGGGCATAGACCGCCCGGCCATTGCCACGCAGCTGCCCAATGCGGCCGGTGGTGCCACCACGGTACTGGACCTGGGCGCCAATGTGGACTGCACGGAAGACCATTTGCTGCAGTTTGCCGTCATGGGCTCGGCTCTGGTGGCGGCGATTGCCGACAAGCCCGCGCCCAGTGTCGGCTTGCTCAATATTGGCGAGGAAGCGATAAAAGGCAGCGAAACCATTAAAAGAGCCGGCGAATTGCTTCGGTCTGCTGCCAATTCTGGTGATCTTAATTTTTATGGAAATGTCGAGGGCAACGACATTTTCAAGGGCACGACCGACATCGTGGTCTGCGATGGTTTTGTCGGCAATGTCGCGCTCAAGGCCAGCGAAGGCCTGGCCAGCATGATTGGTGGTTTCATCAAGGCAGAGTTCTCGCGCAATATTTTGACGAAAATTGCTGCCATCGTTGCCTATCCTGTTTTAACTGCATTTAAAAATCGGGTTGATCACAGGCGCTACAACGGCGCCGCACTGCTGGGGCTGCAGGGTCTGGTGTTCAAGAGCCATGGTTCGGCCGATGCCTTTGCTTTTGAGCGGGCACTGAATCGGGCTTATGATGCGGCTCGCAACAACTTGCTTGAGAAAGTGCGCGAACGCATCGCCCATGCCGCCCCTTTACTGGTGGCGGCGCCAGTGGCACAGTCAAATGATGTGCAAGCCATGGCTTCCTCAATGCCTGTTCAGTCACCCGTTTCAACACCGGCACACTAAATAATGAGTCGTTATTCACGCATCACCGGCACCGGCAGCTATTTGCCGCCCCGCCGACTGACCAATGCCGAGCTGGCGTCCGAGCTGGCCACCAAGGGCGTTGAAACTTCCGACGAATGGATTGTGGAGCGCACCGGCATCCGCGCGCGCCATTTCGCGGCCCCCGATGTGTCCAGCAGTGACCTGGGCGTGAAAGCCGCCAGGCACGCGCTGGAGGCCGCGGGCCTGCAGGCTTCGGACATTGACCTCATCATTGTTGCCACCTCGACGCCGGACATGGTGTTTCCGTCGGCCGCCTGTATTTTGCAGAACAAGCTGGGCATTGCCGGTTGCCCGGCCTTTGATGTGCAGGCGGTTTGCAGTGGCTTCGTCTACGCCCTGACCGTGGCCGACGCCATGATCAAGACCGGTTCCGCCAGCAAGGCGCTGGTGATTGGCGCCGAAGTGTTCTCGCGCATTCTTGATTTTTCCGACCGCACCACCTGTGTGCTGTTTGGCGATGGCGCGGGCGCGGTGGTGCTGGAAGCCTCCGAGACGCCCGGCATTCTCGCCAGCGACCTGCATGCCGACGGCAAGCATGTCGGCATCTTGTGCGTGCCCGGCCATGTGTCGGGCGGCCAGGTGCTGGGCGACCCAGTCCTCAAAATGGACGGGCAGGCGGTGTTCAAGCTGGCCGTGGGGGTGCTCGAAAGCGCGGCCCGCGCCACGCTGACCAAGGCGAACCTGACCGATGCCGATATCGACTGGCTGATTCCGCACCAGGCCAATATCCGCATCATGCAAAGCACCGCCAAAAAGCTGAAGATGCCGCTGGAAAAACTGATCGTCACGGTAGACCAGCATGGCAATACCTCGGCCGCGTCGATTCCGCTTGCGCTGGATGCGGCGGTGCGCAGCGGCAAGATCAAAAAAGGCGACACCCTCATGCTGGAAGGCGTGGGCGGCGGCTTTACCTGGGGTGCGGTGCTTCTCAACTACTGATTCCATTTTTACTTCAACACGATATGTCGTTGCCCCGCCTTGCCGTGCTAGAGCACTGTCTGCAGCGGTGCGCCTAATCTCGTATTGAATTAGAAATGGAATGAGATGACCGCATCTATGCATCGGCCAGGCGCTGACGGGCAGTTGGGCCGAACCGGCCGAAGGGATTTTTGGGCGGCGCTCTTGCTGCTGGCGGCCTTTACCCTGGCCGGCTGGAAAATTTTCAATCGTCTGCCTGCGGCCAACTTTGTGCCCGTGCCCCAGCACGCGGCCACTCCGAACGCCACTTTAAAAACCACTCCGACGCGAGGCTTGCCGGCGCCACAGCTGTCGCCCGATGGCCGTTTCCGGTTTGATGCGCAGTTTGTCTCCGCCGCGCCGGGCCAGGCCGTGCATGCGGCTTCCCTCGTCGAACTGCGTGATGGCCGCTTGCGGGCGGTCTGGTTTTCCGGCTCGCGCGAAGGGGCGGGCGACGTGGCCATTCGCAGCGCCGTGATGGACGCGGCGACCTTGCGCTGGGAGGCGGAAAGCACGCTGTTTGACCGGCAAGAAATCCAGCAGGGGCTTTGGCGCTATGTCAAGAAACTCGGCAACCCGGTGCTTGCCCGCGCGCCCGATGGCTCGCTATGGCTGTGGATGGTCAATGTTTCTTTGGGCGGCTGGGCCGGCAGCTCCATCAGCTGGGCGCGTTCCACCGACGAAGGCGCCAGCTGGAGCCCGCCGCGCCGGCTCGTGACATCGCCCTTTCTCAATATCAGCACCCTCGTCAAGGGTGCGCCCGTGGCCTACCAGGACGGCCAGCTGGGGCTGCCGGTGTACCACGAGTTCGTGACGAAATTTGGCGAAATCCTGCGCGTCAACCAGGATGGGCAGGTGGTCGACAAGGTCCGCATTCCCGGCAGTCAGACCAGCTTGCAGCCGGTGCTGCTGGTCGCAGGGCCGGAGCAGGCGCAGGCCTACATGCGTTCGGGCGATGCCAGGGCCTTGATGCTGTCCACCAGCCAGGATGCCGGGAGGACCTGGTCGACAACCCGGGCCAGTGGCTGGCCCAATCCGGATTCGGCGCTGGCCGGGGTGGTGAGCGGCACGGGCAGGCAGTGGCTGGCCTTGAACCCGGCACCGCGCAACCGTGAAATTCTTGCGTTGTTGCAGACGAACACGGGGGAAGGCTTCGATGGCGTGAGACCGTGGATCGTGGAGTCGTCGGCCACGCCGCAAACCCGCCTGTCAGTCATTGACTATGAGCGCTTGCTGGGCGATGAACTCAAGGCGCGTGGGGCCAGCGAGGCGCAGGCCAGGGCCTACGTTGACAGCGCCAAGCGCCAGCTGTGTGCTGCGGACAGTTGCGCGCAGGAGTTTTCCTATCCCTATTTGCTGCAAAGCCGTGATGGCTACATCCACCTGGTCTACACATGGCACCGTACGCGCATCAAGCATGTCCGCCTGGATCCCCTACAACCCGCTTTAGCTGCGCCTGCAGCCCTGGCCCATGCTGCCCGCACTCACTGATTTTGTGGCCCTGCTGGGCATTGACCTGGTGCTGTGCGCCGGCGGCCTGCGTCTGCTGAGCTGGCGGCGTGCTGGCGTGGCGCCGTGGGCCAAATGGATCAGCGCCGCCTGTTTTGTGCTGTTGTGGTGGCCGGTGGGCGCGGCGCACCTGCCCCTGCTGGCATACGTGCGCGGCATCAGTTCAGACCTGAGCATCACGCTGGTGGCGCTGGCCTGCCTCGATTTGGGACAGCGTTTGCTGGGCCTGCCTGCCCTTGAGCCGCGCGAGCGGACGGTCCTGAACTTCGCGGTCGTCGCGGCGGCCCTGTTTTTGTACCCGCTCGCGCTGGGCTGGGGCGACTGGGATGCCTACCGCCTGGGTTGGGGTGCGCCCGGCCTGTGGGCGGCGCTGCTCGTGCTGTCGCTGCTTTGCTGGCTCAAGGGGCTGCGGCTTCTGCCGCTGCTGGTCGCCCTGGCCCTGCTGGCATGGGTTGCCGGACTGCTGGAGTCCAGCAATCTTTGGGACTACCTGATGGACCCGTGGCTGGCGGTGGCGGCACTTTTTCACTGCACCCAATGGGCGGCGGCGAACTGGCGCGAGCGCTTGCGGCGAACCGCCTTGGCGCCTTCTTAAAATAGGCCTCGATGGCTTGCAATGCTTATTAACGCTTACTGATAACCGGAGTAATTATTTGAAATCCTTCGCTGTTGTTTTTCCCGGCCAGGGCTCGCAGGCCGTGGGCATGCTGGACGCCTGGGGCGACCATCCCGTCATCGCGCAAACGCTGGCGGAAGCCTCCGACGCGCTGGGAGAGGATGTCGGCCAGCTGATCAAGGAAGGTCCCAAGGAGGCCCTGGCCTTGACGACCAACACCCAGCCCGTGATGCTGGTGGCCGGTGTGGCCGCTTACCGGGCCTGGATGGCCGAGACCGGCGCCGCGCCGGCCGTGGTGGCCGGTCACTCGCTGGGCGAGTATTCCGCACTGGTGGCCTCGGGCGTGCTGACCCTGGCGCAGGCCGCGCCCCTGGTGCGCTTTCGGGCGCAGGCCATGCAGGATGCCGTGCCCGTCGGTGTCGGCGCGATGGCGGCGATTCTGGGCATGGATGCTATCAAAGTGATAGCTGGTTGCGTAGAGGCGACGGCGGCCTTCGGCCAAAATAGCCCAGAAATCGTGGAGGCCGTCAATTTCAACGACCCGATGCAGACGGTGATTGCCGGCAGCAAGGCGGCGGTGGAAAAGGCCTGTGAAGTCCTCAAGGCCAATGGCGCCAAGCGCGCCTTGCCGCTGCCGGTTTCGGCGCCGTTTCACTCCAGCCTCATGAAACCGGCGGCCGAGAAGCTCAAGGAAAAGTTGGAAGCCATTGAGTTTGCCGCGCCCCGGATTCCAGTCATCAACAACATCGACGTGACGATTGAAGCCGACGCCGAGCGCATCCGGGCGGCCTTGTACCGCCAGGCGTTTGGTCCGGTGCGCTGGGTGGAGTGCGTGCAGGCCATCAAGGCGCGTGGGCTGGGCATCCTGGTCGAATGCGGGCCCGGCAAGGTGCTGGCCGGCATGGCCAAAAGGATTGACCCTGAACTGACGGGTGCGCCCCTGTTTGATCCGGCCTCGTTGGCTGCCGTGAAGGAGATACTGGAATGAATGACGTGAAATTTGCAGGACAGGTGGCGCTGGTCACGGGTGCCTCGCGCGGCATAGGTGCTGCGATTGCGCTGGAGCTGGCCCAAAAAGGCTTGAAGGTGATTGGCACGGCCACCAGCGACGAAGGGGCCGCCAAAATCAGCCGCGCCCTCGCGGCCTACCCGGGCTGCGCCGGCAAGAACCTGAATGTGAACGATGCGGTGGCGGCCGAGGCGCTGATAGACAGCCTCGTCAAGGAACACGGCGGCCTGCAGGTGCTGGTCAACAATGCCGGCATCACGCGCGACATGCTGGCCATGCGCCTCAGGGACGATGACTGGGACGCCGTTCTCGACACCAACCTCAAGGCGGTGTTCCGCATGAGCCGCGCCGTGATGCGCACCATGATGAAGCAGCGCTATGGCCGCATCATCAGCATCACCTCGGTGGTGGGGGCCTCGGGCAATGCCGGCCAGTCCAACTACGCGGCGGCCAAGGCCGGTGTCGCCGGCATGACGCGCGCGCTGGCGCGCGAACTGGGTTCGCGCAACATCACGGTCAACTGCATCGCGCCGGGCTTTATCGAGACCGACATGACGGCCAGCCTGCCAGAAGAGCAGCAAAAAGCCCTGCTTGGGCAGATACCGCTGGGCCATCTCGGCAAGCCCCAGGACATTGCGCATGCGGTGTCCTTTGTGGCCAGCCCGCAGGCGGCTTACATTACGGGCCAGGAGATTCATGTCAATGGCGGCATGTACATGTAGCCTGGCGTGCTGCTGAACTTGCCGTTTCATCAAGACGATGCAGCGGCAGTGGTAAAACAAGAGAAATCGAAGCCGGTTTGTGTCCGTCCGGCCCGGCGCTTAGAGCAGCAGCTCTAACGCGGTAAAATCACGGATTAATTTACAACCCTCAGAGGGATCTATGAGCGATATCGAAGCACGTGTTAAGAAAATCATTGCCGAACAACTTGGCGTGGAAGAAGGTCAGGTCACCAACGAAAAAGCCTTTGTGGCCGATCTGGGCGCTGACTCGCTTGACACCGTAGAACTGGTTATGGCTCTGGAAGACGAGTTTGGCATTGAGATTCCCGACGAAGACGCCGAGAAGATCACCACCGTCCAGAACGCGATTGATTACGCGAATACCCATCAAAAGGCTTGAGACGGAAGGCTCCATGCCTTTGTTTTTGCCATCATCAAACCTGAAAGGCCTTTCGCGGTCTTTTCAGGTTTTTTTCAGGATTGCTGAATGAGCCGTCGTCGTGTCGTCGTGACAGGTCTGGGATGTGTCAGCCCGGTGGGTAACACCGTGGCCGATTCCTGGGCCAACTTGCTTGCCGGAACGCCCGGCATTGACCTGATAACCCAATTTGACGCAAGCAACTTCGCCTGCAAATTTGCCGGCGAGGTCAAGGGTTTCAATATCGCGGACTACATCCCCGAAAAAGAAGCCCGCCACATGGACCGCTTCATTCACCTGGGTCTGGCTGCGGCCTGCCAGGCGGTCGCCGACAGCGGCTTGCCGACAGGCGAGGCACTCGATGACGAGTTGGCGACGCGCATTGGCTGCAACATCGGTTCGGGCATTGGCGGCTTGCCGATGATTGAGCAGACGCACGCCGAACTGGCCAATCGCGGCCCGCGCCGTATTTCGCCGTTTTTTGTGCCGGCGTCCATCATCAACATGATTTCCGGCCATGTCTCGATCAAATTCGGCTTCAAGGGCCCCAATGTTGCGGTCGTGACGGCCTGCACCACCGGTCTGCATGCGATCGGCATGTCGGCCCGCATGATCGAGTACGGGGACTGCGACGTGATGATTGCCGGCGGTGCCGAAGCCACGGTTTCCCCTTTGGGCGTGGGCGGCTTTGCGGCGGCCCGCGCCTTGTCTACCCGCAACGACGATCCCAAGACGGCTTCGCGCCCCTGGGACAAGGACCGCGACGGCTTTGTGCTGGGCGAGGGCGGCGGGGTGCTGGTGCTGGAAGAGTACGAACACGCAAAAGCACGCGGCGCGAAGATTTACGCCGAAGTCATAGGCTTTGGCATGAGTGCCGATGCCTACCACATGACCGCCCCCGACATTGACGGCCCGCGGCGCTCCATGGCCATGGCGCTCAAGAACGCCGGTGTCAATGCGGACGAGGTCCACTACCTGAACGCGCACGGCACCTCCACGCCGCTGGGCGACCTGAACGAAACGAATGCCATCAAGGCCGCCTTTGGCGAGCACGCGAAAAAACTGGTCGTGAACTCGACCAAGTCCATGACTGGCCACTTGCTGGGCGGTGCCGGTGGCATCGAGTCGGTGTTCACGGTGCTGGCGCTGCACCATCAGAAAAGCCCGCCGACCATCAACATCTTCAACCAGGATCCGGAGTGCGATCTCGACTACTGCGCCAACACGGCACGGGACATGAAGATCGAGGTGGCGGTCAAGAACAATTTTGGTTTCGGTGGCACCAACGGCACGCTGGTCTTCAAGCGCGCCTGAGGCGGCCTGATGCCGTTGCGTCATCTGCTTCAGACACGCCAAAACACTGACTGCCTTGAGCATCCATAACGCCCCGCCGGTTGTCTATCCGCTGGGGCGTTCGCGTTTTCAGGCTTGCTTGCTGCTGGGCCTGTGGCTGGCCGGCCTGGTATTGGTCTTGCTCTGGTTGGGTTTCAGCCGGCGGCTGGATGGGCGGATGGCGGCTGCGCTGGCTGCCGTTGTGGGCGCCGGCTTGGCCGCGTACCGCAGCTGGAAAAACACCCCCGCCGGTCAGCTGGCATGGGATGGCGAAGTCTGGCGCTGGGAAAGCCCCAGCTACCAGACCGGAATTGCGGAGCAAAAACTCTCGGTGATTGTTGATCTTCAGCATCGGCTGCTGCTGCGGCTTGAAAACCAGGCGCATGCCACGGCGTGGTTCTGGGTGGAGCGAAGTGCCATGCCGGAACGCTGGCTGGATTTGCGCCGGGCGCTGTTCTCCCCGCACAAGGCTTCCAGGGCCGCTCCGTCGCACGACATGATGCACACGGAGCCGCTGTCCGCGGCGGCAGCAGCGCGGAACCTGTATCCTGACCTGCTCCCTGTCGATGCCACGCACATCAAACCATGACCGCCGACGTGACGCCCTTGCCCGCTGAAAAAGCGACAGACAGCGATGCCATGCTGGTTGAGCGCACGGTGGCGGGCGACCAGCGGGCGTTTGAACTGCTGGTCATCAAATACCAGCGGCGCATTCAGCGCCTGATAGGGCGCATGGTGCGCGATGTGGACCTGGTGGAAGACATCGCCCAGGAGACCTTTATCCGGGCCTACCGGGCGCTGGCCCAGTTCAGGGGCGAAGCCCAGTTTTACACCTGGCTCTACCGGATTGCGGTCAACACCGCCAAAAAAGCCCTGATGGACCTCAAGCGAAACCCGACGGTTTCGGAAAATTCCTTCAAATCCGGGGAGGACGATGAAACTTCCCCGCTGGAAAACGAACTAACTAGCTCGGAAACTCCCGATGCCGTGTTGGCCAGCAAGGAAATTGCGGCAATGGTCAATGCGGCGATGGACGCGTTGCCGGAAGAGCTTCGCCAGGCTATCACCCTGCGCGAAATAGAAGGGTTGAGCTACGAAGAGATATCGGAAGCCATGAATTGCCCGATAGGCACGGTGCGGTCCCGCATATTCAGGGCGCGCGAAGCGATTTCGGAGAAGGTCAAGCCCTTGCTGGAAAACCAGTCAGGCAAGCGCTGGTAACGGATGCACCGACACGCAAGAACCATTTATGAGCCAGATCACGTATTCAGCCACGGCACAAGCGGCCAGTCCACAGCCCATGAACACCATGAAACCGCCCCTGCAAACCGACGAACTGCTGTCCGCCCTGGCCGACGGCCAGTTGGCGGGGGATGACTTTGCCGCCGCACTGGAGGCATGCCGGCAGGGCGATTCGGCGTTGGCCAGCTGGCACACCTACCACCTGATTGGTGATGTGCTGCGCTCACCCGCGCCGGTGGCGCAAGCGGCGGATCGGGCATTTCTTGAGCGCTTGAACCAGCGTCTCGCGCAAGAAGAGGTATTGGTCAGCGCAAGGCCTGCAGCGCCAAAGGCGGTTGACCCAGGGGCGGCAAAGCAGGCCGGTGCGCAACCCGTCGGCGATGTGATTCACCACCGCGGCCCGGCGTCCAACGAGGCCAATTTCCGCTGGAAGCTGCTGGCCGGCTTCGCCTCGCTGGCCGCCGTGGCGGCCATCGCCTGGAATGCCTCGGGCCTGCTGGCGCCTGGCGCTGCGCCGCTCCCGCAACTGGCCCAGGCTTCCGACTCCCAGTCCGTGCTGGTCGCTTCACCGCAAGGCCCCATGGTGCGCGACGCCAGGCTCGAGGAGTTGTTGGCCGCGCACAAGCAGCAGGGCGCTGCGTCTGCCTTGCAGGCACCCTCGGGATTTTTGCGCAATGCCACGTTTGAAACACCGCTGAATGCGGGGCGCTGAATGGCTTTGAGCGCGTTGAGTTGCAGCCCAGCCTTCCTGAAACCATGAATTTCAAGCCATTTCGCCTTCTGGCCCATGCTGCATGGGCGCTGTTAGCTATGAATTATGTAGCGGCTCAGGGTTCTGCGTCCACCGCTGCAGCCGCGCTGCCGGCTACCACGGCGGAGTCCAGGAGCATCAATGACTGGCTGATGCGCATGCACGAGGCCTCCAGGAAGCGGGCTTATATCGGGACCTTTGTCGTGTCGTCGGGTGGCGCCATGTCAAGCGCCAAAATCTGGCATGTCTGCGAAGGCAACCAGCAGGTTGAGCGGGTGGACACGCTCACGGGCGCGCCGCGATCGATCTTCCGGCACAACGACCAGGTGCTCACCTTCATGCCAGACCACAAGGTGGTGCGCAGCGAAAAACGGGAATCCCTGGGCCTGTTCCCGGAACTGCTGCAGACCAGCGACAGCCGCATTGCCGACTTCTACAAGGTCAAGCAGGAAGGCGCCGAGCGTGTGGCCGGCGTCGAGGCCGACATCCTGCTGCTGCAGCCCAAGGACAGCCTGCGTTTTGGCTACCGTGTCTGGACCGAGCAGAAAAAAGGCCTGGTCGTGAAACTGCAGACACTGGACACCGATGGCAAGGTGCTGGAGCAGGCCGCATTTTCCGAACTGCAGCTCGACGCGCCCGTGAAGATGGACAAACTGATCCAGATGATGGGCAAGGTAGAGGGCTACCGCGTTGAAAAACCCGTGCTGGTCAAGACCACGGCCAGCGCCGAGGGCTGGCTGTTGAAAACGCCTGTTGCCGGCTTCAAGCCCATGAGCTGCTACAAGCGTCCGGCGGCTGCAACGAATCCGGCGAATGGCGAGGAGCCGCTGCAATGGGTGTTCTCCGACGGCCTGGCCTCGGTCTCGATTTTTGTGGAGCCCTTTGACCGGCAGCGCCACGACAAGGCGTCCAGCCTGTCGCTGGGCGCCACCCAGACCGTGACCCGGCAGCTCGATGCCTACTGGATCACCGCCATGGGAGAGGTTCCCATGACGACCTTGCAGCTCTTTGCCAACGGGCTGGAGCGCAAGAAATAAAAACAAGACCGATGGCCCGGGATGCTGCGCAACAATTCCGCGGGTACAAGGGATTGTTTTTCGGGGCCTGGCGCCCCATTTGACCTGTTTTCTGCCAACGCGTTGGCTTGCCGGATGACCCCTATTTATGACGAGGCTGATGATGCTTGAATTGAACTGGAAACCCCTGCGCTCTTATCTGGCCGCCGGTCTGATGGCCGTCATGGCCACTTCGGCCTTGCTGCCGGCCACACCGGTACAGGCGCAAGTCCGTACGCTGCCCGATTTCACCGACCTGGTGGAGCAGGTGGGGCCCTCGGTGGTGAACATCCGCACCGTTGAGAAAGTCAAGGCTTCGGCTGGAAACATTGACGAGCAGATGCTGGAGCTTTTCCGGCGCTTCGGCATTCCCGTGCCGCCCAATATGCCGCATGCGCCGAGGCCGGACCGCAGCCAGCCCCAGCCCGACGAAGAGCAGCCGCGCGGTGTCGGTTCGGGCTTCATCCTCACGACCGATGGCTTTGTCATGACCAATGCCCATGTGGTCGATGGCGCGGACGAGGTGCTCGTCACGCTGACGGACAAGCGCGAATTCAAGGCCAAGATCATCGGGGCCGACAAGCGCAGCGATGTCGCCGTGGTCAAGATTGAGGCGACCGGCTTGCCGGCCGTGAAAATCGGCGACATCAACCGCCTGAAAGTGGGCGAATGGGTGATGGCCATCGGCTCGCCGTTTGGCCTTGAAAACACCGTGACGGCGGGCATTGTCAGTGCCAAGCAGCGCGATACCGGCGACTACCTGCCGTTTATCCAGACCGATGTGGCGATCAACCCCGGCAACTCGGGCGGACCCCTGATCAACATGCGCGGGGAAGTCGTGGGCATCAACAGCCAGATCTATTCGCGCTCGGGTGGCTTCCAGGGCATTTCCTTTGCCATCCCGATTGACGAGGCGACACGCGTGTCAGACCAGTTGCGCATCAGTGGCAAGGTCACGCGTGGGCGCATTGGCGTGCAGATCGATCAGGTCAGCAAGGAGGTGGCCGAGTCCATCGGTTTGGGCAAGCCGCAAGGTGCGCTGGTGCGCGGTGTCGAAAGCGGCGCGCCGGCAGAAAAGGCGGGCATTGAGGCCGGCGACATCATCACCAAGTTTGACGGCAAGCCGATTGAAAAATCCAGCGACCTGCCGCGCCTGGTCGGCAACGTGAAGCCAGGCACCAAGGCCGTGGTCACCGTGTTCAGGCGCGGCACCAGCAAGGACCTGTCCGTCACCATCGGCGAAGTGGAGCCTGACAAGCCCGCGCGCAAAGCGTCGGGTCCCGAGCCCAAGCCACCCGTGGCCGGCCCGGCCCAGGTGCTGGGTCTGGTGGTCAGCGAAGTGCCTGACGCGCAAAGGAAAGAGCTCAAGATCAAGGGCGGCGTCAAGGTCGATACGGCTGAAGGTGCTGCAGCGCGTGCCGGGCTTCGTGAAGGTGATGTGATCGTGGCGATTGCCAATTCCGAAATCACGACGGTCAAGGAGTTCGATGCGGCATTGGCGAAAGTTGACAAGAGCAAGCCCGTCAATTTGCTGTTCCGCCGGGGTGAGTGGGCGCAATATGCCTTGATCCGGCCGGTCCGCTGAGGAGGCAAAGCCGTCGCCGAAAGAGGCTGTGCGGGCTCTGATCAGCCTGCCGAAGCGTCCCGTAAAGACCCCCATACCCTGTTCGGTTCGGGGGTTTTTGCTAAAAAAAATGGCTTTTCAGGGCCTCAAAAAATATATTTTGAGGCAGATTTTCCATTAAATTTGTTAGTGATTGCTCACATTGAAAATTAAACAATGGCGGATTTGGTTAGAATACGACAGGACTTTTGCACCTTTTCGATATATTGAAACGACTGAAATGGGGAATGTGCTGTCATTTGAGTCTATTCGGCACTGATCCACAGATCACCCACAAGTTGTCCAGAGCCAAGCAATATAAAATTGTGAATAAGTTGTGTATAAGATTCTTGTTGCTAGCCTGCAACGACAAAGATATGGGGATTTTGGGACTGTTCGTTTTGGGCTTTTTGCCTACAATGAAGTTCCAACTATCGCAGTTGCCATAGATTGTTGGTTCAGGGCGCGTCACTAGTCGACGCGCCCTTTTTTATGGTCTCTTGCGAATGGCCTGCAATCTCTTCGCAATACAAACAAGCACTTAGGCGTTCTCGTTGATGAATCACATCAGAAATTTTTCGATCATTGCGCATATTGACCACGGCAAATCCACGCTCGCAGACCGGCTCATACAGCGCTGCGGCGGCTTGCAGGATCGCGAGATGAGTGCGCAGGTTCTTGACTCGATGGACATCGAAAAAGAGCGTGGGATAACCATCAAGGCGCAGACCGCTGCGCTCAAATACAAGGCACTCGATGGCCAAGTCTACAACCTCAATCTGATCGACACACCAGGCCATGTCGACTTCTCGTATGAAGTGAGTCGCTCACTGTCGGCGTGTGAAGGCGCGCTGCTGGTCGTCGATGCCAGTCAAGGTGTTGAGGCGCAGACCGTTGCCAACTGCTACACCGCACTCGACCTCGGCGTTGAGGTGGTGCCGGTGCTCAACAAGATGGATTTGCCGCAGGCCGACCCCGACAACGCCAAGCAGGAAATCGAGGAAGTGATCGGCATTGATGCGACCGATGCCATTCCCTGCAGCGCCAAGACCGGCATGGGCATTGACGAAATTCTGGAGGCGGTGGTTGCCAGGATTCCGCCCCCCCGTGGCAATCCCGATGGCGCGCTGCGCGCCATGATTATTGACAGCTGGTACGACGCCTATGTGGGCGTGGTCATGCTGGTGCGCGTTGTCGATGGCAGGCTTGCCAAGGGCGACCGCATCAAGCTCATGGCCAGCGGGGCCAGCTACAACGCCGAGCAGCTGGGCGTTTTCACGCCGCACACCGAGCCGCGTTTGGCGCTCGAACCCGGTGAAGTGGGTTTTGTGATTGCGGGCATCAAGGAACTCCAGGCCGCGCGCGTGGGCGACACCATCACCCTGATCAAGCCCGGCACGGGTGGCGCAGCGTTCACCGCCTCGGAAGCACTGCCCGGTTTCAAGGAAATCCAGCCCCAGGTGTTTGCCGGGCTTTACCCATCGGAGGCGAGCGAGTACGAGTCCCTGCGCGACGCCCTGGAAAAGCTCAAGCTCAATGACGCGTCGCTGCATTACGAGCCGGAGGTCAGCGAGGCCCTCGGTTTCGGCTTTCGCTGCGGTTTCCTGGGCCTGCTGCACATGGAGATCGTGCAGGAGCGGCTGGAGCGCGAATTTGACCAGGACCTGATCACGACCGCACCGAGCGTGGTGTACGAGGTGCTCAAGGCCGACGGCGAGCTCATCAAGGTCGAAAATCCCTCAAAAATTCCCGATGCGGGGCGCATCAACGAAATCCGCGAGCCCATCGTCACCGTGCACCTGTATATGCCGCAAGACTATGTGGGCGGCGTCATGACGCTGGCCAACCAGAAGCGCGGCGTGCAGCTGAACATGGCCTACCACGGCAAGCAGGTCATGCTGACCTATGAGATGCCGCTGGGCGAGATCGTGCTCGACTTCTTTGACAAGCTCAAATCGGTGTCGCGCGGCTACGCGTCCATGGACTACGAGTTCAAGGAGTTCCGGGCTTCCGACGTGGTGAAGGTCGACATCCTGCTCAACGGCGACAAGGTGGACGCGCTGTCCATCATCGTTCACCGCAGCCAGTCGGCTTACCGCGGGCGGGCGGTGGTGGCCAAGATGCGCGAGATCATTTCGCGCCAGCAGTTCGACGTGGCGATCCAGGCCGCCATCGGGGCCAACATCATTGCGCGTGAGACAATCAAGGCGCTGCGCAAAAACGTGATCGCCAAGTGCTACGGCGGCGACATTTCACGCAAGCGCAAGCTTCTCGAAAAACAAAAAGCGGGTAAAAAACGCATGAAACAAATCGGTTCGGTCGAAGTGCCTCAAGAGGCTTTCCTGGCCATCTTGCAGGTAGAAGACTGATGAATAATGCGATGAGTTCCATCACGACCGTGGTGCTGGCCTTGTTTGTCGGCTATGGCGCGGCCTGGTATCTGGGTGCGCTGGAAGGCAACTTCGCGCTGCTGCTGTTGCTGGCCACCGTGGTCACCGGCCTTTACTGGCTGGCCGAGCGCTTGTATTTTCTGCCGCAGCGCCGGCGCGCTGTTGCCGCACTGCAGGCGAGTGCAGAAAAGCGCCAGGCCGAGCTGGCCAAAATGGGCATCAGGCAGGTTGACGACAACACCCAGGCCGCCAAAGCCCGGCTCATCATGCAGCCCTGGTGGCTGGACTGGACCGCCGGCCTGTTTCCGGTGATCGTGGTGGTCTTTCTGCTGCGTTCTTTCCTGTTCGAGCCCTTCAAGATTCCTTCGGGCTCCATGATTCCGACCCTGCTGATCAACGACCTGATTCTGGTCAACAAGTTTTATTACGGCGTGCGCCTGCCCGTCATCAACACCAAGATCCTGGACAACCACAGCCCGCAGCGCGGCGACGTGATGGTGTTCCGCTATCCGCCCAAGCCCAGCCTGGACTACATCAAGCGCGTGGTCGGCGTGCCGGGCGACGAGGTGGCCTACCTGAACAAAAAGCTCACCATCAACGGCAAGCCCCTGGCCAAGACGCCCTTGCCCGATTTTTTCGATGAAGATACGTTGCGCTACGCCAAGCAGTTCCAGGAAGTCAATGGCGGCAGGCCGTACCGCCTGCTCAACGACGATGACCGTCCGGCCTTTATTCCCGGCGCCGACGACTTTCCGTTCAAGCAAAATTGCCGTTACAGTAGCGAGGGCGTGGTCTGCAAGGTGCCTGAAGGGCACTACTTCATGATGGGCGATAACCGCGACAATTCGCTGGATTCCCGCTACTGGGGCTTTGTCCCCGAGAAAAACATCGTGGGCAAGGCCTTTTTTGTCTGGATGAATTTCGGCAACCTGAAGCGTATTGGTTCTTTTGACTGAACTGGCACGGCAAACTTGAGCATAGGCGCCGGGTAGGCCTCACGCAAGCCGCTTCAGTCCCTGGCTGACGCGCAGGCAACCCGGCCAGAACTAGAGAAAAAATGAAACATCAGCAACGTGGAATTTCGTTTATCGGCCTTTTGTTTGTAGGCGGTGTGCTGGCCTGCGCGGGCGTTTTGGCGGCCCAGGTGCTGCCCACGCTGATTGAGTTTCAGGCCGTCACCAAGGCCGCCAACAAGGCCAGGGAGGGCACTACCGTGGCCGAAGTGAAATCGATTTTCGACAAGGCCGCACAAATTGATGACATCAAATCCATTTCCGGCAAGGATCTGGAGGTCACCAAAGAGGGCGACAGGGTCGTGGTGGCTTTCGCCTACACGCGGGAAATTCACATGGCAGGCCCGGCTTACCTGCTGCTCAAGTACAACGGCCGTTCCAAATAAGTGCGGACCAGTGTCACCTCAAGTCCAGATCTGCTGGCACTGCAAAAGCGCCTGCAGCATGAGTTTTCCAATCCCAGGCTGCTGGCGCAGGCGCTGACGCACCGCAGTTTTTCTGCCGACCACAACGAACGCATCGAGTTCCTGGGCGATTCCGTCCTGAACCTGGCGGTGGCGGGGCTGCTCTACGAGCAGCTGAGCGCGCTGCCAGAGGGCGACTTGTCGCGCGTGCGCGCCAACCTCGTCAAGCAGGACACCCTGCATCAAGTGGCTGTTTCACTGGGCTTGCCAAACCTGCTGCGCCTGGGCGAGGGCGAGGCCAAATCGGGCGGGCAAAAGCGTCCCTCCATCCTGGCGGATGCGCTGGAGGCGGTGATAGGCGCGGTCTACCTGGACGCGGGCTTTGACAAGGCCGACCAGCTGGTGCGCCGCCTGTTCAAGGATGTGGAAATCAATCCGCAGATGCAGGCCATCGGCAAAGACCCGAAAACCGAATTGCAGGAGTGGCTGCAAGGGCGCAAAATGAACCTGCCCATTTACCGGGTGGTGGGCACCATGGGGGCGGCGCACAAACAGACTTTCGACGTGGAATGCGAAATCACCGAATTCGGCCGGGCCGAACGCGGTATCGGGAATTCGCGCCGCGCCGGTGAGCAGGCCGCCGCGGCGGCCATGCTGGTGTTTGTCAAGACCCTGAATTCCTGACGGCGCGCTACCACGCTGTAGCCGACCCGCCCTAGACCGCCCAACATGATGAAGAAGCCATGAGCACAGGTAAAAAAGAGTCCCAAACCCCGACAGCCCCCGTCATTCCGGCGCAAGACCCTGCTGCGCTGGAAGCCATGCTGGCCCGGGCCTTGTCGTCGCGCGGCGCGGCCGCGCCTTCCACCGATGTCCCGCCTGTAGGCGCGCAGCGTTGCGGCCTGATCGCCATCGTGGGCAAACCCAATGTCGGCAAATCAACCCTGCTCAATGCGCTGGTGGGGCAAAAAATCAGCATTACCTCGCGCAAGGCGCAAACCACGCGCCACCGCATCACCGGCATGCGCACGGTCAGCGCCACGCAGTTTGTGTTTGTTGACACGCCCGGCTTTCAGACCCGCCACGGCAATGCGCTGAACCGCTCGCTGAACCGCACGGTGGTGGGTGCCGTCGCCGACGTGGATTTGATCGTGTTTGTGGTGGAAGCCGGCCAGTTCAACCTGGCCGATGCCAAGGTGCTGGCGCTGCTGCCCGAAAAAACGCCTGTCATCTTGCTGGCCAACAAGTTTGACCTGATTCACCGCCGCGCCGAAATCGCGCCCTGGCTGCGCTCCATGCAGGAACGGCACAACTTTGCCGAGTATGTGCCCATGTCGGCCAACAACGCCAAGGACATTGAGCGGCTGTTCGGCATTTGCGAAAAATACCTGCCGCAGCAGCCCTGGATGTATGGCGCCGACGAGCTGACCGACCGCAGCGACCGCTTCATGGCCGCCGAAATCATCCGGGAAAAGCTGTTTCGCCTGACCGGCGACGAGCTGCCCTACACCTCGACGGTCATCATCGACCAGTATGAGGAAGAGGGCAATCTGCGCAAGATTGCCGCCACCATCGTGGTGGAGCGCGACGGCCACAAGGGCATGATTATTGGCGAGAAGGGCGAAAAGCTCAAACGCATTGGCACCGAGGCCCGGCAAGAGCTGGAAACGCTGACCGGCGGCAAGGTGTTTCTCGAAATCTGGGTCAAGGTCCGTTCGGGCTGGGCCGACGATGAGGCCAGAGTCAAAACATTCGGCTACGAGTGATCTAGCCCCCCAGTCGTGGCCACCAAACGCATCAGCGACGAGCCTGCCTACGTCCTGCACCGCTACGACTGGAGCGAGTCCAGCCTGATTCTGGAGGTGTTCACCCGCCATCACGGGCGGGTGGCGCTGGTGGCGCGCGGGGCCAAAAAACCCAGTTCCAGCTTTCGGCCGATTCTGCTGCCCCTGCAGCCCCTGCACATTGCATTTGGGGGCGACGCGGAAATCCGCACCCTGAAAAGCGCGGAATGGCAGGGCGGCCATGTCATGCCCACCGGCGATGCGCTGCTGTCGGGCTATTACCTCAATGAGCTGCTGATGCGCCTGCTGGCGCGCGATGACCCGCACCCCACGCTGTTTGATGCCTATTCGGCCACCGTGCAGCTGCTGGCCAGCCAAAGCATGGAGGCGCTGCCGCTGGCGCTGCGGGCGTTTGAGCTGCGTCTGCTGCGCGACATAGGCCTGCTGCCCAAGCTGGACGCGGAAACCGCGACCCTGGCGCCGCTGGAGCCACACACCCATTACGTGCTGGTGGCGGAGGCGGGCCTGCGGCAGGCGCATGACGACGACCGCGCCAGCCTGCCCGGCGAGCAATGGCAGGCGCTGCAGCGGGGGCTGGGCGATGGCGCCCTGTTTTCCGACACGGTGCGGGCCTGCATTCCGGGGCTGCAAGCGCTTAAAACCCAGTTGCGGGCCTTGCTGCACTACCATTGCGGTGTGAAGGTCCTGAAAACCCGGCAAATGATGATGGACCTGCAAGCCTTTTGAAGAGCCCCACAGTGAGCATTCCTTTGAGCAACACCGCCATGAAAATCACTTCACCCCCCCCTATCCCCGACAAGCCTTTTCACAAGACGGCCCTGTCGGTCAATGTCAACAAGGTTGCCCTGCTGCGCAACACCCGGCACCTCGACCTCCCGAGCGTGATCCGCGCCGCCGAGCTGTGCCTGCAGGCCGGTGCGCAGGGCATCACCGTGCACCCGCGGCCTGACGAGCGGCATATCCGCCCCGATGACGTCTACGAAATCGCGGCGCTCATGAAAGACTGGCCGGACCGCGAATTCAATGTCGAAGGCAACCCCTTCCATAACCTGATGGACTTTTTCCACAACCTGACCGCCAGGGGCCTGCCGCTGCACCAGTGCACCTTTGTGCCCGACAGCGAAGACCAGTTCACCAGCGACCATGGCTGGAGCTTTCCGGATGACGCGGAACGCCTGAAGCCGCTGATCGAGCAGGTGCATGCCCGCGGCGTGCGCGTCAGCCTGTTCATGGACCCGATCGCGGATGCCATGATTGCCGCCAAGGCCGTGGGCGCGGACCGGGTGGAGTTCTACACCGAGACCTATGCGCGGGCCTGGGCAGACGGCAAGAAAAATCAGGCCTTGAGCCCGTTTGTCCATGCCGCACAGGCGGCGGCGGCCATCGATTTGGGCGTCAACGCGGGCCACGACCTGAACCAGGCCAACCTCGCCGAGTTTTTGCGTGCGGTGCCCGCTGTGCGGGAAGTGTCGATTGGCCACGCCCTGATTGCCGATGCGCTGGAGCAGGGCTATGCGGCCACGGTGAAAGGCTATTTGCGCTGCATTGACGAGGCTTTTGCTCCCCCTGCCGGCGCCAGATGATTTACGGAATTGGCACCGACATCTGTGATGTGCGCCGCATTCGCGCCAGCCTGGAACGCCACGGCGAGCGCTTCGCCAAAAAAATCCTCAGCGACGGCGAACTGCGCACCTGGGCCGAGCGCTCGGCACGCTGGCCGGACCGCGGCGTGAGCTACCTGGCCACGCGCTTTTCGGCCAAAGAGGCGTTCAGCAAGGCCATAGGCCTGGGCATGCGCATGCCCATGACCTGGCGCGACTGCGAAATTGCCAAGGCCGCCAGCGGCAAACCCGAGATTGTCTTGCACGGCGCGCTCAAGACCTGGTTTGAGGCGCGCCGGCTCAGCGCCCATGTCAGCGTGACCGACGAAACCGACTATGCCGCCAGCTTTTGCGTGGTAGAGAAAAAAGGCCTGTAGCCCTTGTGCAGCCTGTGCAGGCAGCTATCAATTCAATAGTACATTCAACATTTTCACATGACCCAGCACGCCCCCCTGATCATCGACATCGCCGGCCTGTCGCTCAGCCAGGCCGACCGCCGCCGCCTCAAGCACCCGCTGACCGGCGGCATCATTTTGTTTGGCCGCAACTGGCAGGACCGCCAGCAACTGAGCAGCCTGTGCGCCGACATCAAAAGCGTGCGCAATGACCTGCTGATTTGCGTCGACCATGAAGGCGGCCGCGTGCAGCGCTTCAAAACGGACGGCTTCACCCACCTGCCGCCCATGCGGGCGCTGGGTGAACTCTGGATCAAGGACCAGCTGGCGGCCACCAACGCCGCCACCGCCTGCGGCTATGTGCTGGGCGCCGAGCTGCGCGCCTGCGGCGTGGACTTCAGCTTCACGCCGGTGCTGGACCTCGACTACGAAGATGGGGCCCCCATGCAAGCGCGGGCGCTTGCCGCCCCCCGAGGGGGCGCGGTCAGCTTGGGGCGGCCCGGCGCTTCCCGAAGCAGCATTATTGGCGACCGCGCCCTGGGCCGCGACCCGCGCGTCGTCACCTTGC
>CAZWDK010000007.1:0-6281 GCA_964633095.1 uncultured Polaromonas sp. | reverse complement strand
AGCAGCATTATTGGCGACCGCGCCCTGGGCCGCGACCCGCGCGTCGTCACCTTGCTGGCCAAAAGCCTGATGCACGGCCTGCTGCAGGCCGGCATGGCCAACTGCGGCAAGCATTTTCCCGGCCACGGCTTCGTCAAGGCCGACTCGCACACCGACATTCCGGTCGACAAGCGCAGCCTGAAAGCCATCCTGGCCGACGACGCCGCGCCTTACGAATGGCTCAACACCACCTTGACCAGCGTGATGCCGGCGCATGTGATCTACCCCAAGGTCGATGCCCGCCCGGCCGGTTTTTCGGAAAAATGGCTGACCTTCATCCTGCGCGGCCAGCTCGGTTTTGGCGGTGCGATTTTCAGCGACGACCTGAGCATGGCCGGTGCCCGCCTGATTGACGGCAAGCAGGTCAGCTACACCGAGGCGGCGGTGACGGCCCTCAACGCCGGCTGCGACATGGTGCTGCTGTGCAACCAGTCGGTGGGCGAGGGCAAGCCGGTGGACGAGCTGCTGGACGGCATGGCCGAGGCGCTGCTCAAAGGCCAGTGGGAAGCGCTGGAGTCGAGTGAGATGCGCCGGCTCGACCTGCTGCCGACGACGCCGGCCCACGAGTGGGACGAGCTGATGCTGCACCCGGCCTACATGCATGCGATGGGCTTGATTCCCTGAGGCCAACTATCCGAGCCCGCTCAGTCTGAGGTATCGTCAACTCCTTGTCGTCCACTTTGTTTGGGAGTGCTCACCATGAAATCAATCCAACGCAGGGCAGCCATGCTGCTGGTCGGTGCCTTCGCGGCAGGCGGCGTGCTGGCGCAGTCGGCGACGCCGGTTCGGGTCGGTTCCAAAATCGACACCGAGGGCAAGCTGCTGGGCAACATGATGGTGCTGGCGCTGGAGGCCCATGGCATCAAGACTGAAAACAAGGCCTCGCTGGGCAACACCAAGGTCGTGCGCGGCGCCATCACGGCCGGCGAGATTGATCTTTACCCCGAATACACCGGCAACGGCGCCTTCATCTTCTCGGAAGAATCCAGCCCGGTCTGGAAGAACGCCAAGGCGGGCTACGAGCGCGTCAAGACGCTGGACTATGACAAAAACAAGATCGTCTGGCTGGAGCCCTCGCCGGCCAACAACACCTGGGCGATTGCCGTGCGCAAAGAGGTGGCGAGCGCCAACAAGCTCAAGACCCTGGACGACATGGGCAAATGGGTCACGGGCGGCGGGCAGTTCAAGCTGGCGGCATCGGCCGAGTTTGTCGAGCGCTCCGATGCGCTGCCGGCGTTTCAGGCGGCCTACGGCTTCAAGCTCAAGCCCGAGCAGATTCTGACGCTGGCCGGCGGCGACACGGCAGTCACCATTCGCGCGGCGGCCGAAAAAACCTCGGGCGTGAACGCCGCCATGGCCTACGGCACCGATGGCGCGGTGGCGGCGCTGGACCTGGTGATCATGGAGGACCCCAAGGGCGTGCAACCGATTTACGCGCCCACGCCCATCATTCGGGAAGAAGCGCTCAAGAAAAATCCCAAAATCAGGGATGTGCTGGCCCCCGTGTTCAAGCTGCTGGACGGCCCCACGCTGCAGGCCTTGAACGCCAAGATCCAGCTGGAAGGGCAGGACGCCAGGAAGGTGGCGGGCGACTTCCTCAGGTCCAAGGGGCTGTTGAAGTAAGCGCGTCCCGAGGCCCCGGTGGGTGTCCGTTTGAACGACGCTGGCCTTGACAAGGGGAGTCCTGCCGCACGGTGGAACCCTGCGCTTGCTGCCTTGTCATGGCTGCTGGCGGGCGCCTTGTACGGGCTGCCGTTTTTGAAGGTGGCGCCCAACCGGCTGGTGTCGGGAGAACCGGTTTTTTTTGCCGCGCTGCTGCAAGGCCCTGGCTTGCTGCTGGCGGCTTTGATGGCCGGCCTGCTGCTGGCCGCATTTCTGCGGCCGGGGCGCGCCGTGCTGTGGGCTGTGCTCATCGTTTCCTGTGGGCTGGTCAACGGCCTGGTCTGGCTGGCGGGCCTGCAGGCTGTCCTGCTTGCCCAGACCGGTTTCGCCATCGCCCGGACTTCACTGGGGGGCGGGTTCTGGGCCGTGTTGCTGCTGTCGGGCCTGATCGCGGCCGATGGCTTGCAGCGCCTGCGGGCCGGCAGCCTGCTGCGGCTGGCCGTGGTTGTGACGGTGGCGGTGCCGGTGGGCTGGATGCTGGCATCGGGTTGGTGCGACGAGCTTTCCATCATGAAAGAGTATGCCAACCGCTCCGACAGCTTGATGGGCGTGGTGCTCCGGCACATGCAGATCGTGCTGCTGGCGGCGGCCTTTACCCTGTGCCTGGGCCTGCCGCTGGGCTGGCTGGCCTGTCAAAAAACCAGGATTGCCGGCGCGCTGTTTCCGCTGCTCAACATCATTCAAACCATTCCCTCGATTGCCCTGTTTGGCCTGCTGATGGCGCCGCTGGCCCTGCTGGCCTCTAGCTGGCCCGCGCTTGCCAGGGCCGGCATCAGTGGCGTGGGGCTGGCGCCGGCCGTGATTGCGCTGACCCTGTATGGTTTGCTGCCGGTGGTCAGGGCCACCGTGGCAGGCCTGGCGCAGGTGCCGTCCGGTGTGATTGAGGCAGCCACCGGCATGGGCATGACGCGCTGGCAGATTTTTGGGCGCATCGAGCTGCCCCTGGCGCTGCCGGTGGTGCTGGGCGGCGTGCGCACCGCCATCATTCAGGCGGTGGGGCTGGCCGCCGTCACCGCGCTGATCGGGGCGGGCGGGCTGGGTGCCATCATGTTTGAAGGGCTGTTCAGCAGCGCGCAGGACCTGGTGTTGCTGGGCGTCGTGCCCATCATCGCCCTGGGGGTGCTGGCCGATGTGGCGTTCAAGCTGTTGATCCGCCTGGCCAGCCCAAGCGCCCCGGCACAGAGCGCGCTGCCATGATCGAGTTCCAGAACATCAGCAAGTCCTATGGCCCCGTCACGGCCATAGACGGGCTGAGCCTGAAGATCGAGCGCGGCGAGTTTGTGGTCCTGATCGGAGCGTCGGGCTCGGGCAAGTCCACCATGCTCAAGATGATCAACCGCATGGAAAACCATGATGCGGGAAGAATTCTGCTGGACGGCGAAGAAATCTACAGCTTCAAGGTGCGCGAGCTGCGCCTGCGCATGGGCTACGCGATCCAGTCCGTGGGCCTGTTTCCGCACTGGACGGTGGAGCGCAACATTGCCACCGTGCCCCAGATGCTGGGCTGGACGGCGCCCAAGATCCGCGATCGCGTCACCACGCTGCTGCAGCTGTTCGACCTGGACCCAGAAACCTATAGGACACGCTACCCGCACCAGCTGTCGGGCGGCCAGCAGCAGCGCGTGGGCGTGGCCCGCGCGCTGGCGGCTGACCCGGATGTGCTGCTGATGGACGAGCCGTTTGGCGCCCTGGACCCGGTGATCCGGGCCTCGCTGCAGCTGGAGATGAAGCGCGTGCACCAGGCTTCGGGCAAGACCATCGTGATGGTCACCCACGACGTTGACGAGGCCTTGCGCCTGGCCACCAAAATCGTGCTGCTGGACCAGGGCAGGATTGTGCAGGTGGCTGCGCCGCTGGAGCTTTTGGCCGCACCGGCCAACGCCTTGGTGGTCGACTTTGTAGGCCGCGGCGACATCGGCATCAAACTCTTGTCGCTCCAGTCGGCCCAGAACCTGGCGCGGCAAGAACCGCAACGCCAGGGCCCCGGCCTGCCAGCGGCCACCACGCTGCGTGAGGCGGTGTCTTATCTGGCCATGCACCGGCTCGCGGTGGTGAACTTGACGGACGCCGCTGGCGCGCACGCCGGCGTGCTGCATGCCGCGGATATTTTTCGCAAGGCCGGGCCTTCCGATGGCTAGCGCGGGCGGGCTGCGGCGCCTGGCCGGGCTGGCCGGGGACAGGCTGCTGTGGGCCGTGCTGGCGCTGGCGGCGCTGCTGCTCTGGCTGCCGCATTCACAGCCCTTTTTCTCCAGCCTGTTTCCCAAGCTGGACCGCCCGGTGTATGGCCAGGAGCCGTTTGCGCAACTGTTGTGGCAGCACTGCAAGCTGGTGGGCCTGTCCAGCGCGGTGTCGGTGCTGCTTGGAAGCGCCATCGCGATCTGGATCACACGTCCGATAGGGCGGCAGTTCAGGCCGGTGGTGGAGACCGTGGTGTCCATGGGTCAGACCTTTCCACCGGTGGCGGTGCTGGCGGTGGCGGTGCCTGTGCTGGGTTTTGGCGAGCTGCCGGCACTCATGGCCCTGGCCTTGTACGGCTTGCTGCCGGTGCTGCAGGGCAGCGTGTCGGGCCTGCAGTCGGTTCCGGAATCGGTGCGCCAGTCGGCCACTGGCATGGGCATGTCGCCCTGGCAGTGCTTGCGCCAGGTCGAAGTCCCCCTGGCACTGCCGGTCTGGCTGTACGGCGTGCGCACCTCCGTCATCATCAACATAGGCACCGCCGCCATCGCCTCCACCGTGGGTGCCAAAACCCTGGGCTCACCCATCATCGTGGGCCTCAGCGGCTTCAACACCGCCTATGTGTTGCAGGGGGCGGTGCTGGTGGGCATGCTGGCCGTGGTGACCGACATGGTGTTTGAGCGCCTGGCGCGGCTGGCCGCGTGGAACCCGCCCCTGTCCACCGGGTAGACCGCGGGCCCTAGGCGATGGCCTGGGCGCTCGCGGGCCAGTCCAGCTTGCCCGCCGCCTCCATGTGCGTCAGGTAGACCCGCAGGTCAAACTCATACTGGTGGTATTGCGGCTCCATATGGGTACAGAGCTGGTAAAAGGCCTTGTCATGGGCTTTTTCCTTGATATGGGCCAGCTCATGGACCGCAATCATCCTTAGGAACTCCAGCGGCACCTCCTTGAACAGCGTGGCGACGCGGATTTCGCGTTTGGCCTTGAGCTTGCTGCCCTGCACCCTTGAGACGGTGGTGTGCGTGCCCAGCGCATGGGCAATCACATGCAGCTTGCTGTCAAAGGCGACCTTGGACAGCGGCTCCGAGCTGCGCAAAAAGTCGCTCTTGAGGCCCATCACGTAGTCGTACAAGGCCTTGTCGGTTCGCACGCCATGGGCGTGGCGGTATTTGGCCAGCAGCATGTCGCCCAGCCGGCCCTGATGCTGGAGCTGCTGCACCTGTGCCTTCAGGCTGTCGGGGTAGCCCGAGAGGTATTTCATGGTGGCCGGGGGTGTCATTGATTTGCTACTGAATTAATAGCTGCTTGCGCCCGTGGATTGCGGGCTGAGGCTTTATTTTATAGGGAAAATCCTGGCAGCACTGGCGGAGCCGGTCTTGCGGCGCAGCAGCGGTGAGCGGGCCGCGGGCATGAAAAAACGGCGCTTTGAAGAGTTCAAAGCGCCGTTTTCAGTGAGCCGCTGACGCGGCGCTCAGCCGGGTGGCTGGATTTGACCGTGCCGCTTAGCGCGCGCCGGCCAAACTTCCCTGGTAGGCCCCGGCGTAAGCGCTGGACTTGCTGCTGGATTTTTCGCTGGCCTTGCGTTGGGACCAGGCCGTGAGCAGCACCATGGAGGCAAAGCCACCGGCGATCAGCACCGGATAGGCCGCCAGGATCTCAAGCAGCGAATACTTCCAGTTGAGCGGACGGGCAATGCCCAGCATGGCGGCATAGAACCAGGACACGCCCGACACCGCGCCGGTGAAGAGGGCCAGGTTGCGCTGGCTGAAGGTCAGCTTGAGCAGCGAGCCCGCCTTCTGCATTGCCGGCAGCACGTATTTGTGCAGCGCAAAGCCGTTCACCGTCAGCAAGGCGACGATCGCAATCTTCGACTGCAATTTCGGATTGGCGAAATAGCCCCAGCCCTTGATGGAGGCGTCCAGCGAAATGATGGCCACCCCGGTGAGCCACAGCACAATCAGCGCACGCGACACGGTGGTTTGCAGGTCCGACAGGTGATTGGAGTCCAGTCGCTCGGCCGGATCGGCCTTGAAGAGTTGTTTGACCATGGCAATGTCGCTGGTCAGAACAAGGCCAATCGCCACACAACAAGCGATAAGGTGTAGGTACACAATACCCATTCGTGCAAATTCGATGTTCATTGATAAGTCCTTAAATTTTTCAAGTTGACAGGGGGGATAACTCGGATATGCCCTTGTGCCGGGCGGATGGGAGAAACCCCCGTGAAAGCTCCCGGACTCAAATGTCACCGAAATTGGCTATGCCGTGTGTATGGTTATGAAACCTTATGTTGCACCGCAAACTGTTGTTTTTTTGGGAAATCCATCGAGAGAAACCATGGGAAATGTGCAGGAAGCACAGTAAAACAAGGGGTTTCTGGCGATTTTGCTGCTGCCGTTGCCAGA
>CAZWDK010000006.1:17186-34674 GCA_964633095.1 uncultured Polaromonas sp. | reverse complement strand
AGATAGATTGTAAGGGCCTACTTGCTGTGGCTGAGCGCGGTGCTGACCAGTTTTGAGGTGATATCGACAATCTGGATCATTTTTTCGTAGGGCATGCGCATCGGGCCAATCACACCCAAGGTTCCCACGACCTGGCCATCGACCTCGTACGGCGCTGTCACCACCGACAGCTCCTGGTACGGGATGACCTGACTTTCACCGCCTATGTATATGCGCACGCCTTCGGCCTGGCTGGAGACATCCAGCAAGCGCATCAATTGCGCCTTTTGCTCAAACAGATCGAAGAGCTTGCGCAAATTGCCCATGTCACCGGAAAAATCACTGACGGCCAGCAGGTTGCGTTCACCGGAAACCACTACTTCATCGCGTGACTCGATCGCCTCGGAACTGACCTGAACCGCTGCCTGCATCAAGGTGGCTATTTCACCCCTGAGCGCCTCCACCTCGTTTTTCAGGCGCTCGCGCACCTCTTCAATGGCCATGCCCGCGTAGTGCGAGTTGAGAAAATTGGCGGCTTCGACCAGTTGCGACTGGGTGTAATCGGCCTCGGTAAAGATGACGCGGTTTTGGACATCACCATCCGGCGAGACGATGATCACCAGAAAACGTTTTTCAGACAGGCGCAAAAACTCGATATGCCGGAACACCGAGGTGCGGCGTGGCGCCATGACCACCCCGACGAACTGCGACAGGCTGGACAGCAAGTGGGCGGCGTTGCTCAGGACTTTCTGCGGCTGGTCGGGCGCAAGCCGGGGCGCAGGAATGCGCCCCCCTGAAGACAGCGGGTCGCGCTGCAGGGTCAGCATGGTGTCCACAAAAAGGCGATAGCCCCGGGCCGTGGGAATGCGGCCGGCGGAAGTATGCGGGCTGACGATCAGGCCCAGTTCCTCCAGATCGCTCATCACATTGCGTATGGTGGCGGGCGACAACTCAAGACCCGAGGCCTTGGACAGTGTGCGCGATCCCACCGGCTGACCATCAGCAATATAGCGCTCGACCAGCGCTTTCAACAACAACCGGGCACGATCATCTAGCATAGGGACATTTTACGAAGCTTCGGTCACCATGTTGTGATGTAATTTACCGATGAAGTCGCAATTTCGCCATGTCGCCCTGATCGGCAAATACCACGCCCAGGGCTCCCGTTCAGCACTGGAAGACATCGCGCATTTTCTGGGCATGCAGGGCTGCGATGTCGCGATTGAACAAGACACCGCCAGCAACACCGGCCTGACACAATTTTCCACGCTCAATACAGCGCAGATAGGCGCCCAGTGCGACCTGGCGCTGGTGGTTGGCGGCGATGGGACCATGCTGGGCATAGGCCGGCTGCTGGCCCAATTCGGCGTGCCGCTGGTGGGCATCAACCAGGGTCGGCTCGGCTTCATCACCGACATCGCCTTCGATGATTACCAGGACACGCTCAAGCCCATGCTGCGCGGCGAGTTCGAAGAGGACAGGCGCTGGATGATGCGGGCCAAGGTGATACGCGACGGCCGCTGCGTTTTCAGCGCGACGGCCATGAACGACGTCGTGGTCAACCGTGGCGCAACCGCCGGCATGGTGGAGTTGCGCGTGGAAGTCGATGGCCGCTTTGTGGCCAACCAGCGCGCGGACGGCCTGATCATCGCCTCGCCAACCGGCTCCACCGCCTATGCCCTGTCGGCCGGCGGCCCCTTGCTGCACCCCTCGATCGCCGGCTGGATTCTGGTTCCCATCGCCCCGCATACCTTGTCAAACAGGCCAATCGTCCTTTCGGACTCTGGGGAAATTGCTATCGAAATAGTAGCAGGCAGGGATGCCAGCGCCAACTTTGACATGCAGTCGCTGGCCACCTTGCTGCATGGCGACAGGATCACCGTCAGGCGTTCGGAGCACCAAGTGCGCTTCCTGCACCCCAAGGGATGGACTTATTTTGATACCTTGCGCAAAAAACTGCACTGGAACGAGGGTGGTGCCTGAGCGCCGCCCTGCCCCTGCCCTGGACTAAGTCATGAGCCTCAAAAGCATCTCGCTTCGCGATTTCGTCATCGTCCACGAGCTGGATCTGAATTTATCCGATGGATTTACGGTTCTCACCGGCGAAACCGGGGCCGGCAAATCGATATTGATTGATGCACTGCAACTGGCGCTCGGTGCGCGCGCCGATGTCGGCGTGGTCCGCGAGGGCGCTTCTCGCTGCGAGATCAGTGCCGAATTTGACAGTCCCTCCGGTTTGATGCCATGGCTGGAGCAGGCCGGCTTCGAAGCGGCAGACAGCCTGCTGCTGCGCCGCACGATTGATGCGCAAGGCAAGAGCCGGGCCTGGATCAATGGCAGCGCGGCAACCGCCAGCCAGCTCAGGGACATCGCCGACCAGTTGGTGGACATTCATGGCCAGCATGCCTGGCAAAGCCTGACCCGGCCAGAGGCCGTGCGCGGCTTGCTGGACGCCTATGCACAAGTGGCCACCGAGCCATTGTCCGAGCGCTGGCAACAGTGGCGCCAGGCCCAAGCCGCATTGGCGCAAGCGCGTGCCGCTCAAGACAGCCTGCAGCGCGAGCGTGAACGCCTGGCCTGGCAAATCGGCGAGCTGGACAAGTTGGCGCCCGGCCCGGATGAATGGATCGAGCTCAATGCCCAGCATGGGCGCCTGTCCAATGCCCAGGCCTTGCGCGATGCGGTGCAGACCGCCGTGGAGGCCCTGCAGGAGGCCGACGACAACGCCGCTGCTCTGCTCGCTCGCGCCATTCAATCGCTACAAAATCAGGAGCACATAGAACCCGAATTCAAAGGGCTTGGCGAGGTTTTGAACGGCGCACTGGCACAAATCGAGGACACCGTGCATTCACTGCACGGCTATGCGCGCCACGCCGAACTGGAGCCGCAGCGCCTGATCGAGCTGGATGAGCGCCTGTCTCTCTGGGTCAGCCTGGCCAGGCGCTACAAACGCCCCCCAGCCGAATTGCCTGAGTTGCTGGCGGGCTGGCAAGGCGAACTCCACAAGCTTGACGAAGCCGCCGATCTGGCCCAGCTGGAAAAAAACGAGAACCATGCCCGGTCGGCCTATCTGGAAGAGGCCAGGCGAATCTCCAAATCCCGCGGCAAGGCAGCACCGCTGCTGGCCAAGGCCATCACACAAGCCATGCAGGGCCTGGGCATGCAGGGCGGAAAATTTGAGGTGGCGCTCAGCCAGCTTGAGCAGCCGGCACAGTTTGGGCTGGAACAGGCCGAATTCCTGGTGGCCGGCCATAGCGGCAGCACGCCGCGGCCGGTTGGCAAGGTCGCGTCGGGCGGCGAGCTGTCACGTATTGCGCTGGCAATTGCCGTCACCACCAGCCAGCTCGGGCAGGCGCAAACACTGATATTTGATGAAGTTGACTCTGGCGTGGGCGGAGCCGTGGCGGAAACCGTGGGCCGACTGATGAAGCAACTGGGCAAAGACCGGCAGGTGATGGCGGTCACCCATTTGCCCCAGGTCGCGGCCTGCGCCGACCAGCACCTCGTCGTCGCCAAGCGCACCGAAAAAGGCCTCACCATCAGCAACGTGGACCATGTCAACGGCGAGCAGCGCGTGGCCGAAGTTGCCCGCATGCTGGGTGGCGAGCGCTTATCGGGCACCACGCTGGCGCACGCCAAAGAACTGCTGGAGCGCTGAAATGGCACTGGCAATGGTCCTCATCACCGGCATGTCAGGCTCCGGAAAATCCGTGGCCCTGCACGCACTGGAAGATGCAGGCTATTACTGCGTGGACAATCTTCCGCCCGAACTGCTCACCCCTTTTGTGGCACTGGAGCAGCAACACGAGGCCCGAAAAGTGGCCATCGCCATGGATGTGCGAAGCGCCACCTCACTGCCGCTGGTGCCCCAGCAGTTGCGGCAACTGCGGGCGCAGGGCGTCAAGATGCAGTCGCTGTTTCTGGATGCGGATACCGAGACGCTGGTGCGGCGTTTTTCCGAAACCCGCCGGCTTCACCCCCTGTCGCACGTCGATGCCTCCGACCAGCACCGGGCACTGGTCGATGCGATTGAGCTGGAGCGCGAACTGCTCGGCGAAATGCGCGAACAGGCGCATGTGCTTGACACCAGCATGATCCGCTCCTCGCAGCTGCAAGGCTACGTGAAATCGCTGATCTCGGCTCCGACCACCCAGCTGACGCTGGTGTTTGAGTCATTTGCCTTCAAGCGCGGCGTTCCCCTCGATGCCGACTATGTGTTTGATGTGCGCATGCTGCCCAACCCGCATTACGAATCCGGCCTGCGCGACCTGACAGGGCGCGACCAGGCCGTTGCCGACTACCTGAAGACGCACGCCGAGGTCGACGACATGTTCAAGCACATTGAACAATTCCTGAATCACTGGTTGCAGGCGCTGGTGCGCGACCACCGCAGCTATGTCACCGTGGCCATTGGCTGCACCGGTGGCCAGCACCGCTCGGTTTATCTCGTGGAAATGCTGGCCGAGGCGTTCGCCCGCCAGTGGCCGACGCTGAAGCGGCATCGCGAGCTGGATGCGGGCTGATCAGCCGCCAAAATCATGCTTGCGCCAGCAGCTTGCGAATGGGCGCAGGCAGGCCCAGATCCGGCCATTCAGCCTGCCTGAACCAGGCGCCGGGACGCGCCTGTGAGATCATCGCCGTCGGCATCGCCTGGCCGGCCCGAAAGCCCGCAATCCAGGGGGCGAGGTGCAGGTCCTTGTGCGTCAGCACATGAACAAAATGCGGCAGCGGCTCCAGCCTGGCCTGCAGGCCTGGCGGTAAAAGCTCTTTCAGCGCATCGTCACTGTCAAAGACAGGCAGGCAATACAAGCCGCCCCAAATACCGGGGCTGGAGCGCTTTTCCAGCCAGACCGAACCGTCGGGTCTTTGCGCCCACAGCAGGCTTAGGGCTTGCGCGCTGCGTTTTAGTTTCCGCGTTTTGACGGGGTAGTTGCCGGGTTCACCGGTCGCGCGGCCACCGCACAGGGTCTGTACCGGGCACAGCAGACACTGCGGCTGCCGGCCGGTGCAAACCGTGGCACCCAGGTCCATCAGCCCCTGCGTATAACGCGGCATGGTTTCTGGCAAATTCTGCTCGGGCAGCAGCTCCGTAGCCCGGCTCCAGAGTTCACGCTCATTGGCGCTTTGCGCCAGGTCCGCAGAAAAGGCCAGCACCCGCGAGAGCACCCGCTTCACATTGCCATCCAGAATGGCGACCCGCTCTCCAAAGCAAAACGACGCAATGGCGGCTGCCGTCGAACGGCCTATGCCGGGCAAGGTCTGCAGCTGCTCCGCCGTACGCGGAAACTGTCCCGCATGCAGCGCCACCACGTCCTGCGCGCAACGATGCAGATTGCGTGCGCGGCTGTAATAACCCAGGCCGCTCCACAAGGCCAGCACCTCATCCTGCCCGGCCGCCGCGAGTTCGCGCACGGTGGGAAAGCGCTGCAAAAACCGGGCGTAATAGTCAAGAACGGTGGCGACCTGGGTCTGCTGGAGCATGATCTCCGACAGCCACACGCGGTATGGATCGCGCGTGTTTTGCCAGGGCAGGCTGTTGCGTCCATGCGCCATTTGCCAGCGCACAATTTCCCCGGCAAAACCTGAATAGGCCGTTGGCGCCGGCTCAGGCCCAGCGCTGGCCAGGCTCATAGCCGGATCAAGCGCGCCACTGCTGCGCGAAGGAGTGGTAAAAGCCGCCACCGCTCAAGCCGCCTGGGTCAGGCTCATGTCCGCAGGGATGAAGGAATCAGGCGCTTTGAGCGGCGGCGCCGACGCGCTCATCAGGTCCGCGGTCAGCTCCGCCAGCTTGGCATCCAGCTGCTGGAGAACACCCTCCTGCTCGTCAATTTCGGCAATACGTTCATCCAGGCCAGCGGCGGCCTGCTGGATGCGCTCAATCGCCTCCAGCCGGCGCCCGAAATTGCGGCGCCGCTCGCGCAGTTGCGCGTCCAGCTGGGAGGCCGCCGACTTGTTCCAGAGTTCCACCTCGCCCAATGCAGACTCGTACACCATCCGCAGGCGGGTCGCCAGGGCGCGAACCAGGCGCTCGGAAAATTCGGCCTGCGAGAGTTTCAGCACATTGCCGACCCCCAGATACTGCAAATGGCCGCGCTCTATTTGTTCCAGGTCCTGGGCATAACGCGTCAAATCAGGCTCTTGAGGGGCTTGCAGCGAAAAGCTGAATTCGGCATTGAGCTGCCGGAACGACGCGGTCAGCATGGACTGGATTTCGCCACTGAGCACCTGGGACTTTTGCAGGCCTTCGCGCAGCCGCGAAAAGGTCTGGCCATAGGCCTTTTTAACGCCCAGCTTGATTCCCGGCTGCTTGAGCGCATGGGTCAACTCGGTCAGCTCGGCCTTCAGCCTTGGCGTGCTGAGCAAATTAAAGACCTCGCGCAGCAATTTGAGGTGTACCGAGCGCACCGCATAAATTTGGGCACCGCTGCCATCAAATTCAGCCTGTTCCTGCTCGATGCGGGCGCGCATATGCTGGATCACCGAAGCGTTTTTGCCCCGCAAGCCGCGCAGCTCAATCATCTGCTCGGCCAGATCGCGCCGGCGAATGTGCATGGCCCGCCCGGCCTCGCCCCTCAACTCGCCAATGCCGCCGGCTACCGCCGTGCGCAGTATTTTCTGGCGCTGTCCCATCACGCCCTGACTCAGGGCCTGCTCCAGCATGGGCAAACGGCTGGCCTGCAGCAGCGACTGGTCGCTGGTGACCTTGGCCAGCAGTCCTTTTTGCGCCGAAACGGGAACCACCTGCGATTCGGGCAGGCCCAGGATTTCGGCCGACGTGGCCCTTTGCCTGTCAATTTGCGCCTGCACCTGCTCGGGTGTGTTCAAGGCGTCCCACATGGTGTCAATTTTGTTCAGCACCACCAGCCGTGCATCACCGCCATCGCCCTCGGTGATCAGGTGCTCGCGCCAGATCGACAGGTCGGACTTGGTCACACCGGTATCAGCCGCCAGGATGAAGACCACCGCATGCGCCTGGGGAATCAGGCTTACCGTCAATTCAGGCTCGGCGCCAATGGCGTTCAAACCCGGTGTATCCAGAATGACCAGCCCCTGCTTGAGCAAGGGATGGGCAATATTGATGAGCGCATGGCGCCATTTCGGCACCTCTATCAGTCCGTCGGCACCAACCAGCGGGTTGTCGTCCGGGCTGCTGTCATGCCAGAAGCCGAGGGCACGGGCCTCGTCTTCGCTGACCTGCCGGACTTCGGCCACCTTCTCCAGCGCCTGCGCCAGCTGCGCCGGGTCGTTCACGTCCAGGTCAATGCGCGTCCATTTCTCGGGCACCAGGCGCCATTCCATCAGCGCCTGCGTCTGCAGGCGCGTCTCGATCGGCAACAGGCGCAGGCAGGGCGGCACATCGGCGTCATAGCCCAGTTCGGTCGGGCACATGGTGGTGCGTCCGGCACTCGCGGGCATGATGCGGCGGCCATAACCGGCGAAGAAAATGGCATTGATCAACTCGGACTTGCCGCGCGAAAACTCGGCCACAAAAGCCACCATGACCTTGTCGGAGCGCAGTTGCGACTCCAGCCGGTGCAGCCGCTCCTCCACCGCCGCATCAAGCAGCTCATGGTCTTTCATCCATTCGGCAAGCAGCTTCAGACGCAGTGCAAATTCGCGTCGCCAGGCGCCGTGCTGGTCAAATTTTTCGTTAAAAGACATGGACAACCGTAAAAGTGTGAACGGCCAATATAGCATCGCCCATCTGACCCTCTGGAGGAACCATGGGCAGCGCCCGCGGGGCGCTCACGGTTTCTGGCAGCTGGCGCAGTAAAAAGTCGAACGCTGTCCTTGCCGTATGCTTTTGATGGTCGCGGCACACACTTTGCAGGGCAAGCCGCCGCGGTCATACACCATGGCTTCCAGCTGAAAGTAGCCCGACTCGCCCCAGGCATTGGAAAAATCCTTCAGAGTGCTGCCCCCCTTCGTAACGGCCTGTGTCAACACCTGTTGAATGGCGCGGTGAAGCAGGGCTGAACGGGCTTTGCTGATGCGGCAGGCTTTGGTGGTCGGGCGGATGCCGGCCAGAAACAAGGCCTCGGACGCGTAAATATTGCCCACGCCCACCACCGTCTCGCCCCCCAGCAAGACCTGCTTGATGGCCGTCTGCCGGCGCTTGAGCGCCTGGTGGAATGCGTCCGCATCAAAAGCCTCGCTGAGCGGCTCCACGCCCAGCCGGCCCAGCAGCTTGTGCGCGACCGGGTCTGCTTCGCTCGGGGCATAGACCACGGCGCCAAAGCGGCGCGGATCATTCAGGCGCAGCGTACCCAGGCTGGTCACCATCTCAAAATGGTCGTGCTTGCCCGGCGCGGACAAGCCGCTGCCAAAGCTCACGCTGCCAGACATGCCCAGGTGAATCAGCAGCAAGCCCTCGCTGAGATCGACCAGCAGGTATTTGCCCCGCCGGCGCACGGCAAGCACGCGCCGGCCCACCAGTTGCTGCGGCTTGCAGCCCAGCGGCCAGCGCAGCGGTTTGCCCATGGCCACGGCCTCGATGCGGGCACCGGCGATGCGTTCGGCAAAGCTCAGGCGAGTGACTTCAACTTCGGGCAGTTCAGGCATAGGTTCACCAACAAGGAACTAGACATGGACGCAGCAGCATCGGCGCAAGGACAAACCCCAAGGACAAAATGGAAAACGCGTCCCGGGAGCTTCAATTATCATGGCCTGATGATGAAAAAACTTGGCCTTGCCTTTGGCTGCCTGTGGCTGGCAGCCCCCTTGGTTCTGGCGCAGAACGCAGCGCCGGAACCCGCCGTGCCGGAGCTCGCCGAGGCCAAAGCGGCGCAGGCCGCGGCGCCGTCATCGGCGCTGGACAGCGCCCTGTTCTATCAGTTGCTGGTGGGCGAGATCACCACTCAAGACGGCGAACCGGCGGCCGGCTTTGCCCTGATGCTGGATGCCGCCCGGAAAACCAATGACGCGCAGCTCTACCAGCGGGCCACCGACATCGCCCTGCAATCGCACTCCGGCGATGCCGCGCTGCAAGCCGCCAACGCCTGGAAACAGGCCCAGCCCGCCTCGCGCGAAGCCAACCGCTATGTGCTGCAAATCCTGATTGCCCTGAATCGCATCGCCGACACGGCCGCACCGCTGAAAGCCGAAATAGAGCTGGCGCCCGATGCCGAGCGCGCCGCGGTTCTGACGGCGGTGCCGCGCGCCTATGCCCGCGTCACTGACAAAAAGCAGGCCAGCGCGGCGGTGCAGGAAGCCTTGGGCAATTACCTGACCCCTCCCGCCAGTGCCGGCGTGGCCAGCGCCGCATGGATCACCGTGGGGCGCATGCGGCTGGCTGCCGGCGACAACAGTGGCGCACTTGAAGCGGCCCACCGCGGCCAGGCCGTCGATGCGCGCAACGAAGGCCCGGCGCTGCTGGCGCTGGAGCTGATGGCCGCGAAACTGCCCGAGGCTGAAGCCCTGGTGCAGAAATACCTTGCCGGCAACACCCACGCTGCGCCCGAGATCCGCATGAGCTATGCGCAGGTGCTGCTGGACTTGCAGCGCTACGCAGAGGCGGCCGCCCAGTTGCAAGTCGTGACCCGCGAAAGACCCGATTACCCCGAAGGCTGGCTGGTTCTGGGCTCTTTGCAATTGCAGGACAACCAGTTCGCACAGGCACAAACATCGCTGGAGCGCTATGTGGCGCTGGCCCAGTCGCAAAGCGCCGGGGCCGAGCGCAGCCGTGGCCTGGCCCAGGCCTACCTGTCCCTGTCGCAGCTGGCCGAAAAGCGCAAGGACTTCGCGGCGGCGGAAGGCTGGCTGCGCAAAATCGACAACGCCTCGGACCTGGCCCAGGCGCAAACCCGGCGCGCTTCCATCCTGGCCAGCCAGGGCAAGCTGGAACAGGGCCGCCAGCTGATTCGCCAGTTGCCCGAGCGCAGCCCCGCCGACGCACGGCTCAAACTCAACGCCGAAGTGGCCCTGCTGCGCGAGTTCAAGCAATACCGGGCGGCGCACGATTTGCTGGAGCAGGCCCTGGTCAAGACGCCCAACGAAGCCGACCTGATCTACGACCAGGCCATGATGGCCGAAAAACTCGGGCGCCTGGACCAGATGGAGCGGCTGCTGC
Source organism: uncultured Polaromonas sp. (assembly GCA_964633095.1). Lineage (GTDB taxonomy): Bacteria > Pseudomonadota > Gammaproteobacteria > Burkholderiales > Burkholderiaceae_C > Polaromonas. The sequence goes on along the minus strand of CAZWDK010000006.1, from coordinate 24,626 downwards.
GCCAGGCCATTGCGCAAAAGCCCGACTACCACCACGCCTACAACGCGCTCGGTTATTCGCTCGCCGAGCGCAGCATTCGCCTGCCCGAGGCCCGTGAACTGATCAGGAAAGCACTGAGCTACGCGCCCTCCGATCCCTTCATCAGGGACAGCCTGGGCTGGGTCGAATTTCGCATGGGCAACAAGGCCGAAGCCGTGCAGATTTTTGAGGCCGCCTACAAGGCCAAACCCGATGCCGAAATTGCCGCGCATTTCGGCGAGGTGCTCTGGAGCCTGGGCCAGCGCGAGCGGGCCCTGGCCATCTGGAAGGAAGGCAAGCTGCTCAACCCCGACAACGAAACCCTGCTGGAGACGCTCAAGCGCCTGCGGGTGAAACTGTAAGCCGGGATCCCCTCTTGTTACGCCCAGTCCGCCTGCGCTCAGCCCTGCTTCCAAGCTGCCTGGCTGCTATATTTTTAATAGCTGGATGCGCCCGCCCTCCCTTGACAGAAGCATCATTGGGTTCAAAAAATGCGTTCTGGACGGGCCGCATCAGCCTGCAGGTGCAAAGCGAGACCACACAGTCCTTCTCGGCCGGCTTTGAACTCAAGGGCCGGCCCGAGCGCGGCGAGCTGACCCTGATCAGCCCGCTGGGCAATGTGCTTGGCGTGCTGCGCTGGTCGCCCGGTGAAGCCATCCTCGACTCGGGCAAGCAGAAGATTCAGCACTTTGCATCGGTTGACGAGTTGATGACGCAGGCGACGGGGGCCGCCGTGCCGCTCAGCGCGCTGTTTGCCTGGCTGCAGGGCGACAACGCCAGCGTCAGCGGCTGGTCCGCCGATTTGTCCCGCCACGGTGAAGGCCGCATTTCGGCCCGCAGAGCCCAGCCGCCGCCCCAAGCCGAGCTGCGCGTCGTGTTGGATCCCGCCAGCAGCCCCTAACCCACAGGCCCGCCGCCACCCAGCGCCCTTTTTTACACCTTGCCCACGTGACACGCCCGCTCAAAGCCCTCTACGACGTCCCCGCGCCCGCCAAGCTCAACCTGTTTTTGCACATCACCGGGCGCCGACCCGATGGCTACCACTTGCTGCAGTCGGTCTTCATGCTGATCGACTGGTGCGACACCCTGCACTTTGAGCTGCGCAGCGACGGCCAGATCAGCCGGAGCGACCTGGCCGATCCCGCTTCAGCAAGCCCCGAGCCACTGCCGGCCGACGACCTGGCCGTGCGCGCGGCCAGGGCCTTGCAAGCGGCCTGCGGCAGCTCGCTGGGTGTTCACATCAGCCTGGAAAAACGCATCCCGTCGCAGGCCGGCATGGGCGGAGGCTCATCGGATGCGGCGAGCTGCCTGCTGGCGCTGCAACGCCTGTGGGGCGTCAGGCTGCCCTCCGACAAGCTGAGTACCCTGGCCCTGTCGCTGGGCGCGGACGTGCCATTTTTCCTCTCGGGCGGCCATGCCTGGGTGGAAGGCATTGGCGAAAAAATCACCCCCATCACCCTGCCGGCGGCCCGCTTTTTGGTGGTCAAACCTTCGGCCGGACTGCCCACCCAAAGTATTTTTAGCGCGCCTTCGCTCAAACGCGATACAGAAACTGCTACAATCACAGGCTTTGCTGCACATGCAAATGGCCTGGATAATCTGATCTTCGGATTTGGCCATAACGACTTGCAGCCGGTTGCCCAGGCGCTGTGTCCGCAGATAGCCCAATCGCTCGATTGGCTCTCCGCACAACAGCTTGAAGGGCGCATGACCGGCTCTGGAAGTGCCGTATTTGCGCAATTGCCGCATGACATTGATCTGCCCGGTTTGCCAGGAACTCCCGGCGACTGGAAAATCAGAAAATGCAGCAACCTGGAAATGCATCCTCTGGCTGGCTGGTAAAATGGCGGCTCTTGAGAATATGTTTTCAAACGACGATTGATAGACAAGTTATAGGTTTGTTGTTGGTTTGTGCTTAGACCGGGTTCTTTGAATTTGGCCCTTGCATCAAAAGCAACAACTGTCCTGTGTAGGGGTGTCGCCAAGTTGGTTAAGGCACCGGATTTTGATTCCGGCATTCGCAGGTTCGAATCCTTCCACCCCTGCCAAAATTTAAATCAAGCGCCGCGGGCGGTTGAACTCAGAGTGAAATACAGGCCCGCTTGCGGGTCTGTATGTTTTTGGAAACTCAGGCATACATTGGTATGGGGCACTCACTGCCAAGTCCCCTTTGCCGCGTGTTTCCATCGCGCGCCTTTTGCCTCGATAACAATTTCAGCCACGTTCAAGCCCAACTCTCGCTGAGTCCCACATGCAAACGCACCACCCCGACTTCATGATTTTCACCGGCAATGCCAATCCGAGCATGGCCGCCGAGATCGCCCAGCACCTGGGCATTTCACTGGGCGCTGCCCATGTGGGCCGTTTTTCAGACGGTGAAGTCACCGTCGAAGTCCAGCAAAACGTGCGCGCCCGCGACGTGTTCGTGGTGCAGTCGACCTGCGCCCCGACCAACGACAACCTGATGGAACTGCTGGTCATGGTCGATGCCCTGAAGCGCGCATCGGCCGAGCGGATCACCGCCGTGATTCCCTATTTCGGCTATGCCCGGCAAGACCGCCGCCCGCGTTCGGCGCGCGTGCCCATCACGGCCAAGGTGGTGGCCAACATGCTGCAGGCCGTCGGCGTGACCAGCGTCCTGACCATGGACCTGCATGCCGACCAGATTCAGGGATTTTTCGACATCCCGGTCGACAACATTTACGCCTCGCCGGTGCTGCTGGGCGATTTGCGCCAGCGCAATTACACCGACCTGATGGTCGTCTCGCCCGATGTGGGCGGCGTGGTGCGCGCCCGCGCGCTGGCCAAACAGCTCGGTTGCGACATGGCCATCATCGACAAGCGCCGGCCCAAGGCCAATGTGTCGGAAGTCATGCATGTGATCGGCGACATCGAAGGCCGCAACTGCGTGATCATGGACGACATGATCGACACCGCCGGCACGCTGGTCAAGGCGGCCGAGGTGCTGAAAGACCGTGGCGCCAAGAAAGTCTATGCCTATTGCACGCACCCGATTTTTTCGGGCCCGGCCATCGAACGCATTGCCAAGGGCGACGCCCTCGATGAAGTGGTGATCACCAACACCATTCCGCTGAGCGACAACGCCAAGAATTGCACCAAGATTCGCCAGCTCTCCGTGGCACCGCTGATCGCTGAAACCATTCAGCGCATCTCCAAGGGAGAGTCGGTCATGAGTTTGTTTTCTGACCAGGACGGCTTGTTCTGATCTGAAACAAAAAGGTGGCTGCCCGGCGCGAGGATTCATCTCCGGCGCCTGAGCAGCCTTTTTATGTCGGGGTAAGCTGGTCGCGGCCCGCCCCAAGAAGGAGTAGTTTATGAAATTCGTCGCTTTTGAGCGCGCCAAGCAGGGCACGGGTGCGAGCCGCCGTCTCCGCATCACGGGCCGCACGCCCGGTATCGTTTACGGTGGCACCGCCGAGGCCACGCTGATCGAGATCGATCACAACGCCTTGTGGCACGCCATCAAGAAGGAAGCCTTCCATTCCTCCATCCTCGAGATGGAACTGGCCGGCAAAGAGCACAAGGTCTTGCTGCGCGATATCCAAATGCACCCGTTCAAGCAGCAGATTCAGCACATCGACTTCCAGCGCGTTGAAGCCAAGACCCGCATGACCGTGAAAGTGCCTTTGCACTACAGCGGCGAAGAAGAGTCCCCAGCGGTCAAGACCGAAAACTGCCTGATCAACCATGTGCTGAACGAGCTGACGATCTCCTGCCTGCCTTCGGACATTCCCGAGTTCATCGCCGTTGACTTGAGCGGCATGAAAAAAGGCAGCTCGCTGCATGTGAAAGACATCACGCTGCCAAAGGGCGCGAAGTTTGTCGCCAAGGGCCAGGAAAACCCGGCACTGGTGTCCGTGACGGCCCTCAAGGTGGAGGCCGAGGCCGCGCCTGCCGCCGCCGCACCTGCTGATGCCAAGGCTGCCAAGGCTGCAGGCAAGAAGAAGTAATTTTCTTTTTCCAGCCTTGACCTGAAAAGGTCCGCGGCCCTTATCCTCGCCAGAGGGTAAGGGCCGCTTTTCTTGGCCTGGCCCGATAATCCCGGGCAGGGTCCACGCCCAGCCGGCTGGCGCCCTCTTCACCGTCCGCAGCACCCTTCCCTTTCTGACGCACCACACCATGATCAAACTGTTTGTTGGCCTGGGCAATCCCGGCACCGAATACGAGGCCACGCGCCACAACGCCGGCTTCTGGTGGATTGACGCGCTGGCGCGCGAACTGAAGGCGCCGCTCAGCCTGGACAGGAACTACCACGGCCAGGTCGCCCGCACCAGCGTCAACGGGCAAACCGTGTGGCTGCTCAAGCCGCTGACCTTCATGAACGTCTCGGGCAAATCGGTGGCTGCGCTGGCGCGGTTTTTCAAGATTGCGCCCGAAGAAGTGCTGGTGGCGCATGACGAGATGGACATTGTTCCGGGCCAGGTCAAGCTCAAGTTCGGCGGCAGCCATGCCGGCCACAACGGCCTGCGCGACATTCATGCGCAGCTGGGCACGGCCGACTACTGGCGGCTGCGCATAGGCGTGGGCCATCCCGGCGTCAAGGCCGAGGTGGTGAGCTGGGTGCTGAAAAAGCCCTCGGGCGAGCACCGCACGGCCATTGAAGACTGCATTGCGCGCTGCCTGAAGGCGGTGCCCGAACTGCTGAACGGCGAGATGGAAAAAGCCACCATGATGATTCACACCAGCCAGCCGCCGCGCCCCAAGCCGCCGCGCAGGATAGAAACCGAAGACTGATTGCCAGCCCTCATCCGCTCCTGTTTCGATAGCTGGCTGCGCCCGCCGCTATTGGGCCAGCGGCCAGAAAGACCTGTAAGAACCGTTATTTGCTGCCGGCCACATGCCTGGCCGCCGGCACGGCAGCCGTCAGCCGCTGGTATTTTTGCCACAGCGTTTCGCGGCTTTCGATGTGCTGCGGGTTGACCGGGATGCAGGCCACCGGGCAGACCTGCACACACTGCGGTTCGTCAAAATGGCCGACGCATTCGGTGCATTTGTGCGGGTCTATCTCGTAGATTTCCTTGCCCAGGTAAATCGCCTGGTTCGGGCATTCGGGCTCGCAGACGTCGCAGTTGATGCATTCGTCGGTAATCATCAAGGCCATGTTCAGCCTCCTTTCGCTGCCGCCGTATCGGCAGTATGCGCCGAACGCAGCGCCAGCGCCACGGCCGGGCTCACCATCTGGCTGACTTCGCCGCCCAGCTTGCTGATCTCGCGCACCAGCGTGCTGCTGATACATGCCTGCTGTGCGTCGGGCAGCAGAAAAACCGTTTCCACCGCGGGCCGCAGCTTGCGGTTCATGGCGGCCATCTGGGCTTCGTAGTCAAAATCCGTCAGGTTGCGGATTCCTCGCACCACGGCGCAGGCGTTTTGCGCGGCGCAAAAATCCATGATTAGGCCGTCAAACGGCAGCACCGTCACATTCGCCATGCCTTGAGTCGCTGCCCGCACTTGCTGCACCCGGATTTCCAGCGAAAACAGTGTCTTTTTGTGGTGCGCCACCGCCACCGCAACAATGAGCCGGTCAAACAGCCCGGCGGCGCGTTGCACCACGTCGGCATGGCCCAGGGTGAAGGGGTCAAAAGTGCCTGAGTAAACGGCAACCCGGGCCGATGGTGGGGGGGGCATGGACATGGGGGAATTATGCCCCGGCAGGCCCGAAGGCCCGCCGGCTCAGGCCTTAACCCTGACGAGCAGGTGAAAATGCACCGCGCCCGCCTTGCCGCTGCGGTGCACTTGCAGGCCCAGCGGCAGTAACTCCTCGTCCAGCCACATTCTGGGCGCTTCCAGATAGACCAGCCCGGCTTCGCCAATCGCCTGCGCGGCGGCCTTGAGCGCGGGCGCAAACAGGTCGGACTCGAAGGGCGGATCCAGCAGCACCAACTGCTGGCTGCCCGGCATCAGCCGCCTGAGCAGACTGAGCCCATCGCCGCGCTCGACCTTGACCATCTGGGCCTCAAGGCGGGCCTTCAGCGCCTGCAGCTGCAGCACCAGCGCCGGATCCTGCTCGCACAGCAAGACCTCGGCCGCGCCGCGCGAGGCGGCCTCAAAGCCCAGCACGCCGGTGCCGGCAAACACGTCGGCGCAGCGCCAGCCCGTCAAGTCCTGGCCCAGCCAGTTGAACAGGGTTTCGCGCACGCGGTCGGGCGTGGGGCGCAGGCCGGGCTTGTTGGCAACCGGCAGCTTGGTGCGCTTGTACTGCCCGCCGATGATGCGGATTTCGCCGGGCGGCTTGGCCTTGCGCGCCACCACCTTGCCCGATTTGGCGGGCTTTTTTTCGGGCATTTTTTCAGTCTTTTTGTCGCTCGCGACGGCGGCGTATTTCATGGCGTGGCTCCCAGAATCACGGTGATCATTTTTTCGGGCTGTAGCTTGCGGGCAAAGGCCGCCTTGATGTCGGCCACCGTCAGCTTGTCGACCTGCTGCGTCCAGGTGTCCAGGTAGTCCAGCGGCAAGTCGTTCCAGGCGATGCCGGCAATGTTGTCCAGCAACTTGCGGTTGCTGTCGATGCGCAGCGCAAAACCGCCCGTCAAATTGTTCCTGGCGGCTTTCAGCTCGGCCTCGGTCGGGCCGTTGGCGACAAAGTCCCTGAGCACCTCGCGCACAAGCGCCACCGCCTGCGTGGCCTGGTCGGGCCGGGTCTGCAGACTCACGGTGAAACTGCCGGCATGCAGGCCGGGCGAAAAGTAGCTGGACACGCCGTAGGTCAGGCCGCGCTTTTCGCGCACCTCGCTGGTCAAGCGCGACACAAAACCGCCGCCGCCCAGGATGTAGTTGCCCACCGTCAGCGCGAAATAGTCGGGGTCGGCACGTTTGAAGCCGGGCTGGCCAATCAGCACCTGGGCTTGCGCGGCATCGAAGGCAATGCGCTTTTCCTGGGACCCGGCCAGCGGCGCGACTTCGGCCACCGCGGGCAGCGGCGGCAAGCTGTCGCAGGGCGGCTGGGGCAGGCGCGACAACAGGCCGGTGGCGATGGCATCGGCCTGCTGGCGCGTGACCGCGCCCACCATGCTGATGCGCGCGCGGCATGCCACCAGGCTGGCGGCATGCAGGGCCCGCATGTCGGCCACACCGATGCGCCCCAAGCTGGCCTCGGTCATCTCATGGCCATAGGGGTGGTTGCCGTACACCGCCTGGGCATAGGCCCGGCCGGCGACGCTGGCCGGCCGGGTGTAGGACTCCTTGAGGGCCGCCAGCACACGCTGGCGTTCGCGCTGCCAGACCGCCTCGGGAAACGCGGGCTCGGCCATCTCGCGCGCGGCCAGCGCCACGGCCCGCGCCAGCAGGGCGGGCTCGGTCAGCGAGCGCAGCGAAAAGCCCATGCGGTCGGGACCGGCACTGGCGCCAAATTGTGCGCCCAGATCGGCCCAGGCTTCGCTCAATGCGTTCTCATCCATTGCCGGT
>CAZWDK010000006.1:0-17086 GCA_964633095.1 uncultured Polaromonas sp. | reverse complement strand
CGCCATTTTTGGCCAGCACGCCCTTGTCCAGCATCCCCGCCATCATGCCGGCCAGACCGGCCTGCTCGGGCGGATCGCGCCGGCTGCCGGCGTCAAAGTCAATCTGCACGTCCAGCATGGCAATGGCCGGACTTTCCACCAGATAGACCTGGGCACCGCTGGCCTGGGTCCAGTGCTGGACCGGAATGGCGGCCAGCGCCGCCGCCGAAAAAAATAGGCAAATAGCGCCTGCAGCCCAGTATTTACGGGCGAAAACAGCTATGCTTTTAGTAGCAAATTGGATGGCAATCATGGGTATCCCGGGTTCATGACGCGGCTCAATGCCGGATGGCGGGGCCAGGCAGCCGACGCGGTTTGGGCTTGGCGCCCAGCGCTTGCGGCAGCAGGGTGGCCTGGGTCATCTGCTCGTCGCCAAAATATTTGGCGGCAACCGCCTGTACCTCGGCGCCGCTGATGCTGCGCAGGCTGGCGATCACGCGGGCACCGGTATCGAGCGGAAAGCCCTGGACCCAGTTGGAGCCCAGCTCGCGCGCCTGGCTGAACACCGAGTCGAGCTTGTAGGTTTCGCTGGCCGCCCACTGGGTTTTGACGCGATTGAGTTCGGCCTCGCTCACCCCTTCCCGCGCGATCAGGGCCACCTGCTGACGCAAGGCCTCGGCCAGCTGCGCCGAGGTCTTGCCTTCTGCCGGAACGCCATCCAGCGAGAACAGCTGCGGCCCGCGGCCCATCAGGCCGTTGGAGGCGCCGGCGCTGTCGGCCAAGCGGCCCTCGCCCTGTACCAGGGCACGTTCCAGGCGGGCACCGCTGTAGCCGTCCAGCACGGCGGCCAGCACCGTCAGCGCCAGCGCATCGCGGCTGGCCGCGGCGGTCGGCGAGGGGGTGGCGTTCTCCATCAGGTCGGCTGCCTCCAGCTTGGGCACCTTGAAGGCCATGCCCACATAGGCCTGGCTGGCCGGTGCCTTGAACTCCAGGCGGCGCGGGCCGGCCTGCTCGGGCTCGCTGCGCGGTTTGCGCGTGGGCACCGGACGCGCCTTGATGCGGCCATAGTATTTTTCGGCCAGCTTTTTGACCTCGTCCACCTCTACGTCGCCGGCCACCACCACGGCGGCATTGGCCGGCACATACCAGCGCCGGTAAAAATCGCGCACATCGGCAGGGGTCATGGCATCCAGGTCGCTCATCCAGCCGACCACGGGGCGGCGGTAGGGCGAGGCCAAAAAGGTGATAGCGGTGGCCTGTTCATGCAGCTGGGCATGCGGCGACTCCTCGGTGCGCAAGCGGCGCTCTTCCTTGACCACCTCGATCTCGCGCCTGAACTCCTCGTCGGGCCACTGGTTGTTGGCAAAGCGGTCGGCCTCCAGCCGCATCACGGCTTCCAGTTTGCCGGCCGGAATCTGCTGGTAGAAGCCGGTGTTGTCGCGGCTGGTGAAGGCATTTTCACGCCCGCCCAGCGCGGCCACCCGCCTGGAAAATTCGCCCGGCTTGACCGTGGCCGTGCCCTTGAACATCATGTGCTCCAGCGCATGGGCCACGCCCGAGGTGCCGTCCACTTCGTCCATCGCACCCACGCGCACCCACAGCATGTGTGCCACCGTGGGCGCGCGGTGGTCCGGTTTGACGATCAGTGTCAGGCCATTGGCCAGGGTGAACTGGGCGACCGGCGCGGCCGGCTGGGGTGCCTGCGCCAGCGCGGCGCCGCAGCACAGCGCAGCGGGCAGCAGCCAGGCAGAAAACGGGGGAACGGGACGCCGCAAAAAAGAGGCGCAAAGGGGTACTGACAACTTCACAAGGACTCGCCTGGGGTGTTTCATAGAATAGGGGGACTCCACAAGCATACCCAATGTTCAGTTTTTTCAAGAAAAAATCCCCTCCGCCCAGCCCTGCCCCCGCGCCGCTCGAAGCCTCCCCCGCCAGCGCTCCGGCCGCCGGCCCTGGCGGCGGCGGGCTGATTGGCTCGGCGCTGGTCACGCCGATTGCCATTCCGGCGGCCGACGCCGCGGCGCCCGAGCGCCAGCGCTGGCTCGGCAAGCTGCAGGCCGGCCTGCGCAAGACCGGCGCCAGCATTTCCACCGTGTTCACCGGCAGCCGCATCGACGATGCCCTCTACGAAGACCTCGAAACCGCCCTGCTGATGGCCGACACCGGCGTGAAAGCCACTGAGCACCTGCTCGACGAGGTCAGGCGCCGCGTCAAGGAGGGCGGCATGACACACCCGGTGGCTGTCAAGAATGCGCTGGTCGAGGCGATTGCGCAACTGCTCAGGCCGCTGGAACAAGCGCTGGTCATCGGGCAGTTCCAGCCCACGGTGATCATGGTCACCGGCGTCAACGGCGCGGGCAAGACCACGTCCATCGGCAAGCTGACCCGCCATCTGGCCAGCGAAGGCGCCTCGGTGCTGCTGGCCGCGGCCGACACCTTTCGCGCGGCGGCGCGCGAGCAGCTCAGCATCTGGGCCGACCGCAACACGGTCGAGATCATCAGCCAGTCGGGCGGCGACCCCGCCGCCGTGAGCTTTGACGCGGTCAGCGCCGGCAAGGCACGCGGCAAGGACGTGGTGCTGGTCGACACCGCAGGCCGGCTGCCGACCCAGCTGCACCTGATGGAAGAGTTGCGCAAGATCAAGCGCGTGGTGCAAAAGGCCGACCCGACCGCGCCGCATGAGGTGCTGCTGGTGATTGACGGCAACACCGGGCAGAACGCGCTGGCCCAGGTCAAGGCCTTTGACGATGCCCTGCAATTGACCGGCCTGGTCGTGACCAAGCTCGACGGTACGGCCAAGGGCGGCGTGCTGGCCGCCATTGCGCTGTGGGCGCGCGAGCGCCAGCGGGCCGCGCCCGAGCTGCGGCCGGTGCCGGTTTACTTCATTGGCGTGGGCGAAAAGCTGGAAGACCTGGAAACCTTTAACGCGCGCGAATTCGCCCAGGCCCTGCTGGCCTGAGCAGAGCCCGCCCAAGGGAAACACCCGAGGCCCGGCCGCTTGCGCAAACCGGCCGGCGGATTACAGTGGGGAATCCTCTGTCACCCGGGAATCCCTCATGACGACGGCCACCGACCCCGCGGCTTCGGCGCCTGCCGAAGCCCGCAAAGTTGACCGGCTGCTGGCCCATTACGGCGAGAGCCACCAGCACCCGCGCAACGAGCTGATTCATTTCATCGCCATTCCGCTCATCATGCTGAGCCTGCTCGGCATGCTGTTTGCGCTGCATCCCTATCTGGCCTATGCCTTCATCGCGGCCAGCATGCTGTACTACCTGCGGCTGTCGCTGCTTTTCACGCTCGCCATGGGGATTGGCTCGCTGCTGGCGCTGGCCCTGGTGTGGGCCATGGGGCCGCGGGTGCTGCCCCTGTCCATCGCCATTTTTGCCGGCGCCTGGGTCATGCAGTTCATCGGTCATAAAATTGAAGGTAAAAAGCCCTCGTTTCTTGAGGACTTGCAATACCTCTGGGTCGGCCCGCTGTTTGTACTGGCCAAGCTGTTCGGCAAGCTGGGGATACGCTGGTAGGCGCGGCTCATGGGCCGGCGGCTTGAAACTGCGGCCCCCGCCTCCAACTGTGGGGTTTAAAGGATTTTCACGTGCCCAGCGTTTTTGACCAACTGTTGCGTTTTGCCCTGAAACTCGTTCTGGGCCTGTTTGCCGCCGTTTTTGCGCTCAGCCTGCTGCTGGCGGCGCTGATCGTCTTGGCCTTCAGCCTGCTCAAATCCCTGGTCACCGGCCGCAAGCCGGCGCCCGCCGCGGTGTTCGGCCGCTTCCAGCGCTTTTCGCCGCAGGGCATGTGGCCGGGTGGAGCCGGCCGCGAAAGCGCCGCCCGCCCCTCCAGCGCCAGCGATGTGGTCGACGTGGAAGTGCGCGAGGTCAGAGACATCCGCGCCGACAATCGCCTGCACTGAAGAACACGGCAGCAGCGCGCCGCTGGGCATAAAGGTCGTCACCTGGAGCCCGCGCGTGACGCAAGAGCGCTCTGCACGGCGCCATGGCGCTGTCGCTTGAAGACTTGCAGGTCATCAGCGCCGGGACATCGGCCTGAACGGCTTCGGCTTCAAAGCCACCTGCAGATCGTCGAAGCAGGACATTAGCGGTGACCGCGCCCGAAGCCGCCATGCCCACCCCGAAAGCCCCGATCATGAATGTGATGGCCGCCCCCTGATCGGAAGCCGAAGCTGAAGTTGAGGAATACCGGCGGGCCTATGTACCAGGGGTCGTAGTAATAGGGGTAATACGGGGCAGCATAAACGGGAGGCGCCACATAAACCGGTGGGCCATTGGCATCCGACCCATAGGCATAGGGGCTAGGCTGGGCAGGCTCGTAGACCGCGCATCCCCCCAGGGCGGACAGGACAAGCAGCGAAAAAACCATGCGTTTCGCCACACCGTTCATGAATCGCTTCATAAGCGTTAGAGGCGCGGTGTTTTCCGCGGTTCAGGGTGTTTTCGTCTGTTACATCCCCGGCGCGGAGGCAGGCACCGGCAATCGGCCAACAAGCCTTTACAAACCCGTTACCCAAAGCCTGAACCAAGCACAGCCGGACCGGTCATACTGAAAACCTAGGGTTAATACTAATTAGCCTTGGGCTATCCAAGTCATTGAACCTATTGTTTAGCACTCTATCCAACAGAGTGCTAATATTTGCCGCTAGAGAAAAGGAGTTCCGCTGTGTCATTTGCTCTTACCCCCCAGGCCATGACCGCCGTCGCCGCACCCGCATCCCAAGCCGGTGCCGTGGCCGCCATCAACCCCTGGTCGCTGGTGCCTCCGCTGGGCAACCTGGACGCCTATATTTCGGCGGTCAACCGTTTGCCCATGCTCACGCTGGAGCAGGAGCAGGAATTTTCCAAAAACTTCAAGGAAAACAACGATCTTGACTCGGCCGGCAAGCTGGTGCTGTCGCACTTGCGGCTGGTGGTGTCGATTTCACGCAAATACCTGGGCTATGGCCTGCCGCACGGCGACTTGATCCAGGAAGGCAATATCGGCCTGATGAAGGCGGTCAAGCGCTTTGACCCGGAGCAGAACGTGCGACTGGTGAGCTATGCCATGCACTGGATCAAGGCCGAGATTCACGAGTACATCCTGAAAAACTGGCGCATGGTCAAGGTCGCCACGACCAAGGCCCAGCGCAAGCTGTTTTTCAACCTGCGCTCGATGAAGCAGGGGTTCAAGGACGATGCCGATGCGCTGACGCACCGCGACACGCTGAGCAAGGGCCAGATTGACTCCATGGCCAAAACGCTGAACGTCAAGCGGGAAGAGGTCATCGAGATGGAGCAGCGCATGTCGGGTGGCGACGTGCTGCTGGACCCCAGCCCCGGCGAGGACGGCGACGACGCTTTTGGCCCGATTGCCTACCTGGCCGATGCCACGCAGGAACCGACGGCGCTGATTGAGTCGCGCCAGCGCGACAACCTGGCCAGCGACGGCATCACCGCCGCGCTGCAGGAGCTGGACCCGCGCTCGCGCCGCATCGTGGAAGAGCGCTGGCTCAAGGTGAATGACGACGGCTCGGGCGGCATGACCCTGCACGAGCTGGCGGCCGAATACAGCGTGAGCGCCGAGCGCATTCGCCAGATTGAGGTGGCGGCCATGAAGAAGATGAAAAAAGTGCTGGCCTCTTACGCCTGAGGCGCACGGCCAGGCTGCTTCAGACCCGATTCAGACTTGAAAGAGGCCTGCCCTGCCGGAGACGGCGGGGGCAGGCCTTTTTCTTGGGGCGTAGCCTATCAGCCGTCGGTCAGCTGTTTTTGATCAGCAAACGAATGTCGGAGGCCAGGGTTTCGGCCCCGCTGCCATAGCGGTAGTACAGCCGTATCCGGCCCTTGCCGTCGAAGATGTAGCTGCCGGCCGAGTGGTCCATGGTGTAGCTGCCCGGCGTCTTGCCCTCGACCTTTTTGTAATAAACCTTGAAGTCCTTGGCAACTTCGGACAGCTGGGCCGGCGTGGGCCGCAGCGCCACAAAAGTCGGGTCGAAATTGCCCATATAGGCCTTGAGCAGTTCCGGCGTGTCCCGTTCCGGATCCACCGAAATGAATACCGCCTGCAGCTTGTCGCCATCCGGCCCCAGCAGCTTTTTCACCTCGGCCAGCTCCGCCATGGTCATGGGGCAGACATCGGGGCATTGGGTGAAGCCAAAAAACACCACCACCACCTTGCCGGCGTAGTCCTTCAGGTCGCGTAGCTGGCCGTTGTGGTCGGTCAGCGCAAAGCCCTTGGCGTAGTCGGCGCCGGTCAGGTCTATGCTCTTGAACTGCGGCTTGGCTTCCGTGCAAGCAGACATAATAGCCACGGCACCCGCCAGCAGGGCGGAACCAGCTATCAATTTAAGAGCGTCGCGTTTGTTGAGGGGCTTGCTTGTCATACGAGGTAATGATCCAGCAGCAGGGCTGCAAATAGCACCGAAAGATGAATCAGTGAAAAACGGAAGGTCTTGCGCGCCAGGGCATCGGAATAATTGCGCCACAAGCGCCAGCCGTACCAGCTGAAGCCGGCGCTGAGCACGACCGCCACCACCAGGTACAGCCAGCCGCTCATCTGGAAGATAAACGGCATCAGGCAGGCGGCAAACAGCACCAGCGTGTACAGAAACACCTGCAGCCGGGTGAACTCGTTGCCATGCGTCACCGGCAGCATGGGCAGGCCGGACTTGCGGTAGTCTTCGACCCGGTACAGCGCCAGCGCCCAGAAATGCGGCGGCGTCCAGAGGAAAATGATCAAGAACAGGATCAGCGCCTCGGGGCCGACCGAGCCGGTCATGGCGGCCCAGCCCAGCACCGGCGGCATGGCGCCCGAGGCCCCGCCAATCACGATGTTTTGCGGCGTCAGCGGCTTCAGGATCACGGTATAGACCACCGCATAGCCGACAAAGGTGGCAAAGGTCAGCCACATGGTGAGCGGGTTGACCCACAGGTACAAAATCGCGGAGCCCAGGGCGCACAGGCCGGCGGAAAACGCCAGGGTGAGCGGATTGCTGAGTTCGCCCTTGGCCGTGGGCCGCCAGGCGGTGCGCCGCATCCTGGCGTCAATCTGCTGCTCGACCAGGCAGTTGAAGGCGGCGGCGGCCCCCGCCACCAGCCAGATGCCGGCACAGGCAACAAGGGCCTGCCCCACATCGGGCCAGCCCGGGACGCCGGGCACCGCCAGCACCATGCCTATCAGTGCGCAAAACACGATGAGCTGCACCACGCGCGGCTTGGTCAGCGCATAGAACTGCGCAAACCTCGACAGCGCGGGCGCGCCGGGCGCGGGGAGAACGGAGGGATCGGAGGGATTCATACGGACAATCTCGAAGCACTCAATTTTGACGCACTCACCTTATCAAACGCGTTGCGACTGGAAAAAACCACGCCGGTAAGCACGATCACCAGCCCGGCGGCCCCGCCGGTATGGGAAACCGCCGCCAGCAGGGGCCAGCCCAGCACCACATTGCCCAGGCCCGTGGCGGCCTGCAGCAAGGCCAGGCCGGCCAGCCATCGGGCCGAGCCGCGCAGGGCCGGCACCCGGTACAACCGGGCCGCCAGCGCCAGCAGGGCGGCAAACACCACATAGGCGCTCAGGCGGTGCACATAGTGAATGGCGGTGAGCGCCTGAAAGCTGATGTTGGCGCCGTCATGGCCCGCACCCAGCTCGCGCCACAGCGTGAAGCCCTGGCTGAAATCCATGGCGGGCCACAGCGAGTTCTGGCAGCTCGGGAAATCGGTGCAGGCCAGCACCGCATAGTTGGTGCTGACCCAGCCGCCCAGGGCAATTTGCAGCCACAGCAGCGCAAAGGTCAGCCCGACAAATAAAAGCGTTGCGGGCGGCAGTGCCACCGGCGGCGGCCCGCCCTGCGCCTGGGCATAGCGCACCGCTTGCGCCTTGAGCAAGGCCAGCAGGACCAGGCCACCGAGCAGGTGCAGGGTGACGATGGCCGGGAACAGCTTCATGGTGACCGTCAGCGCGCCAAAAGCCCCCTGCAGGCATACCCACAGCAGCGTAACAGTAGGCCACCACGGTGAAATATGGGCGCGTTTGCGTTCCAGCCAGCTGGTGATGGCGAGAGTGAGGATCAACACCCCCACGCCGGTGGCCAGGTAGCGGTGAATCATCTCTATCCAGGCCTTGGAATGCGTAACCGGGCCCGTGGGCATGGCGCTTTGTGCAGCCTCGATATGCAGTTGCGCACCGACCGGGCTGGCACTGCCGTAGCAGCCGGGCCAGTCGGGGCAACCCAGGCCGGAATCGGTCAGCCGGGTAAAAGCGCCAAAAATCACCAGGTCAAAGGTCAGAAATAAAGTGAGCAAGGTCAGCACACGGAGGCGCTGCGCCACCGGCGCGTTCTTGTGATGCACCCAGATCCAGGCCAGCGGCCCGAGCGCCACGGTCAGGCCCATGATCATCAGGCGCAGGGCCGGACTCAGGTCGTAAAGGGCGGGAGTAGCCATGTGTGAAAGACGGGCAAGGCCGGGTCAAACCCTAGCGCGCCGCCCTTCCCTCTTTGTCCCAGCTGCTGCTGGCGCGCAGCAAGCGGTCCAGGTCGCGCTTGGCCTTGGCGGCGGCGGCGACATCCATATTGGCCGGAAAACGCATCATCCAGTTGCCCAGTGGATCGACCAGATAGAGGTGGTCCTGCAGGCGCTGGCCCGCGGCGGGTTCCAGCCACTGCGCCAAGGCGTCGGGTGCCACGCGCAGCACGGTCGATGCGGCCAGCGCCGGTTGCAGGGCGGCAGGCACCGCCGCTTCGTCGTTGATCAGCCAGACGCGGTCCAGCCGCTCTTTTTCCTTGCCCAGCGACTCGCGCAGCTGCCGCTGAAAGTACAGATTGCTCTCGCAGCGGGCATCACAGGCGCCGCCGGCCACACTGAGCAGCAGCCACTGATCCTTCAGGGCCGTCAGTTCGCCGGCCCGGCCGTCCAGGGTCCGGGTGGCCAGCGCGGGCAGGGGGCGTTGCGGCTCCACCAGTTCGCCGAAATTGCGGCGGCCCTCGGGACGAATCACGTAATAGGTGAAGTAGGACGCGATCACCGGTGCCGCGCAAACCAGCAGCACGGCCAGCATCTTCCAGCGGCCTGCCGCGGTGCTGGGCGCCTTGGCGCTGGCGGCGTCCGGTAGGGGCATCGCGTGCACCGTCAGGCTAAGCGGCTGGTCTTGCGCCGAGGAGGCGGCAGGACTGCGGGGTAAAGGGGATGGGGGGTTGTCGTTGGTCACAGCAATGGATCGCGGCTTTGAGTGGCTTTAGTTAGCTTTATTAAGCAGGTAACTTGGCGCGCATTTTTGCGCGCCAGGGAAGAATCAGTTGAAACCAGAGATACAGCAGCACGACCAGGCCGCACAGCCCAAACCACTGGAAGGCATAGCCATAGTGTTTGTCCAGCCCCAGATTGGGTGCGGCCCAGTCGCGCAGCAGGCCTTCGCTGGGCGCGCCGGTTTGCAGCAGCGTCCCATCGAGCAGGGGCAGACCGGTTTCGGCGCGGAAAGCCGCCAGATCCAGATTTTGCCGGATAGACCCCAAGTCCGCACCCTTGAACGCATAGAGCTTGGACGGCGGCGGGGCAATACGGCCCGCCACGCTCACCAGGCCGGCGGGCGTCAATACCGGGGGCAGGCGGCTGCGCTCGGTGAAGTCGCGCGGCACCCAGCCACGCTGCACCAGAATCACCTGCTTGCTGCCCTGCAGGGCCAGCGGTGTCAGCACCCAGAAACCGGTCTTGCCGCCCATGGGCCGGTTGTCCAGGTAGACCGTGTAAGCCGGCAGCCAGACGCCTTGCACGGCCACCGGCCTGTGCAGCTCGGTCGCTATATTTCCGATAGCAGCAAGCGCCCGCTCATCCAGGGCCGGAAGCCTTTTTTGCGACTCAAGGGCAGCCTGCAGCGCTTCTTTCTGCGCGGCCCGGCGCAACTGCCACTGGCCCAGCGAAAACGTCGTCCCGGCCACCAGCACGGCGGCCAGCGTGAGCAGCCAGAAGCGGCCGGATCGAAGTGGGCGCCAGGCGGAGGTCATGGACGGATAATCCTGCTCATGACTTACCTCGTTGCACTGGCATTTATCGCCATCATCGCCAGCCTGGCTTCCGCGCTCTTTTTCATGCTCAAGGACGGCACCGGCGGCAAACGCAAAACCAGCAACATGGCGCGCGCGCTGGCGTTCCGTGTCGGCTTTTCGGTGTTGCTGTTTATCTGCATTCTGCTTGCGTGGAAACTGGGTTACATCCAGCCAACCGGTATTCCGGTCGGCAAATAAGAAACACAAAATTCAAAAACAAAGGCCGCTCAACGCGGCCTTTTTGAGGGTGGTCACCCGGCTTGGAGCGGGTTCGGGCTGGCGGCCGGCATCCGGGCGATGGTTTGACGATCAGGACCTCGAACAGTTCCTTAGAGCCAGTAAACGGTCGTGTAAAGGCCCAGCCACACCACGTCCACAAAGTGCCAGTACCAGGCCGCACCTTCAAAGCCGAAATGTCTTTCGGCCGTGAAATGGCCTTTTTGCAGGCGCAAGGTGATGACCAGCAGCATCAGCATGCCGACCATCACATGAAAGCCGTGGAAACCGGTCAGCATGAAAAAGGTCGAGCCGTAAACGCCGGAGGTCAGCTTGAGATTCAGTTCGGAATAGGCGTGGAAGTATTCGTAGCCCTGCACGCCCAGGAAGGTCGCACCCAGCAGCACGGTCATCCACATGAAGGCAATGGTGCGGCCGCGATGGTTTTCGCGCAGCGCATGGTGGGCAATCGTCAGCGTCACGCCGGAGCTCAGCAGCAGCGCGGTGTTGACGGTGGGCAACCAGAACGGCGTCATGGTGGTGAAGGGCTCAATGATGTCGGCGGGTGATGCCGTCACACCGGCCGCCAGCGTGGGCCAGACTGCCTTGAAGTCAGGCCAGAGCAAGGCGTTGTCCAGGCTGCCCAGGGCCGGCACCGAGTGCGAGCGGGCCCACCAGAGTGCCGTGAAGAAGGCGCCGAAGAACATCACTTCGGAGAAGATGAACCAGCTCATGCTCCAGCGGAAGGACAGGTCGACCTTGTGGCCATACAGGCCGCCTTCGCTTTCGGCAATGGATTGACGGAACCATTGGAACAAGATAACCAGCCACCAGACCATGCCGAAGGCCAGCGACCAGGCACCCCAGCCCGCGCCATTGATCCACTGGCTGGCGCCCAGAATGACAAAAAACAGGCCAATGGCAGCCATCACCGGATGCCGTGAAGGGGCTGGCACGAAGTAGTAAGGGGTTGCCCCGTGGGTTGCAGATGACATCGCTCGACTCCTGTTTTTCTCTCGAATTTCCAACAATTTTCTAATTCAAACGGTGATGGGTGCTGGCGGCCAGCCGGGCTAGCGCGCAACCATCCAGTTCACCAGCAGCACCAAGGCCGCCACAAATACAAAAACCCCGATCAGCCCCACCGCAATGATGTGCAGCGGGCTCAGGTTCTTGATGTCTTCTTCGTAGTCGCCGCGCGCGCGCAAGCCCACAAAAGACCAGGCCACCGCCTTGACGGTACGCCAGAAAGACTTTTTGGGAGGGCTGACCGCCATGCTCACGCCCCTGCCGGCTTGCCGGGCAACAGCGTCGCCGCGGCGGCCTTGCTCGTGTCGGGTGCCGCCGGCGTCTTGCCGCCCACCTCAAAAAACGTGTAGGACAGCGTGATGGTGCTCACGTCCTTGGACAGCTTGGGATCGATCACGAAAGCCACCGGCCACTGTTTTTTCTCGCCGGGTGCCAGCGTGTACTGGCTGAAGCAGAAACACTCCAGCTTGTTGAAATGCGCGCCGGCCTGCGCCGGTGCATAGCTGGGAATGGCCTGTGCGGACATGGTGCGGTTCTGCACGTTCTGAAACTCGTACATCACCGTGGCCAATTCACCGGGATGCACCTGCAGACTGCTGTGGGCCGGCTTGAAGTGCCAGGGGCCGCGCGCGTTGGCATCAAATTCCACCGTGATGGTGCGGCTCAGGTCCACCTGCGTGTTGGCCGGCAGCTTGGGTGTGGCACCGGGAATTTGCCGGTCGGAAAGGGCCAGCACGTTGATGCCGGTCATCTCGCAAATCGCCTTGTAAATCGGCACCAGCGCGTAGCCGAAGGCAAACATGCCGAGCACGATCACGCTCAGCTTGCCGACCATCTTGAAATTTTCGCGCTTGAGCCGCATCACCCTGGCACCTGCTTAGTGGCTCAAAAAAACCATCTTGGCCATGAAACCGGCGAAGAAGACGAGCGCGACCGATGCCAGAATCAGCGCCAGCCGCAGGTTACTTTTCTTTTGCTCAGATGTCATGATGCAGATACCGCTTGATGCTTAAGGACCAAATCAACCAATCACGCGGGTTGCCGTCGCATCCAGCTTGGGTGGGGTTTCAAAGGTGTGGAAAGGCGCGGGCGATGGGATTTCCCATTCCAGACCTTCAGCGCCCTTGCCGCCTTCGTCCATCCAGGGGTTTTGTTTGGCCGCAACACCCTTGCCGCGCATCGTGGGCACCACGATGAACAGGAAGAAATACACCTGGGCAAAACCGAAGAAGAAGGCACCCACGCTGGCCACCGCGTTGAAGTCGGCGAACTGCATCGGGTAGTCGGCGTAACGGCGCGGCATGCCGGCCAGGCCCAGGAAGTGCATCGGGAAGAAGGTCACGTTGAAGGAAATCAGCGACCACCAGAAGTGGATCTTGCCGCGGGCTTCGTTGTACATCACGCCGGTCCACTTGGGCGACCAGTAGTAGTAGCCTGCGAACAGCGCATACAGGGAGCCTGCCACCAGCACATAGTGGAAGTGGGCCACCACGTAATAGGTGTCCTGCAGCTGGATGTCGATTGGGGCGACGGAAAGAATCACACCCGACAGGCCGCCCACGGTGAATACGAAGATGAAGCCCACGGCAAACAGCATGGGGGTCTCAAACGACATGGAACCCTTCCACATCGTCGCAATCCAGTTGAACACCTTCACGCCCGTAGGCACGGCAATCAGCATGGTCGAGTACATGAAGAACAGCTGACCGGTCACCGGCATGCCGGTGGTGAACATGTGGTGCGCCCACACGACAAAGCTCAGAATGGCGATGGAGCCGGTGGCATACACCATGGAGGCGTAGCCGAACAGGCGCTTGCGCGAGAACGCAGGAATGATCTGGCTGATGATGCCGAAGGCCGGCAAGATCATGATGTACACCTCGGGGTGGCCGAAGAACCAGAAGATGTGCTGGAACATCACCGGGTCGCCACCGCCACTGGGATTGAAGAAACTGGTGCCGAAATGGCGATCGGTCAGCGTCATGGTGATGGCGCCGGCCAGCACGGGCATCACGGCGATCAGCAGGTAGGCGGTGATCAGCCAGGTCCAGCAGAACATCGGCATCTTCATCAGCGTCATGCCGGGCGCGCGCATGTTGAGGATGGTCACGATGATGTTGATCGAACCCATGATGGACGAAGCGCCCATGATGTGCAATGCAAAAATACCGGCATCCATCGACGGGCCCATTTGCAGCGACAGCGGCGCGTAGAGCGTCCAGCCGCCAGCGGGTGCGCCACCAGGCATAAAGAACGAACTAGCCAGCATCACGCCGGCAGGAATCAGCAGCCAGAAGCTGAAGTTGTTCATGCGCGCAAAGGCCATGTCAGATGCGCCGATTTGCAGCGGAATCATCCAGTTCGCAAAGCCCACAAAGGCCGGCATGATGGCACCAAACACCATGATCAGGCCGTGCATGGTGGTGAGCTGGTTAAAGAGCTCAGGGTTCACGAATTGCAGGCCGGGCTGGAACAGCTCGGCGCGGAGCAACAGCGCCAGCACGCCACCGAACATCAGCATGAAAAAGCTGAACAGCAGGTACAGCGTGCCAATGTCCTTATGGTTGGTGGCAAACACCCAGCGACGCCAGCCCGTCGGGGCATGGTGGTCGTGGTCATCATGCGCATGATGATCGTGATGGTCTAGAACTGCACTCATCTTGGCTTCCTTTGGTGGCTTCTTTGCTGGCTTGCGCCTGTGGCTTTGTCTTTGCGGCCAACGCCAGCCGCTGGCGTCAGCTTACGAATCTGCGAGGGTCGACCGGCTTATTTGCGCGCCGCCAGCACGGCGGCGGGCTGAACGATCTGGCCGGTCTGGTTGGACCAGTTGTTTTTGGTGTAGCTGATCACCGCGGCGAGATCGGTGTCGCTCAGCGCCTTCCACGAAGGCATGGCGCCACCCGCAGCACCATTGAGCACGGTCTGGATCTGCTTGTTCTGGTCCGCATCCAGCACGATGGCCGAGCCGTCCAGCGGCTTGATCGGGCCGGCGCCCTTGCCGTTGGCCTGGTGGCAGGCGGCGCAGTTGGCCGCGTAAACTTTTTCACCGCGGGCCTTGAGGTCAACCAGCGTCCAGACCTTGGATGGATCATCCGCCTTGGCCGCAGCTTCCTTGGCCTTGACGGCCACCCATTTGGTGTAGTCTTCTGCGGAAACCACTTTTACATGGATGGGCATGTAGGAATGCTCCTTGCCGCAGATCTTGGCGCACTGACCGTAAAAGTCGCCAATTTTTTCGGCCCGGAACCAGGTGTCCCGCACGAAGCCCGGTATTGCGTCCTGATGGATTCCAAAAGCCGGAACCGCGAAGGCGTGAATCACGTCGTTGGCCGTGGTAATGATGCGGATTTTCCTGTTGACCGGCACCACCAGCGGATTGTCAACCTTGAGCAGGTAGTTGTCAGGCGCTTCGCCCGCTTTCGGCCCGCCATTATTGGACATCTCACGCTGCGTGTTGTCGAGAGTCGAGACAAAACCAATGCCTTCGCCCTCGCCCTTGAGGTAATCGTAGCCCCATTTCCACTGGATACCCGTGGCCTTGATGGTGAGGTCGGCGCCGGTCGTGTCTTTCTGGGCCACCACCGCCTTGGTGGCCGGCAGGGCCATGGCGATGACGATGATGAAAGGAACGATGGTCCAGGCAATTTCAACGAGGGTGGACTCATGGAAATTGGCCGATTTGTGTCCCACCGATTTGCGGTGCTTCCAGATGGAATAAAACATCACGGAAAACACGGCCACAAAAATCACGAGGCAGATCGCCATCATGAACCAGTGCAGCCAGTTTTGCTCTTCGGCGATCTTGGTGACTGCGGGGTGCAGGTTGAGCTGATTGACGGCCGGGCCACCGGGCAAGTCATTCACGGCGTAAGCAGCGGTGCTGAGCCAGGCGGCCGCAGATCCCAGAATTGCGCCTGCATGCTGCATGCCCAGCCGTGTCATTTTGCTCATGGTGTTGCTTACGTTCATCGTGATCACTTTTATTGATTCCATTACTCACCGAACTTACCGACCGAATTAACCGGCCGATTATAAAGTTAGCGGCGAACCCTCCCGCCGCCGCCGCGCCGACGACCCGCTTGCGGGTCCGTCAGCAGACCCGCAAGGCCCAGCGAATCTCGCGGGCCAGCGCCGGCCGCAATTCGGGCCGCACATGCCGCCCCACCCGCACCGACCGCCCCTGGCCGGACACTTCAATCAAGGAACCGTCACCATCCGCGGGTTCAATACGCACCCATTCACGGTTGAATTCGGCCCGCTGCATACGCCCTGCCGTCTCCAGCTCAACCACCAGCCGCCCATCCGCCAGCACGATTTTTTCACCGTCCCCCACATGGCGCGCATACACCAGAAAGGCCGCTCCCACGGCCAGCAACTCAGCCCAAGCAAAAGGCATCACCATGGTGATGCCCTGCAGCCAGAAAAATCCGGCGATGCCCAGGGACAGCAGGCACAGCGACAGGTAAAACCAGCCCAGCTGGGCCGGCGTCACGGAACAAGGACGCTTGAGAAGCCACTGCACGGCCTCATGACCGTGGCTGCCCGGTGCGGGCAAAGTGGCAAAACGAAACGCTGGTGCTGGCTGCGACATCTGGCAACCCTCCAAAACAGCTGCCGCCAATACCCTGCATGGGCAGCATGAGGCTTGGAAACATACCCCCAATTCAGCTTGGAATTGTAGCTGGCTTTACCCCGAAAACGCCCTGCGCAAGCCCCTGAAAAGCCGTGGCCGCAGCCCCGAAAAAGGCCACGAAAAATCCAGCGGCGGCTCAGGAATGCGGGCGCTGCCCGTGCAGCATGCTGCGCATGTCGGCCACCGACACGGCACTGAGCGCGCTGACCTTGATTTTGGGCGGCGCTTTCAGCGCATGGCCGTAAATGACTTCAAACGTCAGTGACAGGCGGCCATCGTCGCCCTGCACCAGATGCCGGGCCAGCGCCTGCTCCAGCCGCGCCTTCCAGGCCCGGCCGCGCAAGGCGGGAAAGCGCGCCGGATGGAAATTGCGACCCAGTTCCGCCAGCTCCTGGAGCAGGCGTGCCGGCGTTTCATAGCTCAGGGTGATGCGCTCCATGTCCATGACCGGCTCGGCAAAACCGGTTTGCACCAGCATGTCGCCCCAGTCGTGCATGTCGGTCAGCTCATGGCCTGCCGGTGGCCAGCCCAGCCGTGCGTAGACCTCGCGCAATTCCCGCGCGGTGTCGGGGCCCAGGCAGGAAAACATCAGAAAACCGCCCACCTTCAGGGCCCGGTGCCATTCGGCCAGCAGGGCCTGCGGATCGACCGCTTCATGCAGCGCCATGTTCGCCCACAACATGTCCACGCTGGCCGGCGGTGGCGCCTCAAAGCGCGTGGCCGCCGCCCTCCACCGGGTCGGGTTCCACCAGGGTTTTGCTATATTTTTAATAGCTTCCTGCGCCCGTTCTGCATGGGCTTCAGCCACAAAACAGGTTGAATTCGGATAGATTTCAACCAGTTGGGCATGGGCCTGCAGGCCACCGCGCAAGGCCCCCCAGTGGGCCCAGGCCTGCGGTTGCAGCTTGATCCACTGCAGCCTGTCCTGCATGCGGCGTGCCACCTCTTCATGCAGCCAGGGCGAGGCCAGCGGCGCGCGGCGCTGCCAGCGGCTGACGGCGATCGGATCAAGCGTGGGGGGGCGCTGGGGAGTCATGGGCAAGGGCTAGGGGTCCGGGGAAAAGGTAGGCGAGTATATTGACACGGTGTTCACGCGCCTGCATTCCTTTCGCCTATTCCAGCCCCGCTTGCCCGGCTTTGCCAGCCAGTGCGCCGTCTGCCGCAGCTGGCCGGCGCGCCAGGTATGCCAGCCCTGC
>CAZWDK010000005.1:0-36156 GCA_964633095.1 uncultured Polaromonas sp. | reverse complement strand
TACCTGATTCCCGAGGCACTGGCGCAGGGCTGCGACACCTTGGTGTCCATCGGCGGCATCCAGTCCAACCAGACGCGCCAGGTGGCGGCCGTGGCGGCGCACCTGGGCCTGAAGTGCGTGCTGGTGCAGGAGAACTGGGTGAATTATTCCGACGCGGTGTACGACCGCGTCGGCAACATCGAGATGTCGCGCATCCTGGGCGCCGATGTGCGGCTGGACGCCGCCGGCTTTGACATCGGCATTCGCCCGAGCTGGGAGCAGGCCATGGACGATGTGCGCCAGGCCGGCGGCAAGCCTTTTCCGATTCCGGCCGGCTGCTCCGAGCATCCTTATGGCGGCCTGGGTTTTGTCGGCTTTGCCGAGGAAGTGCGGGCGCAGGAAGCCGAGCTTGGCTTCAAGTTTGATTTCATCGTGGTCTGCTCGGTCACCGGCAGCACGCAGGCCGGCATGGTGGTCGGCTTTGCCGCCGACGGCCGGGCCGACCGGGTCATCGGCATCGATGCCTCGGCCAAGCCCGCGCAAACCCGTGCGCAAATCCTGCGCATCGCACAGAACACCGCCAGGCTGGTCGAGCTGGACCGTGACATCGGCGACAAGGACGTGGTGCTGGACACCCGCTACGGTGGCCCTGAATACGGCCTGCCGTCCGAAGGCACACTGGAGGCGATCCGCCTGTGCGCCCGGCAGGAGGGCATGCTGACCGACCCGGTCTACGAAGGCAAGTCCATGCAGGGCATGATCGACATGGTGCGCCTTGGCGAATTCCCGGCCGGCTCGCGCGTGCTCTATGCGCACCTGGGGGGCGTGCCGGCCCTCAATGCCTACAGCTTCCTTTTCCGCAACGGCTGACCCCTGCCTGGTTGCGTGGAAGTGATTCTGTGAGGGAGCCATATCGATCTGATTGCCGAGAGAGCCTCGGAGAGCGGTGCGCCCGCATGGTCTCCGGGCAGCGGGTGTTGAGCCCACGTCGCTGCTGACAAGCCGTTGAGGAGACGCGCTCATCCTGGAGCGGGGGTTCGCTGGGTGCAGCGAGGCCTTCGCGCACCCCAACCGCGGCCCTCGGGCTGCCATTGACACGGTGGACAACATGATGAAACTGAAACTCGCAAACCTGGCTACAAACCTTGCGATCCTCGCGGCAGTCCTGGCCGGGCTGGTGCCATGGAGTGGCGCCCGCGCACAAAGCTATCCGTCGAAACCGATCCAGCTGGTCATTCCCTTTCCACCTGGCGGGGCGACCGACATCGTCGGCCGGGTTGTCGGCAAGAAGCTGGGCGAGCAGCTTGGCCAGCCCGTGGTGATTGAGAACAAGGCCGGCGCCGGCACCGTCATCGGCGCCGCCTTTGTCGCGAAAGCGCCGGCCGATGGCTACACGCTGCTGATCAGCTCGGGTTCCACCTTCACCTTGAATCCAGCGCTCAACTCCAAGCTGCCCTATGACCCGATCAAGAGCTTCGAGCCGATCGGCCTTGCCGCGCGCGTCCCTCTGGTCCTGATTGCCAACCGCGGGGTGCCGGTCAACAACCTGATGCAACTGGTAGCCGCCGTCCGCGGCACGCCGGACAAGTACGTCTACGGCTCCTTTGGCAGCGGCACGACGGGCCACTTCGCGGGTGAGCTGATGTGGAGCGCCATCGGCATCAAGCTGCTGCATGTAGCCTACAAGGGCAGCGCGCCGGCCATGAGCGACCTGATCGGTGGCCAGATCCCTTTCACCATCGACACCGTGGCAGCGTCGCTGCCTCAGTTGAAGGCGGGCAAGATCAAGGCCATCGCCGTCACGGGCGCTACGCGCGCGACGCAGCTACCCGACGTGCCCACGGTGGCGGAAAGCGGCTTCCCGGGTTTTTCCGCCGACTCCTGGTTGGCGGTCGTCGCGCCGCGCGGTCTGCCAGTCGATGCGAAAGCCAGGTTGCAAAAGGCACTGGCCGAAACCATGGCCGACACCGAGATCCGCGACAAGCTCATCGCCAACGGGCTGCAGCCCGCGTACGAGTCCGCTGCCGCCGTGGCGGCGCGAATCGAAGACGAGCTGCCGCGCATGCGCGCCGTGGCCCAGCGCGCAAACATTCGGGCGGAATGAACATGGCGCTTGATGACAGCCTGGTGTCCCGATCTGCCGTCGAACTGAGGCGGCTGATCGAGGCCAAACAGATCTCGCCGGTTGAGCTGCTCGAAGCCTGTATCGCTCGCATCGAGGCGGTGAACCCCTTCGTCAACGCTGTCACGGCCACCTGCTTCGAGCGCGCACGCAGCGAGGCCCGGGCCGCCGAACGCGCCGTGCTCGAAGGCCGCCCGCTGGGCCTGCTGCACGGCCTGCCGATGGGCGTGAAAGACCTGGAGGCGACAGAGGGCGTGCTCACCACCCTGGGCTCGCCGCTGTATCGCGACCATGTGCCCGCGGCCGACAATGTGCTCGTGGCGCGGCTGCGCGCAGCCGGCGCGATTGTGGTCGGAAAGACCAACGTGCCTGAGCTGGGTGCCGGTGCGAACACCCGCAACGCGGTCTGGGGCGCCACCGGCAACCCTTTCGACCCCAGACTCAATGCCGGCGGCTCATCGGGTGGCTCGGCGGCAGCGCTGGCCTGCGACATGCTTCCGGTGTGCACGGGCTCCGATACCGGTGGTTCGCTGCGCATTCCGGCGGCCCTGTGCGGGGTGGTGGGTTTTCGGCCCTCGCCGGGCCTGGTGCCGAGTTCGCGCAAGCTGCTCGGCTGGACGCCGATCTCGGTGGTCGGGCCGATGGGGCGCACCGTCGCCGACGCCTGCCTGCAGCTGGCAGCTTCGGCCGGCGCCGCCGTGGGCGACCCGCTTAGCTACCCGGTGGACCCGGCCGGTTTCCTGGATCCGCCGGCGGTGGACCTCGGGGCCCTGCGTGTAGGCTGGACCGAGGATTTCGGCGCCTGCGACGTCGATGCCTCGATCCGCGGGGCCTTTCGCCGCAAGATCGCCTCGATGAAGCATCTGTTCCGCAGTTGTGACGAAGTGAAGTTCGAGCTGGGCGATGTGCACCGCTGCTTCGACGTGCTGCGCGCCGAGGCTTTCGTCGCTGGCACGCGCGATGCTTACGAACGCGACCCCGCAAGTCTCGGCCCCAACACGCGGGCCAATTTCGAGATCGGTGCCGCGATGAGCCTGCTTGACAGTGCCTGGGCGCAGGCAGAACAAACGCGCATCCTCGCGCGCTTCAACGCCGCGATGGCCGGCTGCGACCTGATCCTCGCGCCAACCACGCCGGTATCGCCTTTCCCCTGGACGACGCTGTATGCCGACACTGTCGACGGCAAGCCACAAAGCAACTACTACCGCTGGCTGGCGCTGACCTACGCGGTCACGCTGACCACGCTGCCGGCACTCAGCCTGCCCTGCGGACTCGACCACGCGGGCATGCCGTTCGGGCTGCAGCTGATCGGGCGTTTCCGCGCAGACCACCATGTGCTTGGCGCTGCCGCGGCCTTGGAGCAGGCCTTCGCCAAGTCTGATGAACTGTGTCGGCCGCGTCCCGCGCTCGACCGCCTGCGATCCGTCGAGCCCGCTCTGACCTCCATCGTTATGGCGCCTCCCATTCTTGGCGGTGACGCTGGCGGTGCAGCGGCCCCGACGTCGGTGGCCTGAACGGGAGACAAGGAGTGGACCCGCTTGACCCCTCAAGACTAAATGCCTTGGGTTATGGTGCAACGGTGACCATGGGCTTGCCTGTTGTGCTGAGCCCGGTGCTCAGCGCCCGTTTGCACGAGGCGCTTTGCGCGCCCACGCCGGGCAGCGAAGCCGGCACGGGAACGTTGCGGGAGATGCTTGACGACCCGGCGGTGCACACTGTGGTCCTGACCTTGCGGTTGGGTGCTGAGCCGAGTGCCAGTCTGGTGCAGACCATTAGGGCATCGGATCCCCTGGCCCAGTGGCTGGACCTTTCCTGCATCTGAGGGCTGCAGCCGCAGAGCGCGCTTTGCCGGAGGATATTGGGTGGTGCCGGGAGGGGCTTACGGATGCTATTGAAATAATAGCTATTCGTACCCGTCAAAAAAGGGCCTGAGCCCTGAAAAACTACATTTTTGACTGGAACACCAGGCCCGCGTGCTCGCGCAGCGCGTGGAACTTGATCTTGGGCCATTGCTGCTCGACGGCGCGCAGGGTGGCGCTGTGATCGACCAGCAGGGTCGGTGCATCGACGGCGTCGAGGGCCACGCGGTGGGCATTGGCATCCATGAATTTTTTCAGCTCGTTGGCATCGTCGCTGGTGACCCAGCGCGCCAGGTTGAAGTTGCTGCCCATGATGCGGGCCTTGACGCCGTATTCATGCTCCAGCCGGTGCGCCACCACTTCAAACTGCAGCTGGCCGACCGCGCCCAGCAGCAGCACCGAGCCGGCAATCGGACGGAACACCTGGATCGCCCCTTCTTCGCCGAGCTGCGTGAGGCCGGCGCGCAACTGCTTGCTGCGCAGCGGATCGGCCACTTCCACCGAGCGGAACATTTCCGGTGCAAAAAACGGCAGGCCGGTGAACTGCAGCGCCTCGCCCTCGGTCAGCGTGTCGCCCAGCTGCAGCACGCCGTGGTTGGGAATGCCTATGATGTCGCCGGCAAAGGCGGTGTCCAGCAGCTCGCGGCGCTGGCTCATGAAGCTGACCACGGTGTTGGGCCGCAGCTCCTTGCCGCTGCGCACGACCTTGAGGCGCATGCCGCGCGAGAACTCGCCGCTGGCCACGCGCAGGAAGGCGATGCGGTCGCGGTGCGCCGGGTCCATATTGGCCTGGATCTTGAACACCACGCCGGAGAATTTCTTTTCTTCGGGTTGCACCACGCGCTGCAGCGCGGCGCGTTCGGCCGGCGCCGGCGCCAGGTCGACCAGCGCGTCCAGCACCTCGCGCACGCCGAAGTTGTTGATGGCCGAGCCGAAGAACATGGGCGTCTGCTTGCCGCTCAGGAACTGGGCCCGGTCAAATTCGTGCGAGGCGCCGGCGACCAGTTCGATTTCGTCCTGGGCCTGGGCGTATTCGGCGCCAAAGCGCCTGGCGGCTTCGGGGTTGTCGAGGCCGGCCAGGATTTCGTCGTCGCCGCCGGCCTTGTCTTCGCCGGGGCTGAACACGCGCATCTGGTCTTCGCGCCTGTCATACACGCCATGAAACAGCTTGCCCATGCCGACCGGCCAGGTGAAGGGCACGACGTTCATGCCGAGTTCGCGTTCGATCTCGTCCATCACGCTCATCGGGTCCTGCACCTCGCGGTCCATCTTGTTGACAAAGGTCAGGATGGGCGTGTTGCGGGCGCGGCAGACCTGCAGCAGGCGGCGCGTCTGCGGCTCGACGCCGTTGGCGGCGTCGATCACCATCAGCGCCGCGTCCACGGCCGTCAGCACGCGGTAGGTGTCTTCCGAAAAGTCCTGGTGGCCCGGGGTGTCCAGCAGGTTGATCACGCAGTCGCGGTATTCCATCTGCATGACCGAGCTGGCCACCGAGATGCCGCGCTGCTTTTCGATCTCCATCCAGTCGCTGGTGGCGTGGCGTGCCGCCTTGCGCGCCTTGACGCTGCCGGCAATCTGGATCGCGCCCGAGAACAGCAGCAGCTTTTCGGTCAGCGTGGTCTTACCCGCGTCGGGGTGGGAGATGATGGCAAACGTGCGGCGGCGCTTGACCTGTTTGGCGATTTCGGTGGTTTCAGACATAACCCACCATTATCGGTGACGGCGGTTGATGAGCCGGTTAGTCCGCTTCCCTGGCGAAACGCGGCCGGCGGATGCCGTCAATCACCACCTCTTCATTGAACATGGCGGCCGGCCGCACCCACAGCCCTTTCTCGCCATACTGCGCACGGTACAAGGTCATGGGCTCCAGGCTTTCGCTGTGGCGCAGCGTGCCCAGCACTTCATACAGCATGCCCTTGTAGTGGCGGTACCGGCCGGGCGGGGTCAGGATCAGCGGGGGAAGGGCTTCGGACATGGCATCCAGATTCAAAAGGCGCGTCGAAAAGGCGCTTCGGGGGCCTGCGGTGGGACAATGGGGGCTATGCATCCTAACGCCTTACTCGACAATTGTTCCGAACTCCTCAAGCAGGTTCTCAAATTCGATCACCCCGCCGACATGGTGGTTTCGCGCTATTTTCGCGAGTTGCGCCTCGGCCCGCGCGAGCGCGCCACGGTGGCGGAAACGGTTTACGGCGTTCTGCGCAAGAAAAATCTCTACAGCTACCTGGCCCAGCATGGCAGCGGCCCGCAGGAGCGGCGCCTGGCCATCCTGGGGTTTGCGGCGCCGCGTGATTTTCTTTCCGCGGCACTGACCGAGCAGGAGCGGGACTGGCTGGCCCGCTGCGACCAGGTCAAACCGTCTGAGCTGATGGAGCTGCACCGCCATAACCTGCCGCAGTGGCTGGTCGATCCGCTCAAGGAACAGCTGGGCGAGGATTTCTGGCCGCTGGTCGAAAGCCTCAATGCGCCCGCAGGACTCGACATGCGCGTCAACATCCTGAAGGATAAGCGGGCCGAAGTGCAGAAGGAGCTTGCGAAGTCAGCTATTAAAACGGTAGCAACGCCGTACTCGCCATGGGGCCTGAGGCTGGCGGACAAGTCGCAGCTGGGCAAGCTGGACGCCTTTACGCGCGGCGCCATCGAGGTGCAGGACGAAGGCTCGCAGCTGCTGGCGCTGCTGGTGGACGCGAAACGCGGCGAAATGGTGGTGGACTTTTGCGCCGGCGCCGGCGGCAAGACGCTGGCCATTGGCGCTTCCATGCGCAATACCGGAAGGCTGTACGCCTTTGACACCTCCGGCCACCGGCTGGCTGCGCTCAAGCCCAGGCTGGCGCGCAGCGGCCTGTCCAATGTGCACCCGGTGGCCATTGCCCATGAGCGCGATGACCGCATCAAGCGCCTGGCCGGCAAGATAGACCGGGTGCTGGTGGACGCGCCGTGTTCGGGGCTGGGCACGCTGCGGCGCAATCCCGACCTGAAATGGCGGCAAAACCCCAAGGCGATTGAAGAGCTGACCGCCAAGCAAACCGCCATTTTGCAGAGCGCGGCACGCCTTTTGAAGCCGGGCGGCCGGCTGATTTATGCCACCTGCAGCGTGTTGCGCGAGGAAAACGAGGCCATTGCCGAGGCCTTTGGCGAAGCCAATAAAGAGTTCAAGCTGCTTGAAACCGGGTCTTTGTTGAGCCATTTAGGCGTTGAGAAGGCGGAAATACTGTGCCGCGGCCCCTACCTCCGGCTCTGGCCATACCTGCATCAGACGGATGGTTTCTTCGCCGCAGTCTGGCAAAAGGCGTGATGAATTTGGATGGAGATAGGCCTGGGTAAGCAATAGTTAGGCGTTTATCGCTGGTGTTGCTGTTTTCCGCGGCATGTAGAGGCCGCGCAAGGCGGCTTGGCGTTTTGCGCCCGCGGCCTTACAATACCGGGTTGTCTGGTGCAGCCCTTTGGAGACGATGCGAAATGCATGGCTGGTGCAGATTGTTTAAAGGACTTTTATGATCTTTTTTGATGCCGCCCTCGACTGGCTGGCTCATGGGCTGGTAGCTGCCAGTTGGTGGCAAATCGTGTTGTATACCCTGGTCACGACCCATATCACGATTGCCAGCGTGACGATTTACCTGCACCGCCATCAAGCGCACCGCGCCATGGACCTGCACGCCATCCCTTCGCATTTCTTCCGCTTCTGGCTGTGGCTGGGCACCGGCCAGGTCACCAAGGAATGGGTGTCGGTGCACCGCAAGCACCACGCCAAGTGCGAAACCGCCGAAGACCCGCACAGCCCGCAAACACGCGGCATCAAAACCGTGTTCTGGACCGGTGCCGAGCTGTACCGCGCCGAAACCAAGAACAAGGAAACCCTGGCCAAGTTTGGCCACGGCACGCCGAACGACTGGGTCGAGCGCAATGTCTACACGCGCTACAGCTGGCAGGGTGTCGGCCTGATGCTGGTCCTGAACCTGGCCCTGTTCGGTGCGGCCGGTCTGGCCGTCTGGGCGGTGCAAATGATGTGGATTCCGGTGACGGCTGCCGGCATCATCAATGGCATTGGCCACTACTGGGGTTACCGCAATTTTGAGGCGGCTGATGCCAGCACCAATATTTCGCCCTGGGGCATCATGATTGGCGGCGAAGAGCTGCACAACAACCATCACACCTACCCCACGTCGGCCAAGTTCTCGGTCAAGCCTTATGAATTCGACATTGGCTGGATCTATATCCGCGCCATGGAAAAAGTCGGGCTGGCGACGGTGAAGAAAGTGCCGCCCAAACTTCAGTTGGGGAGCATCCAGCCGGTTGCTGATGAGAAAACGCTGGAGGCGCTGATTGCCCACCGCTACGAGGTGATGGCCGGTTATGCGCGCGAGCTGCGCCTGGCCGGCAAGGCCGAAATCGAGGCGCTGAAGGCCAAGAAGGAAGATGTCTCGGTGTTGCGCTCGGCCAATCGCTGGCTGCACCGCGACGATGACAAGGTGCCTGCGGCGGCCAAGCCGCAGCTGGCCCAGGTCCGCGCCGAGCACCCGGTGCTGGACAAAATGGTCACCATGCGCGAAGAGCTGCGCCAGATGTGGCTGACGACCTCGGCCTCACGCGAGCAACTCGCTTCCGATCTGCAGGCCTGGTGCCATCGTGCAGAAGAAAGCGGCATTGCGGCGCTGCGCGATTTCTCGGTGAAGTTGCGCGCAACCCGCGTCTAATCCGCTCTCTTTGCCGATCCGGGCTGCCTGCCCTGCATCCGCCAAAACCGCCTCAGCGATGTTTCGCTGAGGCGGTTTTTTTTATGGCTACCTGATCTGGTCGGCTGGGCTTGTTGAGCTGCGCGGCCCTTGAGGAGGAGGGGGCAGCTGATTCATGACATCCGGGGCGCCCGGCTGCGAAGTGGTACGGAGTCATACAGGCATAAAAAAACCCGCTGTGAGTCAGCGGGTTTTTGGGCAGCGCCTGAGCGCTGCGGGAGTCAAGCTGAATTACTTCAGTTTGATTTCCTTGTATTCCACATGCTTGCGTGCCTTGGGATCAAATTTCATGATCAGCATTTTTTCGGGCGTGGTTTTCTTGTTTTTGGTGGTCGTGTAGAAGTGACCCGTGCCGGCGGTAGATTCCAGCTTGATTTTTTCGCGTGCGCCTTTAGCCATGATCGTGCTCCTTAAGCTTGGCCGCGTGCGCGCAGGTCTGCGAGCACGGAATCAATGCCGTTTTTGTCGATCAGGCGCAGGGCTGCGCTGGAAACGCGCAAACGAACCCAGCGGTTTTCGCTTTCGACCCAGAAACGGCGGTATTGCAAATTGACCAGGAACCTGCGTTTGGTCTTGTTGTTGGCGTGGGACACATTGTTGCCCACCATCGGGCGCTTGCCCGTTACTTCACATACGCGTGCCATGAGCACTCCAGTACTTTTTAACAGCAGTCACATCGTCGGGCGCCAGGGCCTGTCGTCATTTCTGCCTCACCTCGCCAGAATAGGGTGGCGGTAACCCAAGGTTGCCAGATTCAACCCTTGGCGGGTCAAATTTAGCAAAGCCTTGAATTATAAGGGATTTCTGGCTTACTCCGCCTGCTCCAGAAAACGCTGGGCATCGAGTGCCGCCATGCAGCCGGTGCCGGCACTGGTGATGGCCTGGCGGTAGACATGGTCCTGCACGTCGCCGGCGGCAAACACGCCCGGCACGCTGGTCATGGTGGCAAAGCCCTGCAGGCCGGTCTTGGTGATGATGTAGCCGTCCTTCATCTCCAGCTGTCCGGCAAAAATCTCGGTATTGGGCTGGTGGCCGATGGCGATAAAACAGCCCTTGAGCGTGAGGTCTTGCGTGGCGTCATTCCGGGTGCTTTTCAGCCGCACGCCGGTCACGCCCGAAGCGTCGCCCAGCACCTGCTCCAGGGTGTGGTGCAACTTGAGCTCAATCTTGCCGGCGGCAACTTTCTCATGCAGCTTGTCGACCAGGATGGCCTCGGCCTTGAAGGTGTCGCGGCGGTGCACCAGCGTGACCTTGCTGGCAATGTTGGACAGGTACAACGCTTCCTCGACGGCGGTGTTGCCGCCGCCCACCACACAGACTTCCTGCTCGCGGTAAAAAAAGCCGTCGCAGGTGGCGCAGCCGGAGACGCCGCGTCCCATGAAGGCGCTTTCCGATTCCAGCCCCAGGTATTTGGCGGAAGCGCCGGTGGCAATGATCAGCGTGTCGCAGCTATAGCTGCCGCTGTCGCCCGTGAGCGTGAAAGGACGCTGGCCGAGATCCACCTGATTGATGTGGTCAAAAATGATTTCGGTCTTGAAGCGCTCCGCATGTTCCAGGAAACGCTGCATCAGCTCCGGCCCCTGCACGCCATGCACATCGGCCGGCCAGTTGTCGACATCGGTGGTGGTCATGAGCTGGCCGCCTTGCGCAATACCGGTGATCAGCACCGGGTTCAGGTTGGCGCGCGCCGCGTACACGGCCGCGGTATAGCCGGCAGGACCTGAGCCGAGGATGAGGACTTTGGAGTGTTTCATGGTCAAAAACTGATTGGGAATAGGGTGGAACTGAGGTAGAGTCCATTTCGCACAGGCGCAGCACGAGGGCGGCACGAGGCCGGAGCGGGTTGGCGTTTGTATTTTTCAGGCAAAGATCCATTGTAAGAACTCACGCAACCGGCCATCGGTTGTGAGGTTTAGAGAAAGAGAGTTGCTATGCCGACCATGGTGTCCAACCTGGAATTGATTCGCCGGGTGCCTCTTTTTTCCATGTTGACGGCCAGCCAGGCCGAGTCCGTGGCCGATGCGGTGGTCAAGCGCCGCTTCAGGCGTGGCGAGCCCATCGTGGAGCAGGGCAAAAAATCCAATGCCCTGTCCATCATTCTCACCGGTCGGGCGCGTGTCGTCACGGCCGATAGCCGTGGCCGCGAGGTCATTCTGGCGACGCTGCAGCCCGGCGACTATGTCGGCGAGATGAGCCTGATCGATGAGGAACCCCATTCGGCCACGGTGCTTGCGGAGGTCCAGACCGACGCGCTGATACTCAGGCGGCTGGAGTTTGCGCGTTGCCTGCCCGAGAACAGTTCCATGGCCTATGCGGTGATGAGGGGGCTGGTGCAGCGCTTGCGTCATGCGGACCGCAAGATTGAGTCGCTGGCGCTGATGGACGTGTATGGCCGCGTGGCCAGGGCACTGCTGGAGTTTGCCGATGAAGACGCTGAAGGCCGCGCCGTGATTCGCGACAAGGTCTCGCGCCAGGATCTGGCCAAGATGGTGGGCGCTTCGCGCGAGATGGTCAGCCGGGTCATGAAAGACCTGGAGGAGCGCGGATTCATTGAAACCCGCGAGGATGGCTCCCTGCTGGTGAAGGAGCGCCTGAATACCCTGGGTTGAGGGCCGGCTGCGGGCGCTTGTCACACCGGCGCGGGCTCAAGCCTGCGCCAACTGCGGTAAGCTCTGAGCCGGACCATGACTTACTCCCTAGACACCCTGAACTCCAGAGCTTCCCCTGCCGTAGGCGCGCCGGCTGGCGTCAAGCGTTTCGCCCATGAGGTCTCCCTGATTCTGGGCCTGCTTGGCCTGATTTTCTGGCTGGCCGCGCTGCTGAGCTATTCACCGCTCGATGCCGCCTGGTCGACTTCGGGCAGCGCCGAGGCGGCGAGTGCCGCGCCGGCGGTGGCCCGCAATTGGGGCGGACGCCTGGGTGCCTGGCTGGCGGACGCCAGTTACTTTCTGCTGGGATTTTCCGCATGGTGGGCGCTGGCTGCGGGTGGCCGGGCCTGGCTGTCATCGCTGGCGCGCTGGCTGCGCGGCGAAGCCCTGACTTCGGGCGCCGACCTGTCGTCCGGCCGTGCCCGGTTCTGGCTGAGCCTGCTGCTGCTGCTGCTGGCCAGCGCGGCGCTGGAGTGGTCGCGGCTTTACCGTTTTGAATTCAGGCTGCCCGGCCATGCGGGCGGGGTGTTCGGTTACCTGGTCGGCTCCGTGGGCGTCAACTGGCTGGGTTTTGCCGGCTCGGGCCTGGTCTTCATCGCGTTGGGGGTGATTGCGGTGTCGGTCGTGTTCGGCTTTTCCTGGGCCCATGTGGCCTTGCGCATCGGTGCCTGGATTGACAGCCTGATCGATTCGCGCCGTGAAAAACGCGAGATTGCCGAAGACCTGGCCTTCGGCAAGCAGGCCGCGCGTGAGCGTGAGGAAACACTGTCGGGCGAGCGTATTGAAATTGAAGTGCAGCACCCGGTGCCGGTGCTGATCGAGCCGACGCTGGTGGACATTCCAAAAAGCGCGCGCGTCATCAAGGAAAAGCAAAAACCGCTGTTCAGCGAGATGCCCGACTCCAAGCTGCCGCAGGTCGACCTGCTCGACGGCGCCTTGCAGCGGCAGGAAGGCGTGGCGCCCGAGACGCTGGAGATGACCTCGCGGCTGATCGAGAAAAAGCTCAAGGACTTCGGCGTTGAAGTGCGGGTGGTGGCGGCCGCGCCCGGCCCCGTCATTACCCGCTATGAAATCGAGCCGGCCACGGGGGTGAAGGGCGCGCAGGTGGTCAACCTGGCCAAGGACCTGGCCCGCGCCCTGAGCCTGGTCTCCATCCGCGTGATCGAGACCATACCGGGCAAGGCCTATATGGCGCTGGAGCTGCCCAACGCGAAACGGCAGTCGATCAAGCTCAGCGAGATTCTGGGCTCGCAAGCCTATAACGAAGCCAAGTCGCTGCTGACCATGGGCCTGGGCAAGGACATAGGCGGCAATGCCGTGGTGGCCGATCTGGCCAAGATGCCGCACTGCCTGGTCGCCGGCACCACCGGTTCGGGCAAGTCGGTGGGCATCAACGCCATGATTCTGAGCCTGCTCTACAAGGCCGATGCGCGCGATGTGCGCCTGCTGCTGATAGATCCCAAGATGCTGGAAATGAGCGTCTACGAAGGCATTCCGCATCTGCTGGCGCCCGTCGTCACCGACATGCGGCAGGCCGCGCACGGCCTGAACTGGTGCGTCGCCGAAATGGAAAAACGCTACAAGCTGATGAGCAAGCTGGGCGTGCGCAACCTGGCCGGCTACAACGCCAAGATCGACGAGGCCAAGGCGCGCGGGGAGTTCATTTACAACCCCTTCAGCCTGACGCCCGAGCAGCCCGAACCGCTGGAGCGCCTGCCCTACATCGTGGTCGTGATCGACGAGCTGGCCGACCTGATGATGGTGGTCGGCAAGAAGATCGAGGAGCTGATTGCACGGCTGGCGCAAAAGGCCCGCGCCGCCGGTATCCACCTGGTGCTCGCGACGCAGCGCCCCAGCGTCGACGTGATCACCGGCCTGATCAAGGCCAACATCCCGACGCGCCTGTCGTTCCAGGTCAGCAGCAAGATCGACAGCCGCACCATTCTTGACCAGATGGGCGCCGAGGCCTTGCTGGGCATGGGCGACATGCTTTACATGCCCAGCGGCACCGGTTTCCCGATTCGGGTGCACGGCGCCTTTGTCAGCGATGACGAGGTGCACCGCGTGGTGGCCTATCTGAAGCAGCAGGGCGAGCCCAATTACATCGAGGGCGTGCTGGAAGGCGGCAGCGTCGATGGCGACGGTGATCTGCTGGGCGAGGGCGGCGGCGGTGCAGAGGGTGTCGGCGACAAGGACCCGATGTACGACCAGGCCGTGGAAATCGTGCTCAAAAACCGCAAGGCCTCGATCTCACTGGTGCAACGCCACCTCAAGATTGGTTACAACCGCGCCGCCCGCATGCTGGAGGAGATGGAAAACTCGGGCCTGGTCAGCGCCATGTCGGGCAGCGGCCAGCGCGAAATCCTGGTGCCGGCCCGGGCCGAGTAAAGACCCGGTAAAAACCGTTGCGCAACAGGCCCGCGGTGCAACCCGGGCGCCGCTGCCGGGTCTTAACAGCTTGAACACAGCCACTCGCTTACCATGTCCATGATTCACCTTCCATCTTCATTGGCCGCTCGCCCACGGCGCCTCCTGCATGCCGTACGGCATCTTGTGCTGGCCGGATTTGCTATTGTTTCGATAGCTGCTGGCGCACAAACGACGGGGGCCGATGGCCTGAAAAGCCTTGAGAACTTCGTCAAGACCGTGAAAAGCGGGCGCGCCGCCTTCAGCCAGGTCGTGACCAGCCCGGCCAGGGACGGGCAGGCCGCCAAGAGCAAAACATCGAGCGGCAGCTTCGAGTTCCTGCGGCCCAACCGCTTCAAATTCATCTACAGGAAACCGTTTGAGCAAAGCATAGTCGCCGACGGCCAGACGCTGTGGTTGCACGATGTGGACCTGAACCAGGTGACTTCACGCAAGCTGGCGCAGGTGCTGGGCGGCACGCCGGCCGCCGTGATTGCCGCCGCCGCCGACCTGAAGGCGCTGGAGGCCGACTTCACGCTCACGCCGCTGCCCGAAAAAGCCGGTTTGCAGTGGGTGCAGGCCACGCCAAAAGCCAAGGAAGGGCAACT
Organism: uncultured Polaromonas sp.; assembly: GCA_964633095.1. Classification (GTDB taxonomy): domain Bacteria; phylum Pseudomonadota; class Gammaproteobacteria; order Burkholderiales; family Burkholderiaceae_C; genus Polaromonas. The sequence goes on along the minus strand of CAZWDK010000005.1, from coordinate 21,801 downwards.
GCAAAGCATCAGCGTCGGCTTCAAGGCGACGGACAAGGGCAGCGAACTGGCGATGCTGGAAATCCTGGACAGCTTCGGCCAGAAGTCGGTCATGACTTTCAGCCAGTTTGAGGTCAACCCGGCCCTCAACGCGGCCAGCTTTCAGTTCAAGCCGCCCGCGGGCGCAGACCTGATCCGGCAGTAGGCCCGCAAACCGGATCGGCAGGCACCCAGCAAGATGGCTCCCAGAACAGACAAAAATTCAGACGCGCAGGTGCCGCTGGCCGAGCGGCTGCGGCCGAAAAACCTGGGCGAGGTGATTGGCCAGCAGCATTTGCTGGGCGAGGGCATGCCGCTGCGCATCGCGTTTGAATCGGGCCAGCCGCACAGCTGCATCCTCTGGGGCCCGCCCGGCGTCGGCAAGACCACCATTGCCCGCCTGATGGCCAGCAGTTTTGAGGCGCATTTCATCACCATTTCGGCGGTGCTGGGTGGCGTCAAGGACATTCGTGAAGCGGTCGAGCAGGCCACCATCTGGCAGGGGCAGGGCGGCCGGCGCACCATTGTGTTTGTCGACGAGGTGCATCGCTTCAACAAGAGCCAGCAGGACGCTTTTTTGCCGCATGTGGAAAGCGGCCTCTTCACCTTCATAGGCGCTACCACTGAAAACCCTTCGTTCGAGGTGAACTCGGCCTTGCTGTCGCGCTCCGTGGTCTATGTGCTGCAGCCGCTGACCGAGCTCGACCTCAGGCAAATAGTGGCCAAGGTCCTTGCTGAGCGGGCGCTGCCAGCCATTGAAACCATAGCAAGCGAGGCGGTGGAACGGCTGGTTGCCTATGCCGACGGCGATGCCCGGCGCCTGCTCAACACGCTGGAGTCGCTCAGCGTGGCGGCCCGGGCCGAGAAGGTCAGCGGCGTGAGCGACGCCTGGCTGCTCAAGGTGCTGGGCGAGCGCCTGCGCCGCTATGACAAGGGCGGCGAGCAGTTTTACGACACCATCTCGGCGCTGCACAAATCGGTGCGCGGCTCTGATCCCGACGCCGCACTCTATTGGTTCATGCGCATGCTGGATGGTGGTGCCGAGCCGCGCTACATGGCGCGCCGGCTGGTGCGCATGGCCAGCGAAGACATCGGGCTGGCGGACCCGCGCGCGCTGCGGCTGGCGCTGGATGCGGCCGAGGTCTACGAGCGCCTGGGCTCGCCCGAAGGCGAGCTGGCGCTGGCGCAATGCGTCATTTACCTGGCGGTGGCGCCCAAGTCCAATGCGGTCTACCGGGCCTTTAACGAGGCCAAGGCCTTCATCAGGCAAGACGGCACGCGCCCGGTGCCGCTGCATTTGCGCAATGCCCCCACCAGGCTGATGAAGGAGCTGGACTACGGCAAAAACTACCGCTACGCCCACGACGAGGAAGACGGTTTTGCCGCCGGGGAAAATTATTTTCCCGAGGGCATGGCCGCGCCCGGCTTTTACCGGCCCGTCAACCGGGGCCTGGAGATCAAGATTTCCGATAAGTTGAATGCGCTGAGACTAAAGAACAATCAGAAGGGCTAATGAAAAACAAAAGCCGCTGATAAACCCTGATAGGGTAGAAAAAAAGTCGCTTTCTCAAGGGTAAACCCCGCAAAAACCGGCCTCTTGGCCCGATTCTCGCTAGAGTCCCGTGGCTACAATTTGCCAATTAGCTCGCCCCACCCAACCCAGTGATCTGGTTTTGACAGGCGGGCTTTTTGTTAACTCACGCAATCCCGTGGTGATCCCATTGGATGGCGGCATGAAGCAGAGTTGGCAATTTCAATCAAACGGAGAGTGAGCAATGGAAGTATTCCTGCAGCAGATCATCAACGGTCTGGTCCTAGGCAGCATGTATGCCCTGATCGCCCTGGGTTACACCATGGTCTACGGCATCATCAACCTGATCAATTTTGCCCACGGCGAGGTCTTGATGGTGGGCGCGCTCACCAGCTGGACCATCATCCGCTGGATGCAGGAGGCCATGCCGGGCGCGCCGGGCTGGCTGATGTTGCTGATTTCGCTGTTGATTGCCTTCCTGGTATGCAGCACGCTGAATTTCGCGATTGAAAAAATCGCCTACCGGCCGCTGCGCAATTCGCCCAAGCTGGCGCCGCTGATCACCGCCATCGGCATGTCGCTGCTGCTGCAGACGCTGGCCATGATGATCTGGAAGCCCAACTACAAGCCCTATCCGACGCTGCTGCCGACCGAGCCCTTCCAGATCGGCGGCGCGGTGATCACGGTGACGCAGCTGTTTATTCTGGGTGCCACGGTGGTTTCGCTGTCGGTGCTGATGTGGCTGGTGCACTACACCCGGCTGGGGCGTGCCATGCGCGCCACCGCCGAGAACCCGCGTGTGGCGGCGCTGATGGGCGTGCGGCCCGACACGGTGATTTCCGCCACCTTCATCATCGGCGCCATTCTGGCGGCGCTGGCCGGCGTGATGTACGCCTCCAACTACGGCACGGTGCAGCACACCATGGGCTTTTTGCCCGGCCTCAAGGCCTTTACCGCGGCGGTGTTTGGCGGCATTGGCAACCTCGGCGGCGCCGTGCTCGGCGGCATCTTGCTGGGGCTGATTGAATCCATCGGTGCCGGCTACATCGGCCCGCTGACGGGCGGCGTGCTGGGCAGCCAGTACTCGGATATTTTTGCCTTTATCGTGCTGATTTTCGTGCTCACGCTGCGCCCATCCGGCCTGCTGGGCGAACGTGTGGCGGACCGGGCCTGATCCCCGGCTGCGCTAAGGAGAAATTCTGATGAAATCCAACAAACTGCTTACTTTTTTTATTGTCGCGGCGGCGCTGCTGGTGCTGCCGCTGCTGCTGCAGCAGGGCGGTAACGCCTGGGTGCGCATTGTCGACACGGCGCTGTTGTATGTGCTGCTGGCCCTCGGCCTCAACATTGTGGTGGGCTTTGCCGGCCTGCTGGATCTCGGCTATGTGGCCTTTTTTGCGCTGGGCGCCTATTTGTTTGCGCTGCTCGGTTCGCCGCATCTGGCGGAGGCTTTTCCGGCGATTGCCGCCGCTTTTCCCGAAGGCCTGCACCTGCCGATCTGGGCCGCCATTCCGGCGGCTGCCGCCTTGGCAGGGTTTTTCGGGGTGGTGCTGGGTGCGCCCACGCTCAAGCTGCGCGGCGACTACCTGGCCATCGTGACGCTGGGCTTTGGTGAGATCATCCGGGTGTTCCTGAACAACCTGGACCGCCCCCTCAACCTGACCAACGGGCCTAAAGGCATCAACCAGATCGACTCGATGAAGTTTTTGGGCTTCGATCTGGGAAAGACGCATGAGCTTTTGGGCATCGGGGTCAACTCGGTCTCGATGTACTACTACCTCTTCCTGGCGCTGGTGATCTTTTCGGTCGTCATTTGCTACCGGCTGGAGAATTCGCGCATTGGCCGCGCCTGGATGGCGATTCGCGAAGACGAAATTGCCGCCAAGGCCATGGGCATCAACACCCGCAACATGAAGCTGCTGGCCTTCGGCATGGGCGCCACCTTTGGCGGCGTGTCGGGTTCCATGTTTGCCGCCTTCCAGGGCTTTGTCTCGCCCGAGTCCTTCAGCCTGATGGAGTCCATCATGATTGTGGCCATGGTGGTGCTGGGCGGCATCGGCCATTTGCCCGGCGTCATTTTGGGCGCCCTGCTGCTGGCCTCGCTGCCCGAGGTGCTGCGCCATGTGGCCGGGCCGCTGCAGGCCATGACCGAGGGCCGGCTCGATTCGGCCATCCTGCGCCAGCTGCTGATTGCGCTGGCCATGATTGTCATCATGCTGATGCGTCCGCGCGGACTCTGGCCTTCGCCAGAGCACGCCAAGCCGCTGGTCAAACCTGTCAAGAACTAAGGAGAATGGACATGAGCGAAACCATTCTTAAAGTCGCCGGCGTTTCCAAACGCTTTGGCGGTCTGCAAGCCCTCAGCGATGTGGGGATTCAAATCAAGCGCGGCCAGGTGTATGGCCTGATTGGCCCCAACGGCGCCGGCAAGACCACCTTCTTCAATGTGCTGACCGGCCTCTACACGCCCGACGGTGGCACGTTTGAGCTGGCCGGCAAGTCCTACACGCCGACGGCGGTGCACGAAGTGGCCAAGGCCGGCATTGCCCGCACCTTCCAGAACATCCGCCTGTTTGCCGAGATGACGGCGCTCGAGAACGTGATGGTGGGGCGCCACATCCGCACCAAATCCGGCCTGATGGGCGCCGTCTTCCGCACGCCGGGCTTCAAGCATGAAGAGGCGGCCATTGCCAAACGCGCGCGGGAACTGCTGGATTACGTGGGCATCGGCAAGTACGCCGACTTCAAGGCGCGCACCCTGAGCTACGGCGACCAGCGGCGTCTGGAAATTGCCCGGGCGCTGGCCACCGATCCGCAGCTGATTGCGCTGGACGAGCCGGCCGCCGGCATGAATGCCACCGAGAAAGTGCAGCTGCGCGAACTGATAGACCAGATCCGCAAGGACAACCGCACCATCTTGCTGATCGAGCATGATGTGAAGCTGGTCATGGGCCTGTGCGACCGGGTCACCGTGCTCGATTACGGCAAGCAGATCGCCGAAGGCGCGCCGGCCGATGTGCAAAAAGACGAAAAAGTGATCACCGCCTATCTGGGCACCGGCCATTGAAGGGACGAAACAAAACATGGCAAACACATTCCTTAAAGTGAGCGGGCTCAAGGTCGCCTACGGCGGTATCCAGGCGGTCAAGGGCGTGGACTTGCATGTCGATGAGGGCGAACTGGTCACCTTGATCGGCTCCAACGGCGCCGGCAAGACCACCACCATGAAAGCCATCACCGGCACGCTGCCCGCGCTGGGGGGGGAGATCGAGTACCTGGGCAAAAGCATCAAGGGCCGCGGTGCCTGGGACCTGGTGAAAGAGGGCCTGGCCATGGTGCCCGAGGGCCGCGGCGTGTTCGCCCGCATGACCATCACCGAAAACCTGCAGATGGGCGCCTACATCCGCAGCGACAAGGCCGGCATCGCCGCCGACATCGAAAAGATGTTCGTGCTGTTTCCGCGTCTGCGCGAGCGCAAGGACCAGCTGGCCGGCACCATGTCGGGCGGCGAGCAGCAGATGCTGGCCATGGGCCGGGCCCTGATGAGCCGGCCCAAGGTGCTGCTGCTCGACGAGCCTTCCATGGGCCTGTCGCCCATCATGGTGGACAAGATTTTTGAAGTGGTGCGCGACGTGTCGGCCCAGGGCGTGACCATTTTGCTGGTGGAACAAAACGCCAGCCGGGCGCTGGGCATTGCCAACCGCGGCTATGTGATGGAGTCGGGCAACGTCACCATGAACGGCGAGGCGCAAAAACTGCTCAGCGACCCGCGGGTCCGGGCGGCCTACCTGGGCGAGTAATTCACGTATTTCAGGGCGCCAGCCCAGTCAACAAGGGCGCAGGCAGCTATCTCATTGATAGCTGGTTCGCGCACGCCGCTACTGGGCCAGGGCCATGAAAGGCTTGAAGAATCAATCGACCCGGGCACCCGAAGCCTTCACCACCTTCTCGTATTTCGCCAGTTCGCTTTTCATGAAGGCGCCGAATTGCTCGGGCGTGGTGGCCACCGGTTCGGCCATCAGCGCGCCAAAGCGGGTCTTGGCTTCGGGCGAATGCAGCGCCGCGACAAAAGCCTGGTTGAGCTTGAGCACCACCTCCCTGGGCGTGGCCGCCGGTGCGACCAGGCCCCACCAGGTGTCGATCTCAAAGCCCTTGAGCGTCTCTGCCACCGCAGGCAGGTCGGGCAGCAGGGCGCTGCGCTGGGCCGACGTGACGGCCAGCGCCTTGAGCTTGCCGGCCTTGATGTTGGCCGCGGCGGTGGCGAGGTTGTCAAAGTTGAAGTCCACCTGGCCTGACAGCAGGGCCAGCTGCGCCGGGTTGGCGCCGTTGTAGGGAATGTGCAGCGCAAAAATGCCGGCCCGCGCCTTGAACATTTCCCCGGCCAGATGGCCCGCGCTGCCATTGCCGCCGCTGGCGTAGTTGAGCTTGGCGGGATTGGCCTTGGCGTACTGGATGAAGTCGGCCAGCGTGCTGATGTTCAGGCGCCTGGCGGTGTCGGCGTTGATCACCAGCACATTGGGCACGCGCAGCATTTGCGTGATGGGCGCGAAATCGGTGGCCGCGTTGTAGGGCATCTTGCTGTACAGCCAGGGGTTGATGGCGTGCGTGGCCACCGCCGCAATGCCGACGGTCAGGCCATCGGGCGCGGCCTTGGCAATCGCATCGACGCCGATATTGCCACCGCCACCGGGCCGGTTTTCAATGATCACGGTGCCCAGCGAATCCTTGACCTTTTCGGCCATCAGGCGCGCCGTCACATCGATCGGCCCGCCGGATGCGTAGGGCACGATGATGCGCATGACCCTGGATTGGGCCAGCGCCAAGGTGGAGGAGAAGGCCAGCGCGGCGGCGGCGGTGCCGAGGAGGTGGCGGCGTTTCATGCGGTTTCCTTGTGCTTGTCGGCTTCGGTGGTGAAGGCGTCGGCATAGAACTCCTCCGGCGGCAACTGGGCCAGCGCGCTGTAGTCGGCGCGAGCCGAATCCACCACGATGGGCGCGCCGCAGGCATAGACCTGGTGGCCGGAAAGGTCGGGGAAATCCTCCAGCACGGCCTTGTGGACAAATCCGGTCCGGCCCGACCAATTGTCTTCGGGCAAGGCGTCGGAGATCACGGGCACATACTGCAGGTTGGGCATCTCGGCCAGCCTGGCCTGCACCCAGTCGTTCATGTACAAATCGGCCGGGCGGCGGCCGCCCCAGTACAGCACGGCGGGGCGCGTGATGTTTTTGTACTGCAGGTGTTCGATCAGCGCCTTGATGGGCGCAAAGCCGGTGCCCGAGGCCAGCAGCACCATGGGCTTGTTGCTGTCTTCGCGCAGAAAGAAGCTGCCGTAAGGGCCTTCGATGCGCAGAATTTCTTTTTCCTTCATGGGGCCGAACACATGCTCGGTGAACTTGCCGCCCGGCATGTGGCGAATATGTAGTTCCACCCCCGGGGTTTCGACCTGGGTGTGCGGCGCATTGCCCATGGAGTAGGCGCGGCGGTCGCCGTCACGCAGCAAAAACTCGACATACTGGCCGGCGTGGTACTTGAACATGTCGCTGGCGGGCAATTGCAGGCGTATCACCATCACGTCGTGCGAGGCCTGCGTCATGCTGCTCACGCGCACCGGCATTTTCTTGATCGGGTAGGCGCTTTCATCGGTCACCTGGCGCGATTCGATCACCACATCACTGTGGGCGATGGCGCAGCAGGTCAGGATGAAGCCATTGGCCTCCTCTTCGGGGGTCAGCACCTTGAGCTGGTGCGTGCCGTGGCTCACCGTGCCTTCCAGCTTTTTGCATTTGCAGGAGCCGCAGGCGCCGTCCTTGCAGCCATAGGGCAGGCCAATGCCCTGGCGGATGGCGGCAGCCAGCAAGGCCTCGTCGGCCTGGGCGGTAAAGGCCCGGCCGCTGGGTTGCACGGTTACGCTGTAACTCATGCTCTGGCTCACGTTCTGGCTCATATTCGGTATCCTTGGGCTAATCTTTATCTATTACGTCAACGTCACTGTGCTGGCCGACCAGCAAACCCCTGATTTTGCCTTCAAATCCAAACCCCCTTGGCGCACTGCCTTTCCGTTTTCGCCGTCAGCGCGTGTTGATCGTCGGCTGTGGCGATGTCGGCCTGCGTGTCGCCCGCCAATTGCCGCTCTCCGTCAGGCTGCTGGCCCTGACTTCGTCGGCCGAGCGCGTGCCCGCCTTGCGCGCGCAGCGCATCACGCCGCTGCAGGGCAATCTGGACGACGGCGCCAGCCTGCGCCGCCTGGCCGGTCTGGCCACGCGCGTGGTGCACCTGGCGCCACCGCCCAACGACAACCCGGCCTGGCGCAATGACCCGCGCACGCTGGCCCTGCTGCGGGCCCTGCGGCTGCGCAGCCTGCCGCAATCGCTGGTGTACGGCTCCACCAGCGGCGTCTACGGCGACTGCCAGGGCGACTGGGCCAGCGAGGTGCGCGCCGTGAACCCGCACACGCCGCGCGCCCAGCGCCGCGTGCATGCCGAAGGTCATGTTCGCCTGTTCGGTCGCGCCACCGGCACGCCCGTGCATATTCTGCGCATACCGGGCATTTATGCACCCGACCGCGAAGGCGGCACGCCGCGCGCAAGGCTGCTCAAGGGCACGCCCGTGCTGCGCCGGGAAGACGATGTCTACACCAGCCATATTCATGCCGACGATCTTGCCCGCGCCTGCCTGGCGGCCCTGTGGCGCGGCAAGCCGCAGCGCGTGAGCAACGTTAGTGACGACACGCAACTGCTGATGGGCGATTACTTCGATCTGGCGGCCGACCTTTATCGGCTGCCGCGGCCGCCCCGGGTGGCGCGCGACACAGCGACCGAGCAATTGCCGCTGATGCTGCTGAGCTTCATGAGCGAGTCGCGGCGACTGGATAACCGACGCCTGAAAGCGGAGTTGAAGCTGGCGTTGCGCTACCCGACGGTGGCAACCGGCTTGCGCGCCTGAAGCCGTTGCCGCGGCAACGGGGGCGGGGACTGCGCATGGCGCTGAATGACGATGCCTGGGGGCAGGTTTTCTCGGATCTCCCCAGCGTTGTCGTGATCGCGGCTGCCCGCCTCGCCGATGCGCTGCTACGGCCGGCCCAGCACGAGTGCATCCAGTTCCGCCCGTGTAAGCGTCAAGCGATCGCCCTCGCGCGGCCAGCCAGATGCCGATGCCGTCGCCACCGGCTGCGGCAGTTGCAGTGTGTGTCGTATTTTGCTCATGGTGACCCCGGGTGTGGGCATCGCTGGCTCCGGCCAAAAGGCCGGGCAGCGTATGCCGCGTTCGGGTCACCCAGAACACCGCCTCAGCTGTCTGCCATAAAATGGAAGGCTGTCCGCCATCGCGTGGAATACGCAGCCCCGCAAGGCACCCTTATTCATTGAAAACCAGGGTGTCGCACTTCAGTTTTGAATCCGCCGCACAAAGAGATGAGCGAGGTGAAGGGCCACCCGGGCACTTCATCACCCATCCTTGGGTCGGACCGCGTTACTGCCAAGGCTGTCCAATGGCTCAAATCGATCGACCGCCATCTACCGGCATCTCGACGCCGGTGAGAAAGCGAGCCTGCGGGCCGGCGAGAAACACCGCCGCGTGGGCCACATCGTCGGGATCGCACATCCGGCCCAGCGGAATGGTAGTGATGAAGCGCGCGCGGTTCTCATCGGTATCCGCCACTCCCATGAAGTCTTGCAGGAGACCCGTCGGCGCCATCACTGGCGAGATCAGGTTGACGCGGATGCCATCGGGTGCCAGCTCGACCGCCATCGACTTGGTCATCACCTTCACGGCCCCCTTGGAGCTGTTGTACCAGGTCAGCCCGGGGCGCGGCCGGATGCCTCCCACCGAGCCGATGTTGAGGATCACGCCATCCCTGCGCTGCTTCATCAATGGCACCACCGCCCGGGTCATGTGGTAAATCGATTTCACATTCACGTTGAAGACCCGGTCAAAGGTCTCCTCGTCCACGTCCAGCATCGACTGATTGCGATGGGTAGTACCAGCGTTGTTGACCACGATGTCGGGCGTGCCAAAGCGCTCGGTGCATTGCTGGACCATGGCTTGCACTTGGTCAAAACGGCTGACGTCACAGCTCACCGCCAAGGTATCGGCGCCCAGTTCGTTGGCTACGGCTTGCGCGGCCTCGAAACGCAGGTCCGCCAGCACCACTTTCGCCTGCGCTGCCGCGTAAGCGCGCGCGATCGCGGCGCCGAAGCCGCTGCCGGCACCTGTAACGATCGCTACCTTCTGGGTCAATGTACTCATGGAATGCCTCCTGTTTTATTCGTAGTGCTGAACAATGGTTTTGGTGGTGCTCATTTCTTCAAGCGCCAGCAGTCCTTTCTCGCGGCCGTAGCCGCTCTTCTTCACGCCGCCGAAGGGCAGTTCTACGCCGCCGCCCGCTCCGTAGCAGTTGATGAAGACCTGCCCGCTGGCGATGCGCCGCGCCATGCGCGCCTGACGGCTGCCGTTCTGGGTCCATACGCCGGCGACCAGGCCGTAGTCCGTGGCATTGGCCAGGCGGACCGCATCCTCTTCATCGGCGAAAGGCATGGCCGAAAGCACCGGCCCGAAAATCTCCTGGCAGGCGAGACGGTTGTCGCGTGGCACGGGGCCAAACAGCACGGGTGGAACGAAGTACCCCCCGGAGGACAGCCCTTCCGCCAGTCGGCCTTCGGCCAGGCGGGGCACGCCTTGCGCCATCGCCTCGGCCACGAAGGTCTGCACGCGCGCCTGCTGCTTGGCGTTGATCATGGGACCGCAGTCGAGATCCATCCCCGGCGTTCCGACCCGCAGGGCCGAGAACTGCGTCGCAATGCTGTCCACGAAGCGGTCGTAGATGCCGTGCTGCACGAGCAGGCGGCTTCCCGCCGAGCAGGTCTGGCCCGCGTTCTGCACGATGGCCCGCACAATGATGGGCGCGGCCTTGGCGAGGTCCGCATCGTCGAAGACGATCTGCGGAGACTTGCCTCCCAGCTCCAGCACGCAAGGTATATGGTGCTGCGCCGTGGCCCGCTGCACCTGCATGCCGACCTCGGGCGAACCCGTGAAGGTCGCGAAATCGATGCCGGGGTGAGCCGTCAGTGCCGCGCCTGCCTCCGAGCCATAGCCCGTCACGATGTTCAGCGCGCCCGGGGGCAGCCCCGCCTCCATGGCGAGTTCGGCAAGCTTCAAGGCGCTGAGGCAGGCGTCTTCCGATGGCTTGACCACGGCAGCGTTGCCCATTGCCAGCGCCGGGGCCAGCGTGCGCCCCATCATCTGCGCGGGGTAGTTCCACGGAATGATGTGGGCCGTCACGCCATGGGGAATGCGCACCACGCTGACGTTGTAGCCGTTGAGGTAGGGAATGGTCTGGCCGTGCACCTTGTCCGCCGCGCCGCCATAGAACTCGAAGTAGCGCGCCACGGCCGCCGCGTCGGCACGTGCCACGGACATCGGCTTGCCGGTGTCGCGCGCCTCGAGTTGCGCGAGTTCATCGCTGCTGGCGATGATGAGCTGCGCAAGACGCTGGAGGATGCGGCCCCGTTCGGTTGCCGTCATGCGCCCCCAGGCGCCATCGAGCGAGCGCCGGGCCGCCGCGACGGCGCGGTCCACGTCTTCGGCCTGGCCACGTGCAATGGTGGCGAAAGGCCGCGCATCGCACGGATCGAGCAATTCGATGGTTTCACCCGCGGCCGCATCGACCCAGCGGCCATCGATCAACAACTGCCTGTTCATGTTGGTTCCTTGAAAGTCTGGTAATCACCTGCGCACACGCCAGTGCCTGCCCACGTCGTGCAGGGGCACGGGCGGGCATCTCGGCTACCGCGACGCGCGGCGCTACGGTTCAGCCCGGTACGGCGGCGCCGGCAGGTTCGGACTCCTTCATGAAGTTGGGGTCGTTGTAGTGGTAGAGATCGTCCAGATACGGAATGAAGAAATCGTAAAAGGAGCGCGAGTCATACTTCGCCTCTTCCCCCGGAGCCACGCATTCGGGAATCGGACCCACGTTCGCGTCGTCGTCCGGGTAGAAGAAAAAGGTGAGCGCATAGCGCTTCATTGGCGGGTTGACGACGCGGTGCGGCGTGGCGATGAAATGGTCATTGGAGAGGCGGTTGAGCACCTGTCCGGTATTGACGATCAGCGCGTCCTTCACGTAACGAACCTTGAGCCATTGCTTGGACGGCGTCATGACCTCGAGGCCCGGTACTGGCGTCATCGGCAGCAGGGTGAGAAAACTGCCGTCCGAGTGCGGCGCCAGCGCGTACTGGCCTTCCTCCATGTGTTCCTCGGGGTGGTAGTAGGCGCAGCGCTGGTAGTACTCGGGGGCCTTGAACAAGCTGTCGAAATAGTCACCCCGCAGGCCCAGCGCACGCGCATAGATGGGCAGCAGGCGCAGCGCCAGTTTCTCCATTGAGGTCTGGTATTCGAAAAGCGTCTTCTTGAACTCCGGCAGGCTCTCTGGCCACTGGTTCAGTCCCCGGTGGCGTACATTGGCGCGCACCTTGGGATCGTCGGGCGTGCGGTTGCGCATGAACAACCAGGCCGCGTTGGTGTCCTTCTTGGTGTTCACCGCGATCTTCTCCTTGATGGCGGTGGACTGCAGTATGGATGCCTTGGGCGGCAGATAGCCTTGATGGTTGTAGCCCACGCGGTGCTTGAGCTTTTCGTCCATCGGGATCTCGAACAGCCTAGCGGTCTGCTGGAAGGATTCATCGATCAGCGATTGCGGAATGCCATGGTTGATGATCGCGAAGAAGCCCAGGTTCTCCTGGATCAGCTTGACGTCGGCGGCCAATTGCTCGAGTGCGCCGGGCCGGCCCGCAAGATAGGGGCCCACGTCAAGAATGGGCAACTCCTTGGCAGCCGCGATGGCTGCGCGGACGCTTTCGGAAGGGGGAACGGTCGGGAGGGTTGCGCGTGTCGATGCGGTCATGGTCATGTCTCCTTGGGTAGAAATCGTTGTCTGGGATCGGCCTGAAGGCGGTAGCGCAACCGCCGGGTGGGCCAGAATCATGAGGCGCTTGTGGGGTCATGAGTCGTTGTTCGTCGCGGCGGCCCTCCATGGATCGGCGGTAGCCTGCACCCCAAGCCTCAGTTCCAGTGCTTGCATTTGGACTCTGCCTTCGATGCAAATGCCTGTTCTCCTGGTATGCGTTGGATGGGCTTGTAGTAGTCCCAGGGGCGCTTGGATTCAGCGGGGCTCTTGATCTCCATGAGCTGCAGGTCATGCACCATGCGCCCGTCCTCGCGGATGTAGCCGTTCGCGGTGTACATGTCGTCGATCTTCTGCTTCTTGAGCTGTGCCATCACGATGTCGGCGCGGTCGCTGCCGGTGGCCTGCACTGCTTTCAGGTACTGCAGCGCTGCCGAATAGCTGGCAGCCTGCATGCTCGTGGGCATCTTTTTCATCTTGTCGTGAAAGCGTGCAGCCCACCGGCGTGATTTCTCATTCGTGTCCCAGTACCAGGCCTCGGTCAAATTGATGCCATGGGTCAGCTTAAGGCCTAGCGCATGGACGTCGGTGATGAAGAGCATCAGCCCTGCGATCTTCATCGACTGGGTGATGCCGAACTCGTTGGCGGCCTTGACGGCGTTGATGGTGTCGCCACCACCGTTGGCCAGTCCCAGCACCTGTGCCTTGGAGGCCTTGGCCTGCAGCAGGAACGAAGAGAAATCGATCGCGGACAGCGGGTGCCGCACGCTGCCCACGACCTGCCCGCCGTTGGCTTTCACCACCTGCGTGGTCTCTCTTTCCAGCGAGTCGCCAAAGGCGTAGTCCACCGTCAGGAAATACCAGCTCTTGCCCCCCTGGCGCGTCATCGCGGCGCCCGTGCCGCGCGCCAGGGCCACGGTGTCGTAGAGGTAGTGCACGGTGTAAGGGGAGCACTCTTCGTTGGTGATCTGCGCGGCCACCCCACCGGTCACCATCACGACCTTTTTCTTTTCCGCCGCGATCTTTGCGATGGCCAGGCTGGTACCCGAGCTGGGGCCGCTGATGATCATGTCCACCCCCTGGGTGTCGAACCACTCGCGTGCCTTGGTCGCCGCGATGTCGGGCTTGGCGGAGTGATTCGCGTTGATCACTTCGATGCGCTTGCCGCCGATCTGACCTCCCATATCAGCAGCCGCCATCTTCACCGCCTCAACGATGCCGTTGCCGCCCATATCCGAGTACAGGCCGTTCATGTCGGCCAATACCCCGATACGCACCACATCGCTATCGATCTGGGCGATGGCTGGTGCCACGGCACCGCAGAACGCGGCGGCCAGGGTTCCCATTGCCAACTGGTGCCGCACCAAGGCAGGCAAGCGGCGAGTTTTCTTCGATTCGTTCAGCATCGTTCGTCTCCTTCATGGTATTTGGACGGTGTCCGTTCTTTTCAACAGCTTCCCGGTGTGAAAGCGCCATGCGGTCTGCTGACGCAGCGCCGACAGCGCCTGCCTCTGTGCGGCGTCCCCTACGCTGGCGGCGGCGGTTTCGCAGTGCGCCCACAATTCGTCATCGATCGCAGCCTCCAGCCGCACGGCGTCGAGCAGGCGCTGGATCGCAAGACGGTCGTGCTTCAGCGCGACACTGCGCCGCAAAAGGGCCAGCGCCGCCGCACGTGCTTCCTGCGCCTGCGCGGGAGACGCCTGCTCATGGGTTCCGGAGCGCATGGTCCTCTTGAGCGTCCGGATGGCGGCGCGCGACATGGCTCAGTCCACCCGCGCGCCGGAGGCCCGGACCACGGCGCCCCACTTCAGCGCATCGGCCTGCAGGAGCCGCGCGAACGCCTCGGGCGACGTGGGATGGGGCTCGGCGCCCTGTGCGCCAAAGCTGGCGGCAACCTCCTTGCTGCGCAGTACTTCATTCACGTCCGCATTGATCTTCCGGACGATCTCCGGCGGGGTCCGCTTCGGTGCCATCAGGCCGAACCAGGGGTTGACGTCGAAGTCCTGGAACCCCGCCTCCGCCACCGTGGGAATCTCCGCAAAGGCCGTGGCGCGGCGCATGCTGGTCACGGCCAGGGCGCGCACCGTGCCGGCACGCAGGGCCGATGCGACGGACGGAAGACTGGCGAACACCAGGTCGATCTGCCGGCCCATCAGGTCCTGCAGGGCAGGGGCCGCTCCGCGATAGGGAATGTGGACGAGCTGCACCCTGGCTGCCGCGTTGAACATCTCGCCGAGCAGGTGGTTGACCGACCCGTTGCCCGCCGACCCGTAGGTCACCCGGCCCTTGCCCGCGGCCTTAACCAGTTCCGGTACGCTGCGCCATGGCGCATCGGTCCGGCTCACCAGGACGAAGGGCAGCGTGGCCAGGGTCGCCACCGAAACGAAGTCGGTGACGGGGTCGAAAGGCAGCCTGGGATAGAGCGCGCCATTGATGGCCTGCGTTCCCACATAGCTCATCAACAGCACATGTCCGTCGGGCGGTGCTGCCGCGACCATCTCCATGCCCAGGTTGCCGCCCGCGCCGGGGCGGTTCTCGATGACCACGGGCTGGCCCCATTTCTCCCCCAGCCTGTGTCCCACCACGCGTGCCAGGGCATCGGAGGCTCCGCCTGGCGTCTGCGGCACGATGATGCGCACCGGCTTGCCCGGAAAACCCGCATCGGCGGCGCAGGCCAGGGGCGCCCAGAGCGCACCGTGCAACAGGGTGCATGCGAGGAGCAGGGGTTTCAGCATGGCGATCCTTCAGAGGGGTGCAGTGCATCCAGCGTGGCGGCGAGTTGCCTGGCGAGGGGTGCATCGAAGAAGCTGTTTTTCTGGCGCGCCATGAATTGCGCGATGCGCAGTTCCAGCAGGCGTTTGAGCCGGTAACGTGCCCTCTGCACCGAGTGCGAATGCGGCGCGTTCGCCAGCCAGGTCTGGTGGCGGTCGATCGCTTCGGACAGGGCCTGGATCGATGCGGGCTGCGCGGCGGAGCTCAGCAGGATCGGCGCGACCCAGTCGTCCGGAGCGTGCCGGGCCATCGCCGCGATGCGGCGGATGTCGGAGGCCATGCGTTGCGCGCCTGGCAGGTCCGACTTGTGCACCACGAAGATGTCTGCCATCTCCATGATGCCGGCCTTCATCGCCTGCACCACATCGCCGCTGTCGGGCAAGAGCACGAGCGCCAGCGTATCGACCTGTGCGCGTACCGCGTGCTCCGCCTGACCGACGCCGACGGTCTCCAGAATGACTTCGTCGAAACCGAAGTCGTCCATCAGATCCAGCATCTCTGGCAGGTTGTCGGCCAGTCCGTCGCCGGTGCGGCGCGAGCCGAGCGAGCGGATGTAGAGCTGCGCATTGCCCGCCAGCTCGTCCATGCGCACGCGGTCGCCCAGGATCGCTCCTCCACTTTTGGGACTGCTCGGGTCCACCGCCAGCACCCCCAAGCGGCCGCGCGGCGCGCGCGCCAGCGCAAGATGGCCCACGAGCGTGCTCTTGCCCGCACCGGGAGCGCCCGTGACGCCGATACGGCGCGCCGTGCGTGCCGGGGGCTCGCGCGGGGGGCGGCGTGCCAGGGTCATCGGGTCGGCGTTGGCCAGGTGGGTGAGCGCCCGGCTCAGGGCCCAGCGGTCCAGCACCGGCTGCGGCGTTGCGCTCATGGCGCGGCCCTTCCCAGCACCTCTTCGGCGTGCTCGTTGAGCAGTGGCGGCAGGCCATAGCGTGGCGCGTAGTCCACGAACCGGATGGGGCAGGCCACCGCCTGCAGCGGCAGGTTGCCGTCACCCAAGGACACCACCAGCTCACGCTGGGTCGCGATTTCGCCTCGCAGCGCGTCGTTCAGCGAGCCCACCTCGGCCGCCACCACGCCGCGCGGAACCAGGCGGCCGACCCATTGCGCCGCGGGGGCCTTGCGCAGCACATCGGCGATGGCGGCAACCACCTCGGCGCGGTGGGTGCGCCGTCCGGCCATGGTGGCGAAGCGCGGGTCCTGCGTCCATTCGGAATGCCCGACCTCGTCACAGAAAATCTTCCAGAACCGGTCGTGCGTGATGAAGAGCGTGAGCCAGCCTTCGGCCGTGGGAAAGATCTGCGCGGGCACGACATAGGGGTGCGAGGAGTCGGCCTGCCGCGCGACGACCTCGCCGGCATTGAGCGCGGCCCCCGCCAGGTAGTTGAGCTGCGAGAGCATGACGTCGTACATCGCGACATCGACCTGGCCGCCCTGGCCCTGCACGATCTTGGCGAGCAGGCCGAGCGCGGCGACCAGTCCGGCCGAGTTGTCCACGGCGGAGTAGCCGGCCTTGGTGGGCGGGGCATCGGGATCGCCGGTCAACGCCATCACGCCGGTCAGCGCCTGGATCACGTAGTCGTAGGCCGGGTTGTCGGCATGTGGCCCATCGAGGCCGTAGCCGGTGAGCGCCACGCAGACCAGGCGCTCATTCCGGTGCCGCAGCGCCTCGTAGGTGAGGCCGAGCTTGCGGATCGCCGATGGCCGCAAGTTGGTCACGAGCGCATGCGATGTCTCGGCGATGCGGCCCAGCGCCTCGCGCCCTGGCGCGCTTGCGAGGTCGAGCACCACGCTCTTCTTGTTGCGGTTGAGGCTCGCGAAGTAGGCGTTGTGGGGACCGACGAAATGCGGACTCACCGTGCGGCCGATGTCTCCCTCGGGGGTTTCGATCTTGATGATCTCGGCCCCCATGTCGGCCAGCATCAGGCCGCAGTAGGGGCCGGCCAGCATGTGGCCGACCTCGATGACGCGGATTCCGGCCAGCGGCGCGTTCATGCGAGGCTTTCAGCGAGGGATGCGACGACATGCTCCAGTGGCATGTCCGCGGTGAAGACCGCGCTGACGCCCAGCTGGCGCAGGTGCTCGTGGTCCTCGGCGGGGATGGTGCCGCCCACGAACACCTTCACGTCCAGCGCCTTCAATTCGCGCAGCTGGGCGATGACGTCGGCCACCAGCTCCTTGTGGCTGCCCGAGAGAATGCTCAGCCCCACGGCGTCGACGCCCTCGTCCACCGCCACCTGCGCGATCTGCGATGGGCTGCGGCGAAGGCCGGTGTAGATCACCTCCGCGCCCGCGTTGCGCAGGGTCAGTGCAATGATCTTGGCACCGATGTCGTGCCCGTCCAGTCCAGGCTTGCCGATCAGGATGCGCCTGGATGCCAACATGGCGGAAGTTGCTTGCGTGCTCATAGATTCACCGGCTCCTTGAATTCGCCCCATTGCGCCTTGAGGCAGGCCACCATCTCGCCCACGGTGGCGTAGGCATGACAGCACTCCACCAGGTAGGGCATCACGTTCTCTCGGTCCTTGGCCGCCGCTGTCGCAAGCCGTGCCAGCGAACGCTCCACCGCGGCGTTGTCGCGCGTGTCCAATACGCGCTGGAACTTCTCCAGCGCGCGCTGCGCCACGGTCGGGTCGAGGGTGAAGACCTCGCCGACCTTGATCTCCTCGTTCTCTTTCTTGAAGTGGTTCTGGCCCACCACCACGTTGCGCCCGGCGTCGGTGTCGAGCTTGCGCTCCAGCCCGCGCTCGGCCAGCCGCATCTGGATCCAGCCGTCCTCGATGGCGCGCACCACGCCGCCGTAGGCGTCGATCTCGTCCATCACCTGCACGATCTGCGCCTCCATTCGGTCGGTGTGCTGCTCCAGGAAGTAGCTGCCGCCCAGCGGATCGACGGTGCGCCCGATGCCGCTCTCGTAGGCCAGGATCTGCTGCGTGCGCACGGCCAGCTCGGCGGAGAATTCGGTCGGGATCTGGAAGGCCTCGTCCAAGGCGCAGGTGAAGATGGACTGCGCGCCGCCGAACACCGCGGCCATGGTTTCCACGGCCACGCGCACCACGTTGTTGTAGGGCTGGGGCGCCACCAGCGAGGAGCCGCCGCACACCACGCCGAAGCGGAAGTGCTGTGCCTTCGGGTCCTGCGCGCCGTAGCGCTCCTTCATCAGCCGCGCCCACAGGCGGCGGCCGGCGCGGAACTTTGCGATTTCGTCGAAGAAGTCCATGTGCACGTAGAAGAAGAAGGAAAGCCGCTTGGCGAACTTCTCCACGTCGCCGCCGCGCGAACGCAGCTCATCCACATAGGCCAGGCCGTTGGCCAGCGTGTAGGCCATCTCCTCCGCCGCGGTCGCGCCCGCGTCGCGCACATGCGCCCCGGCGATGCTGATCGGGTTGAAGCGCGGCGAGACTTCGTTGGAGTAGAGGATGGTGTCGGCGATCAGCCGCATCGAGGGCCGCACCGGAAAGATCCAGGTGCCCCGCGCCACGTACTCCTTCAGGATGTCGTTCTGGATCGTGCCGGTGAGCTGGCTGCGCGGCACGCCCTGCTTGTCGGCCACCGCGAGATACATCGCGTAGATGATGGCGGCGGTGCCATTGATGGTGAACGAGGTGGAGATCCGCGAGAGGTCCAGGTCCTTGAAAAGGATCTCGGCCTCGCTCAGGTTCGACAGCGACACGCCGACCTTGCCGATCTCCGGCCGCGCCATCGGGTGCGTCGGGTCCAGGCCGCACTGGGTCGGCAGGTCCAGCGCTACCGACAGGCCGGTCTGCCCCTTGGCCAGCAGGAACTTGTAGCGTTCGTTCGATTCCTCGGCGGTGCCGAAGCCGGAGTACTGCCGGATGGTCCACAGCCGCCCCTGGTAGCCGTCGGGGAAGATGCCGCGGGTGAAGGGGTACTCGCCGGGCCGGCCAATGCGCTCCGCGTCCACTGCCGACGCATCGACGCATGTGGGTACCTCGATGCCACTGGGGCTCATGGGCCGCAATTGCGGCTCGCCGCCCTCGGTCGCCATGCCATCGTCGCGTTTCATCGGCTGCCTTTCGTGAGAAAACGATCGGAGGCACGCCAGTGGTCTTCGTGCAGCCAGGTCGCCAGTACCTGCTGCCGCTCCACATCGCGCCGCTGCTCGTGGGTTTGGCCTGCGCGCCACGCCGTGGTCTGGGCCTTGATGCCGCGCAGCACCTGCGGCGGGCACGCCAGCATTGGGGCCAGAAAGGCTTGCATGTCCTTGCCATGGGCGCCATCCGCGATGCTGGCATCCGCCAGCCCCCAGGCCAGGGCCTGCGCCGCATCGATCATCTCGCAGCGGGCCATCATGCGCATGGCCCGGGCGCCGCCGACGAGCTGGCACAGGTCCGGGCCGCCTCCCCAGGCGGAGCTGATCGCCAGGCGTGCCTGGATGTAGCCGATGCGCGCGTGGGCCGCCTGCAGGCGCAGGTCGCATGCCAGCGCCAGTTCGGCACCGCCGCCGATGGCGTCGCCGTTCAGGTAGGCCAGCACCGGCACGGGGCACCGCCGCACGGCATCCAGCGCCGCGCGCGAGCGTTCGGCCATCGCCTGGGTGGCGGCCTCATCGCGCACCTCGGAGAGTTCGACCAGGTCGCCGCCGGCCGCGAAGAACCGTTCGCCCGCCCCGCGCAGCAGCACCAGGCGCGTCGTGGGCCGCGCTCCCGCGCCCGCCACTGCCTGTGCCAGGGATGCCAGCACGCCGCGTGCCAGGGCATTGTGTTTGTGCTCCCGATCGATGGTGATCCACACAACGCCATCGGCGTGCTCTTCGGTGGCGATGTCTTGACTGGCTTGCACTCTGCATGGTCTCCGTGGAATGTTGTGAAGCCATGATAGGAAGCGATTTGTTTCAGAACAAGAATTTATGTTCAGTATTACGAACAAAAGGCCATAATGCATCCGGGATCGATGTGCATCGATCCGCTTTGTTCAGAGGGCTGAATTTCCGCCACTGCAACCATCCCCAGAAGAAAGGAGAGAGACCATGGCCGGTGTGACCGTGACTGCCATCGAGCGGGTGATCGACATCTTTGAGGCTTTCGAAACCAGCCAGCGACCGCTGTCGCTGACCGACCTGGCCGAGGCGGTGAACGTGCCCAAAAGCACGTGCCACGCCATCGTTTCGACATTGACGGCACGCGGCTACCTGTACACCTTGAGCCGGCCCCGCGCGCTTTATCCGACGCGGCGCATGTACGACGTCATGTACGGCATCTGCGCCAAGGATCCCTTCATCGAACGCGCAACCCCGGTGCTGGAACGGCTGCGCGACGCCACGCGCGAAACCGTGATCCTGGGAAAGCGCCAGGGCGACTCAGTGATCTACCTGCAAGTGATCGAGGGATTGCATTCAATCCGCTATTCGGCCAAGCCCGGGGAGTTCAAGCCTCTGCACTCCAGTTCCATCGGCAAGGCGCTGCTGGGCAGCCTCAAGGAGGCCGAACTGCGTGCCTGGTTGAAGGAGCGCAAGCTCCCGGCCGTCACGGCGACCACGAAAATCGAGCATGAGGCGCTGGTGCAGGATGTGCTGGCGAGCCGCAAGCTCGGCTATTTCGTGACGCGTGGCGAGAACGTCAGCGATGTATGGGCCGTCGCCGCCTTCATCACCGTGCACAACGAGACGCTCGCCGTGGCCGTGGCAGGTCCACAGCATCGCATTGAAGCCAGCATCGCTGAAATGGCGAGGTTGCTCGTGGCCAGTTGCAGCTTTTTGTCTCGGCAACTGGTGCACGACTGAGCGTGCTGGCGGAGCAGAATGACAAGCCTCATCTGCACCCGTTTCGCCCCGTGGCCCCCGACCATGCGGAGCATGACCGATCCGCGGAGGGGCTGCTCCGATCAATGAGATCGGCAGCGTCCAGTGGCCAGGAGATCAGGATAGCGACGGGCGCAGGAGCGTGCCATTGGTCTCTTGGCTGTCCAAGCCCAAGGCGTCTGCGATAGTCAGAAGTAATCCCGCGATGGAGTCTTAACGAAAGTAGCCATGAACGCTCCGGTACGGGCTCGGCGCCGCGCCACTGTGCCGAAACTGCACCTGATCACTGAACTCGAAAAGTCCCCCGGTGCCAGACTTGACCTGCGATCTCTTCCAAGTTGTTGATTCCTTGGAAGATTTTTGTGTGGTGCCCGGGGCCGGAATCGAACCGGCACGCCTTTCGGCGGGGGATTTTGAGTCCCCTGCGTCTACCAATTTCACCACCCGGGCCAAAAGAAGCGAAGCCCCAAATTATGGCACAGTGTGGCCTATGAACTATCCAACTATTGAAGATTCGATCGGGAAAACGCCGCTGGTCGCGCTGCAACGCATTGCCGCCGCCGAAAATGCAGCGCGCGGCAACGTGGTTTTGGGCAAGCTCGAAGGCAACAACCCGGCCGGTTCGGTGAAGGACAGGCCGGCGCTGTCCATGATCAAGCGCGCCGAGGAGCGCGGAGAGATCAGGCCCGGCGACACGCTGATCGAGGCGACCTCGGGCAATACCGGGATTGCACTGGCGATGGCGGCGGCGATCAAGGGCTACCGCATGGTGCTGGTCATGCCGGAGGACCTGAGCATCGAGCGCGCCCAGACCATGAAGGCCTTTGG
>CAZWDK010000004.1:26158-43626 GCA_964633095.1 uncultured Polaromonas sp. | reverse complement strand
GCGCGCGATAATGGCCGCTGGCTTTTCCATCCACAGCACTTTCCTGCATGCGCCTGCGCCACATTGAAGTTTTCAACGCCGTCATGCTGACCGGCAGCGTCAGCGGCGCGGCACGCCTGATCAATGTCACGCAGCCCGCGGTCAGCCGCATCCTGCAGCATGCTGAACTGCAACTGGGTTTTGCGCTCTTCCAGCGCACCAAGGGCAGGTTGACACCGACCGCGGAGGCGTTGACGCTGTACCCGCACATCGAGCGGCTGTTTGCCCAGCTCGATGAAGTGCAACGCCTGGCCGCCAACCTCAGGACCGGGGAAAGCGCCAAAGCGCTGCGCATTCTGACCGTGCTGGCGCTCAGCTATGAAATCCTGCCGCACGCCATCAAGCTGTTTCGCGTCAAGCATGCCGATGTGGCCATCACGGTCCAGGCCTTGCACTCGCCGCAGATTGTTTCGGCACTGGCCTTGCAGGAGGCGGATGTGGGCTTTCTTTTCAGCCCGGTGACGCATTCGGCGCTGGCGCAGGAGCACCTGGCCGATGGCCGCATGGTGTGCATCGCGCCCAAAGGCATGCTGCCGGCGCGCCTGCTCAAGCGTGGCAGCGTGGCGCTGGCGGATTTGACGAAGCTGCCGGTGATCGGGCTGGATGTGCTGGACCCGGTGGGCCGCAGCCTCAACCAGGCCTGCCGCGAGGCCGAGGTTGGCCTGAAATTCGATATCACTGTGCAGACTTATCACTCCGCGCTGGCGCTGGCGCACCATGGGCTGGGCATTGCCGTGATCGACAACTGCACGGCCGCTTCGGCCGATTTGACGCGGGTGGACGTGCTGGCACTGGCGCCCCTGATTCCGGTGCCGGTCAAGGCCCTGCTGCCGGCCGGCAAGCCGAGCTCGGTCGCGGTGAGGGCCTTTGTGCGCTGCTTTCAGCAGGTGCTGGCCCGAACGGCCTGAATGGCTTGAGTTGGTGATCCGGCGCAGTTTCCGGCTCAGTGGCTCAGCAAGCCGCTGATGCGCTGGGCCGAACCGAAGGCCAGCGTAAACCCCAGCGCGCCGTGGCCGGTGTTGAACAGCAGGTTGGTTGGCGCCCCGGGGCGTCTGCCAATCACCGGCAGGCCGGTGGGTGTGGCCGGGCGCATGCCGGCCCAGGGGCTCAGGTCGGCAAAGGCGCTGCACTTGGGAAAGAGTGCCTGGGTCGAGGCTTTGAGCGACGCGATCTGCGCCGGGGCAATGGTGCTGTCGTAGCCCGACAGTTCCGCCATGCCCGCCACGCGCAGGCGCGAGCCAAGGCGCGCGAACACCACTTTGCGGGCGCTGTCGGTCACGCTCACCGCCGGTGCCGTGCGGGCCTGTTCGTCGACCTCTACCGTGATGCTGTAGCCCTTGAGCGGATAAACCGGAAGGTGCACGCCCAGCGCGCGGGCCATGCGGGGGGAATCGACGCCCAGGGCCATCACATACTGGTCGGCCTCGACAAGGCCCTGCGGCGTGGCCACAGCCACCACCGACTTGCCGCGCCGCACCAGTTGCCGGACCGGGGTGTCGAGCAAAAACTGCACGCCTTGACGGCGCAGCACGGCCAGCAGGGCGTCGCAGGTTTTCTGGCAATCTGCGGCGCACTCACCCGGCGTATAGATGGCGCCGGCAATCTGCGCGTGACGGCTTGCCAGCGCGGGCTCGATCTCCACGCAGCGGTCGGCGTTGACCGCTTCCTGGATGCTGCCCAGTTCGCGTTGCAGCAGCATTTGCCGGCATGCGGCGGCGAACGACGTCCCGTCCGAATACAACACCAGCTTGCCGCTGGCCGAAAAATCGCAATCCAGCTTTTCCTGGTTCATCATGGCCTCGAAGGATTGTCGGCTTGACGCCGCCAGCGCCAGCAGCTGGGCCGTGGTGTTGCGCGACGTCGCGCCATTGCAAGCGGCCAGAAACTGCGTGCCCCAAAGCCATTGCCGCATGTCCAGGCGGGGGCGCAGCTTGAAGGGGGAAGAGGGCGAAAGCAGCAGCTTGGGGAGCTGGCGCCAGATGCCCGGATCGGCCAGCGGCTGCACGTAGGAGTAGCTCAGCTGTGCGCCGTTGCCGCCACTGGCGCCGCTGCCGGGGCTGGCGCGGTCCACCACCGTGACTTCATGGCCGGCGCGGCGCAAGCTGTAGGCGGTGGCCAGTCCCACGATTCCCGCACCGAGCACGCACACATGCATAAAAATTCCCTGGCTTTGAAAAGGCGCCACTTTACGCAGTCGAAGGACACTTGAACAATGCTGAATTCGCCACCGGCCATGACCTGCGGTTATGCCCGCATGGCCGGCATGTCCGGACTGGGTAAACCATGAGTTTTCGTCATGGGTTTGCCGCGAAAATGAATGACCCGCGCGGCGCGGCTGTTCCTACACTAGCGCTGTCAACTTCCTGAAATTTCCCAACTCTCTGCCCCCGAAAGGACACGCATGAAATTCTCGACCCTCATGACCGCCGTGCTGCTGATCGCAGGCCTGGCAAGCACCGCAGGCGCGCAGACGCTGAAAAAGGTCGCCGACAGCAACAAGATCACCGTGTCTTACCGTGAGGCGTCGGTTCCTTTCAGCTACCTGATCGGCTCGACCAAGGCCGTGGGCTTCTCGGTTGAACTGACCGAAGCCATCATTGACGACGTGCGCAAGAAGGTCAAGAAGCCGAATCTTGAAGTGGCTTACATGCCGGTGACCTCGCAGAACCGCATTCCGCTGCTGGTCAACGGCACCTACGACCTCGAGTGCGGTTCGACCACCAACAACACCGCACGCGGCAAGGACGTGGCGTTTGCCATCAACCATTTCTATACCGGCACGCGTTTGCTGACCAAGAAGACCTCCGGTGTCAAAAATTACGCCGACCTGGCGAAAAAGACGGTGGCCAGCACCACCGGCACCACCAACGCGCAGGTGATCCGCAAGTACAGCGCCGACAAAAACCTCGACATGCAACTCATTTTGGGCAAGGACCATGATGACTCGCTGCTGCTGGTGGAAAGCGACCGTGCGCTGGCTTTTGCCATGGACGATATCTTGCTGTTCGGCCTGATGGCCAATTCCAAAAATCCGGCGTCGCTGCAGGTGGTGGGCGATTCGCTGCAAGTCGAGCCCTACGCCTGCATGCTGCGCAAGGACGATCCGGAGTTCAAGAAGCTGGTGGACGGCACGCTCACCCGCCTGATGAAGTCGGGTGAATTTACCAAGCTCTACACCAAGTGGTTCATGTCGCCGATTCCTCCCAAAGGCGTCAACCTGAACCTGCCCATGAGCGAGCAGCTCCAGGCTAACGTCAAAGCGCTGAGCGACAAGCCGGCGATGTAAGCGCAGGCAGGGGCGACCGCGCTCCTCCCCGTTTCGGCTTACCCAGAGCCCCCCAAGACTGCCGTGTCCCTGCATTGCGGGCCGGCAGTCCTTTCTCCAACAAAGTGTGATCCAGTCGGGTGCTTTTCGGCGCCAGGCGGCCGGCGCACGCCCGGCTTTTGAGCATGAGCCGCGAAGAACCATGAAAACCGTGACCAGCAGAGGCAAGACATGAACAGAACCCGCGTCGTCGGCATTCTGGGCGGCATGGGGCCGGCCGCCGGCGCAGACTTTGCCCGGCTGTTTGTCCAGGCCTGCGCCGACCGGATGCGGGTGCTGCAGATTCCGGTGTCGGACCAGGCCTTTCCCGAGCATTGGCTGGCCCAGGTGCCGGTGCCGGATCGCAGTACGGCGCTGGCGTCGCCCGGCCCGGGCGGGCACCAGCCGCTGGACCCGATGCTGCAGGCCATGGGCAAGCTGGCCGCGTTGGGTGCCACGGCGGTGGCGGTGGCCTGCAACACGGCGCACGCCTGGCACGGCGAACTGCAGGAGCGTTTTCCGCAACTCGAAGTGCTGCATGTGGCGCGCGAAGTGGCGCGTGCGCTGGCCGGCCAAGGCGTGCGGGAAGTGGGCCTGCTGGCCACCGAGGGCACTTACCGCGCCGGTCTCTATGACCGGGCGCTGCGCCAGGCCGGACTGCAATGCCACATACCGGAACCCAAGGAACGCGAGCGCCTGATGCAGGGCATTTACCACGGCGTCAAGATCGGCAACTTGGCGCTGGCCCGCGAGTGTTTCACGAGCGTGGCCCAGGCGCTGGCGCAGCGGCATGGGCTCACCACGCTGGTGCTGGGATGCACGGAAATTCCGCTGGCGCTCGGCGTGGTGCCGGGCATGGAGGGGCTGGACCTGGTCGACCCGGCGGCCTTGCTGGCGCGGGCGCTGGCGCAGCGGGCCTATGCGGCGGCCCACTGAATGGCCAAGCGCTGAAAATTTGAGGAAATTGGACCCATGCCCAATAAGAATGGGTGTATCAAGCTATTAAAATCATAGCGAATCACTGATCGACCGATGCGCTCCAGCGGCTGTTCCAGGCCTTGTCCAGGTGGCGGCGGTCGCGCTTGGTGGGTCTGCCGTGCTCCAGGCTGCTGGCCGGGTCGCTGGCGAGGCGGCGCTGCTCGGCCGCCTGCGCCCGCAGTGCCAGGCTTTCTGCGGTTTCTTCATACAGCTGCTGTGCCACCGGCGCCGGGCCGCGCTGGCTGCTGATGCCGCGCACCAGCAGCGTGCGTGTCAGCGGGCCCTGCCGCAGGGTGACGGTGTCGCCCGCCTTGACTTCGCGCGCCGGCTTGGTTTCCTGGTCGTTGATGCGCACACGGCCCTTGTCGATTTCTTCGACCGCGAGCGAGCGGGTCTTGTAAAAGCGGGCGGCCCACAGCCACTTGTCGATGCGTAATTTATCCATCAAGTGCCATTTTGAACCAGTGGCAGCCGGACTGTGGCATCCAGACCCGTGATCTGCCCATGGTCTTGCCGGTTTTCCAGCGCAATGCTGCCACCCAGCGCCTGGGTGATCTCCCGGCAGATGGCCAGGCCCAGGCCGGAGCCGTGGCGCACATCGCCGGCCGAAAAAGGCTGGTACAGGCGAGCCGACAGCTCCGCTGAAATGCCGGGGCCGCTGTCGCTGACGGTCATGATGGCATGGTGGTCGCTGCCGTCGGCCTGGATGCGCACCGCCAGTGTGCCGCCCGCCGGTGTGTGCTTGATGGCGTTGTGCAGCAGGTTGCGCGACAGCTCGCCCAGCATCCATTCGTGCGAACGAATGCGGGCGGGCACCGTTTCAATTTCAAAGTCGATGTCTTTGGCGGCAATCAGCGGCGAGAGGTCCAGCGCCACCGAGCGCACCGCCTGCGCCAGGTCTATGGCCTGCAGGTCGGCCTGCTGGCGCAACTGCTCGACCTTGGCCAGCGCCAGCATCTGGTTGGCCAGCTGGGTGGCGCGGTCCACCGTCTGGTTGATTTCCTTCAGGGCATCGCTGGCGCTCATGTCACCGTGCAGCGCAGACTGCACCTGCACCTTGAGCACGGCCAGCGGTGTGCGCAGCTGGTGCGCGGCGTCGCGCACAAAGCGTTTCTGGTTGTCCAGCAGGAGCCGCAGGCGGGCCATCACCTCGTTGGTGGCCTCGATCAGTGGCAGCAGCTCGCGCGGCGCATGGTGCGCACTGATGGCCGTCAGGTCGCCTTCGGGGCGCGCCTGCAGTTCGGCGCTGAGGCGGCGCACCGGACGGGTGGCGCGCTGCACCACTACCACCACCACCAGCGCGATCACGAGCAGCAGCAGGGCCTGGCGCCACAGCGTGTTGACCAGGATTTTGCGGGCCAGCGTTTTGCGCAGCTCCAGCGTTTCGGCCACCTGGATGACGGCCATGGCGCGCCCCAGCGGACTGGCAACCGGCTGTAGCAGCACCGCCACGCGCACCGCGTCGTCACGAAACACATCATCGTAAAAATCGACCAGCGCCGCGTAGGGCGGGTTGGCCGGGATGCGGCCACGCCAGAACGGCAGTTGTTCAAAGCCCGACACCAGTTTGCCGTTGAGGCTGGACACGCGGTAAAACAGCCGGCTCTGGTTGTCGGCCTCAAAAGCCTCCAGTGCCGCATAGGGCACGGTCACGCGCAGTTCGGACTGCTCGTCGTAGCCGGTGACGTCGAGTTGCTCGCCAATCGATTTGGCCGAGGCCAGCAGGGTGCGGTCGTAAGCCGTGTTGACGGCGGCCAGCGCCTGGCTGTACAGGCTGACGGTGTTGACCACGACCAGCAGGCCCACCGGCAGCAAAATGCCCAGCAGCAGGTACCTGCGTAAAGAGGTTGCTCTCACGCCTCTACCTTCAGCAAGTAGCCCAGGCCGCGCAGCGTGACCAGCGTGACGCCGGTGTGGGCGAGTTTCTTGCGCAGGCGGTAGACCACCACTTCGACGGCTTCGTACTGCACATCGGTTTCACCGGGAAACACCAGCTCGAACAGCCGTTCTTTCGACACCGCATGGCCGGGCTTGACGATCAGCGCCTGCAGCAGTGCCAGCTCGCGCGGTGTCAGTTCCAGCACCAGGCCCTGATGGTAAATTGCGCCGCTCTCTTTTTCGTAGCGCAAGCTGCCCACCGTGATTGGGCTGGAGCTTGATTCTGTGCTTGAGTCAGGGCCGGATGCAGGCCGCCTGCGGCTCAGCGCGCGAATCCTCGCTTCGAGTTCGTCCAGGTCAAAGGGCTTGGGCAGGTAGTCGTCCGCTCCCAGGTTCAGGCCCATGATGCGGTCGCCCACGGTGCCGCGGGCCGTCAGGATCAGCACCGGTGTCAGCAGGCCTTGCTGACGTGCCTGCTTCAGCACCAGCAGGCCGTCCAGGCCGGGCAGGCTCAGGTCCAGCACCACCACATCGGGCTGCGCGGCAGTCCATTGGCCCAGCGCTTGCCGGCCATCGGCGCAGCCCATAACCTCCATGCCGCGCCGGCTCAGGGCGCGCTGCAGGGCGGCTTGCATGGAGGCATCGTCTTCGATCAACAGCAGTTTCATGGTGGCAAGCATTTGGAAAGTGAATGGGTAGGACATTAGCACTTTCCCTATTGCTTCCGGACAGCCGATTGACAGCAAGAAAGCGCATGATCGCCGGGTCATTACCCACGCCAAGGAGACACTCATGCGTCGCGACAGCTTTTTGAAATCCATGGCAGCCCTGGCTGCTGCAGGTGCCTTGCCCCTGCCGGCCCTTGCTGCGGCCAACATAAAAATGATGATTCCGGCCAACCCCGGTGGCGGCTGGGACACCACGGGCCGTGCCCTGGGCAAGGCCATGGTGGAATCCGGCGCGGCCTCCACCGTGACCTATGACAACAAGGGCGGTGCCGCCGGTGCGCTGGGCCTGGCCCAGTTTGTCAATGGCAGCAAGGGCGACGGCAACGCGCTGATGGTGATGGGCGCCGTGATGCTGGGTGGCCTGATCACCGGCAAGCCGCCGGTCAGCCTGTCGCAGGCCACGCCGATTGCGCGCCTGACCAGCGAATACAACGTGTTTGTGCTGCCCGCCAACTCGCCCTTCAAATCGATGAAGGAAGTGGTCGAGCAGCTCAAGAAAGACCCCGGCAGCGTGAAATGGGGCGGTGGCTCGCGCGGCTCCACCGAACATATTGCCGCGGCCATGATTGCGCGTGAAGTCGGCGTGGACCCCGCCAAGATCAACTATGTGGCTTTCCGCGGCGGCGGAGAAGCCACCGCTGCGATTCTGGGCGGCAACGTGACGGTGGGCGGCAGCGGCTACAGCGAGTTTGCCGAATACATTGCCGCCGGCAAGATGAAGGCGCTGGCCGTGACCTCTGAAACACGTCTGAAAGGCGTGGACGTTCCCACGCTCAAGGAGCTGGGCATCAACGTGGTGCTGGGCAACTGGCGCGGCGTTTACGGTGCTCCCGGCATCTCGGCCGAGCAGCGCAAGACGCTCACCGAGATGATTCTCAAGGCGGTCAAGGCCAAGAGCTGGATGGAAGCGTCCGAGAAAAACGGCTGGACGCCGGCCGTGCTGACCGGCCCGGCCTTTGACAAGTTCGTCGATGACGACTTTGCCAGCCTGCGCGCCACCATGGTCAAGTCCGGCATGGTCTGAGGCCCGGCCTTTCCCTCTCACGGCGCGTTGCCTGAACCAGGCAGCGTGCCGTTTCCACGTTCAGTCCCAGGTTATTGGGAACCATAACAATGACAACTTCACATTCCTTGGCCCACGAGCCCTCCGATCTGGCAGCGCAGGCTGCGGCGGCCGTCTGGCCGCAAACCCTGGTCGGCGCCGGCGTGCTGCTGACCGGCCTGGCGCTGGCCTTCGGCGCCCTCAGCATTTCTTCCGAGGCCGGCTATGGCGGCGTCGGGCCCAACTTCCTGCCCTGGCTGGTGTCCGTCGCGCTCACGGTCTGCGGCGGATGGATTATCTGGGAAGCGCGCAGCGGCGGCTTTCGCGAGCTTGACCCGCCTTCCGGCGCGACGCGGGCCTACTGGCCGGGCTTTGTCTGGGTCTCGGCCGGCCTGCTGCTCAATGCGGCGCTGATCACCACGATAGGCTTTATTTTCAGCTGCACGCTGTGCTACCTGCTGGCGGTGCAGGGCCTGCGGCGCGCCAGCGGCGAGCCGGCGGGCGCGCTTCGCACCTGGGGCCTTGACATCATCACCGGGCTGCTGATTTCGGCGCCGGTGTTCTGGATGTTCACGCAATTCCTGGCAATCAACCTGCCGGGCCTGACAGCAAGCGGGTGGCTCTAGAAATATGTGCCCCCACGCTCGTCACTACGTGTATTCACTGCCCCCCGAGGGGGCGCAAGCCTCCTTCGGGGCGGCCCGTCAGGAGTCTTAAATGGATATTTTCAACGCACTGATGCATGGCTTCGCGCTCGCGATCACGCCTGCCAATCTTCTGTGGTGCCTGGTGGGCTGCGCCCTGGGCACGGCCGTCGGCGTGCTGCCGGGCATCGGCCCGGCGGTGGCCGTGGCCATGCTGCTGCCGATCACGGCCAAGGTCGACGTCACGGCTTCGATGATCTTTTTCTCGGGCATCTACTACGGCGCCATGTACGGCGGCTCGACCACCTCCATCCTGCTGAACACGCCGGGCGAGACCGCCAGCATGGTCACGGCCATGGAGGGCAACAAGATGGCCAAGAGCGGCCGCGCCGGCGCCGCGCTGGCGACCGCGGCCATCGGCTCCTTTGTGGCGGGCACCATCGCCACGGTCATCGTGACGCTGTTCGCGCCTTTTGTGGCCGAGTTTGCGGTCAAGCTGGGCCCGCCCGAGTATTTCCTGCTGATGCTGCTGGCCTTCACCACGGTGAGCGCGGTGCTGGGCAAAAGCACGCTGCGCGGCATGACGGCGCTGTTGGTCGGCCTGGCAGCGGGTTGCGTCGGCCTCGACCAGATTTCGGGCCAGGGCCGCTACACCGGCGGCATTCCGGAATTGCTGGACGGCATTGAAATCGTGCTGGTGGCGGTCGGTCTGTTCGCAGTGGCGGAAGTGCTGTACGCCGTGCTGTATGAAGGCCGGGTGGTGGAAGAGCAGAACAAGCTCAGCCGTGTGCACATGACGGGGCGCGACTGGAAACGCTCGATTCCCGCTTGGCTGCGCGGCACCGCCATCGGCACGCCTTTCGGCTGTATTCCGGCGGGCGGCACCGAGATACCGACCTTCCTGAGCTATGCGATGGAAAAAAAGCTGACCAAGAGTCCCGATGACAGGGCGGAATTCGGCACCCGGGGCGCGATCGAAGGCGTGGCCGGCCCGGAAGCGGCCAACAATGCCACGGTGACGGCCGCGCTGATTCCGCTGCTCACGCTGGGCATTCCGACGTCCAACACCACGGCCATCCTGCTGGGCGCGTTCCAGAACTACGGCATCCAGCCCGGGCCGCAGCTGTTCACCACCTCTGCCGCCCTGGTGTGGGCGCTGATTGCATCGCTCTACATCGGCAACGTGATGCTGCTGGTGCTGAACCTGCCCATGGTGGGCTTCTGGGTCAAGCTGCTGAAGATCCCCAAGCCGCAGCTGTATGCGGGCATCCTGATCTTCGCGACGGTGGGTGCCTATGGCATGCGCCAGAGTGCGTTTGATCTGTTCCTGCTCTACGCCATTGGCCTGCTGGGTGTGCTGATGCGCCGCTTCGACTTTCCGACCGCCCCCGTGGTGGTGGGCATGATTCTCGGGCCGCTGGCGGAAGCGCAGCTGCGCAATGCCATGTCGATAGGCGAGGGCAGCCCCATGGTGTTCTTCCAGCGCCCCATGTCGATCACGTTGGTCGTGATCGTGGTGGCGGTTCTGGTGTTGCCGCGCCTGGCCAAGTACTGGTCCGGGCGCAAGGCCGCCGTCTGAAAGTTGCCATCAACAACCCGAGGGAAAACATGCTGAATCTCAAACGGCGCACCGTTCTGGGCGGACTCGCAGGACTTGGAATGACTACCCTGGGAGGCACGGCGTGGGCGCAAACGGCCAAAATCGCCGCAGCCGGTGCTTCCGGCAAAGCCAGGGCGGCCAGGCTGGCGCCCAAGCTGCGCATCGTCATCCCCGCGAACGCGGGCGGCGGCTGGGACCAGACCGGCCGCGCCCTGGGTACCGCGCTGCTGGGCACTGGCATCGTGGACGATATCGAGTATGAAAACAAGGGTGGCAAGGGCGGCACCCTCGGGCTGGCTTACTACGCTGAAAAATACAGCAATGACCCCAACACCCTGCTGATGGGCGGCATGGTGATGGTCGGTGCGGTGGCGTTGCAAAAGCCGGCCGTGGACATGAGCCGTATCCAGCCGGTTGCGCGCCTGACCAGCGACTACCTGGTGGTGGTGGTTGCCGCCAACTCGCCGATCCGCTCCATTGGCGACCTTGCCGAACGCATGCGCGCCAATCCCAAAGAGGTGCCCATCGCCGGTGGCTCGGCCGGCGGCGTGGACCATGTGTTTGCCGGCGTGTTCACGCGGGCCTCCAAAAGCAACCCGGAAGAGTTGATGTACCTGCCTTTTGCCGGCGGCGCCGAGGTGGTGCAGGCGGTGCTGGGCGGCAAGGCGGTGGCCGGCATATCGGGCTATAGCGAGTTCAGCGAGCAGCTGGCCAGCGGCAAGCTGCGTGCCATTGGCGTGTCGTCCAAGCGCTCGGTGTTTGGCATTCCCGCCATTCGCGAGCAGGGCCTGGATGTCGACATGGCCAACTGGCGCGGTGTGTTCACCGGCCAGGGCGTGAGCGCCGCGCGCCAGGCCGAGATGGTTGAAGCCGTGAAGCTCGCTGCCGGCCATGAGTCGTGGCAAAAAACCCTGAAGCAAAACCACTGGGAGTCGTCCCTGCTGTCCGGCCCCAGTTTCAGCAGCTTTATCGACTTTGACATGACCACGTCGCGGGTGATGGTGCACCTGCTCAAGCTGAAAGCCTGAGCATGCGGGGCCGGCGCGTTGCCGGCTTCTCCGGTTTGGCGTGGTGCGCCCATCGTATGGCATTGGCGTGCGGGTGGATTCCGAATGCGATCTGGCGGATCCCGCATGGTTTGTTGTTAGCGTTACCATATGTGCGATGACAGATTCATCCCCGAAGAATACCCAGCCGGCCTTGCCCGCCCCGCAACGCCCGCGTCCTCACAGTGTGACGGTGAGCGATGTGGCGCGCCTGGCTGGCGTATCGGCGATGACGGTGTCACGCGCTGTCAACACGCCGGATCAGGTGCCAGTGGCAACGCTGAAGAAGGTGCAGGATGCGGTTGCCAAGACCGGCTATGTGCCGAATCTCCTGGCCGGCGGGCTTCGTTCAAGCAAGAGCCGTCTGGTCGCCGCGCTGGTGCCCACGCTGGCGGGCCCCGTGTTCATGGAAACCATTCAGGCCTTGACGACTGCCCTGGCCGAACAGGGCTATCAATTGATGCTCGGCCAGAGTGGCTACGCGAACTCGCGCGAAGACGATCTGCTGAGTGCGATCATCGGCCGCAGGCCCGATGGCATTGTGTTGACGGGCATCATGCATTCCCTGGAAGGCCGGCGGCGGCTGCTGGCAGCAGGCATCCCGGTGGTGGAAACCTGGGACCTCACGCCCACGCCCATCGATATGCTGGTCGGCTTTTCGCACGTGGAAGTGGGGCGCAGCGTCTGCGACTACCTGCACGCGCGTGGGCGGCGCCACCTGGCGGTCATCGGTGGTGACGACGAGCGCTCGCACCGCCGCAATCAGGCTTTTGTGGAGGCTGCCGCCAAGTGGGGGCTCGCACCGCCGCCCATCCATCTCGTGCCTGCGCCCACCTCGCTGGGCAGCGGGCGCAGCGGCTTGCGCACGCTGTTGGCGGAACACCCGGACATCGATGCGATTTTCTGCAGCTCTGACCTGCTGGCTTTGGGGGTGCTGATTGAGGCGCAGGCGCAAGGCATTGATGTGCCCGGGCGGCTCGCCGTCATGGGCTTTGGCGACCTGTCTCTGGCCCGGGACCTGCACCCGGCATTGACGACGGTTCGGATTGACGGCACGCGCATTGGACGCCAGGCGGCGCAGTACATCGTGGACTGCGCCCAAGGCCGCCAGATTGAGGCGCGCGTCATGGACATCGGCTTCACGATCATTGAGCGCGCCAGCGTCTGATCGCCGCTGCGTCATAGGTATTTTCCCTTGGATGATTTTTGATTGACAAAATTATTGTTAACGTTAACAATTAATTTTGTTAACGCTACCATTCCGGGCTGCGTAGGGGCCTTCATCATGCCCATTCACCCTTCCCAAGGAGATGTTTCGATGAGAAAAATGCTATGTGCGATCACCACGGCCTTGGCGCTGGCCACTCCGGCCTTCGCCTGGCCCGACAAGACCGTCACCATCGTGGTGCCGTTCCCCGCGGGTGGTTCCACTGACATGGTTGCCCGCCAGCTGGCGCAAAAGCTGGGGGAGAAATTCAGTCAGACCTTTATCGTCGATAACCGGGCCGGTGCCACCGGCACCGTTGGGGCGACGCAGGTCAAGCGCGCCGCGCCCGACGGCTACACCCTTCTGGTGTCCTCGCTCGGTCCCTTGGTCATTGCGCCGCACCTGCTCAAGAACGTGCAGTACGACGCCACCAAAGACTTCGATCTGATCACTGTGGCCGTGCAGGCGCCCAATGTGCTCGTGGTACCAACGTCGTCGCCTCTGAAAAGCGTTGCCGATGTACTGGCGAAGATGAAGAAGGAGCCCGGCAAGCTGAGTTTTGCATCGTCGGGCAATGGCTCATCAGACCATTTGACGGCCGAGCTTTTCTGGCAGCAGACGCAAACGAAGGCACTGCATGTGCCTTACAAGGGCGGCGCGCCGGCGATCTCCGATCTGCTGGGTGGCCAGGTCGACGCCTCGTTTCAAAACATCAACGCGGTTCTTGCACACGTCAATTCCGGCAAGCTGCGCGCGCTGGCCGTCACGGGTGACAGGCGTTCCACGCTGTTGCCCCAGGTGCCCACTCTGGCCGAAGCTGGCGTCAAGAATGTAGATGTGTACTCATGGCAAGCCGTTGCGGGCCCCAAGGGTTTGCCAGCCGATGTGCATGGCAAACTGCAATCCGCCATCGCGGCCGCGCTCAATGACCCGCAGGTCAAGCCCAAGCTGGTAGACCTCGGTTTCGAGATTGTCGCCAACACGCCTGAGCAGTTCGCCAAGTTCCAGGCGAATGAGTTTGCGCGCTGGAAGCGGGTGATCGAGGCCGGCAATATCAAAGCAGACTGAATCAGCCGAAAGAAGAGAGAGCACCCATGTCAACTCCTTTGGTCACTGACCTTCAAGTTATTCCCGTCGCGGGTCGCGACAGCATGCTGTTGAACCTCAGCGGCGCGCACGGCCCATTTTTTACGCGCAACATCGTCATCATCACGGACAGCTCGGGCCACACCGGCGTGGGTGAAGTGCCGGGTGGCGAGAAGATTCGTCAAACCATCGAGGATGCGCGCTCATTGGTCATGGGGCAGCCCATTGGCAACTACCTGCGCATCCTGCAGCAGGCACGCGAGCGCTTCGCCGACCGCGATGCAGGCGGTCGTGGCCTGCAGACTTTCGACCTGCGCATCGCCATCCATGCCGTGACGGCGCTGGAATCGGCCTTGCTCGACCTGCTGGGCCAGCATCTGGAGGTGCCCGTGGCCGCGCTGCTGGGTGAAGGCCAGCAGCGTGACAAGGTGGAGATGCTGGGCTACCTGTTTTTCATTGGCGATCGCAGCAAGACCGATCTGGCTTACGCGGCGGACCCCGGGGGGGCCGATGCCTGGTCAAGGCTGCGTCATGAGGTCGCGCTGACCCCGGAGGCTATCGTGCGTCTTGCCGAAGCGGCTTACGAGCGCTATGGCTTCAATGACTTCAAACTCAAGGGCGGCGTGTTGCGCGGTGAAGACGAGGTGGCGGCGGTCACCGCCATCCACGAGCGATTCCCCAAGGCGCGGGTCACGCTGGACCCCAATGGCGGCTGGCTGCTGAAAGACGCCGTACGCCTGATGCGCGATGCGCGCGATGTCGTGGCTTATGCCGAAGACCCCTGCGGCGCCGAGGAGGGCTTCTCGGGCCGCGAGGTCATGGCTGAATTCCGCCGCGCCACCGGCCTGCCAACCGCCACCAACATGATTGCCACCGATTGGCGGCAAATGTCGCACGCCTTGTCCCTGCAGTCCGTCGACATTCCCCTGGCGGACCCGCATTTCTGGACCATGGCGGGCTCGGTGCGCGTGGCGCAGGTTTGCCGTGACTGGGGCCTGACCTGGGGCTCGCATTCCAACAACCACTTCGATATTTCTCTGGCCATGTTCACGCATGTGGGGGCTGCCGCTCCCGGACGCGTGACGGCGATCGACACGCACTGGATCTGGCAGGACGGGCAGCGGCTCACCAAGGCGCCGCTGCAAATCAAGGGCGGCTTTGTCGAGGTGCCCCAAAAACCTGGCCTGGGCATCGAGCTGGACATGGCCGAGGTCGCCAAAGCCCATGCGCTTTACAAGCAGCATGGTCTGGGTGCGCGCGACGATGCCATGGCGATGCAATACCTGATACCTGGCTGGAAGTTCGATCCCAAAGGCCCTTGCCTGGTGCGTTAAGAGCGCTCCATCCGCGTGTTGATCCGCCCGAAAAAATAGCGAAACCCCCGGCCGCAGGCCAGCGCCGGCTGGCCCGTGCCGGGATTTCAAAACATTGCCTTCTTTATTCCTCTAACGTTTTCAGAGCTTCAGATGACCCCACAAGATCTCAAATCCATCATGTCCCACGGCCTGCTGTCCTTCCCGCTGACAGACTTTGATGCCCAGGGCAACTTCAATGCCAAGGCCTACGCTGACCGTCTGGAGTGGCTGGCTCCCTATGGCGCGAG
This sequence comes from uncultured Polaromonas sp., assembly GCA_964633095.1. Lineage (GTDB taxonomy): Bacteria > Pseudomonadota > Gammaproteobacteria > Burkholderiales > Burkholderiaceae_C > Polaromonas. The sequence goes on along the minus strand of CAZWDK010000004.1, from coordinate 28,471 downwards.
CGCGCTTTTTGCCGCTGGCGGAACCGGCGAATTTTTCTCGCTGGACGGTGAGGAGTACCCGAGCATCATCAAAACGGCCGTGGAGACCTGCCGCGGCAAGGTGCCCATCATTGCCGGCGCCGGTGGCCCCACACGCTTTGCCATCCAGTGCGCGCAGCAGGCCGAACGCGCGGGTGCCCACGGCATCTTGCTGCTGCCGCATTACCTGACCGAGGCCTCGCAGGAAGGGCTGATTGCCCATGTGGAAGCCGTCTGCAAGAGCGTGAAATTCGGCGTGATTGTCTATAACCGCAATGTCTGCAAACTCACGCCCGCTTCGTTGGCCATTTTGGCCGACCGTTGCCCCAACCTGATCGGTTTCAAGGACGGCGTGGGTGACATCGAAGCCATGATGTCCATCTACCTGAAAATGGGCGACCGCTTCTCCTATCTCGGTGGCTTGCCCACCGCCGAGGTCTATGCCGCAGCCTACAAGGCGCTGGGCACCCCGGTGTATTCATCGGCGGTGTTCAACTTCATCCCCAAAACCGCGATGGAGTTTTATCAAGCGGTAGCGTCCGACGACCAGGCGACCCAGCATCGCCTGCTCAAGGATTTCTTCATGCCCTATCTGGACATCCGCAACAAGTGCCCAGGCTATGCCGTCAGCATCGTCAAGGCCGGTGCCACGCTGGTTGGCCACAGCGCCGGGCCGGTGCGCCCGCCGCTCACCGACCTCAAGCCTGCCGAGATGGAGCAATTGGCTGCCCTGATCAAGACGCTAGGCCCCCAGTAAGCAAGACGGAGAATTCCATGAGCGTTCAAAAACACGACAACCTGATAGGCGGCCAATGGTTGCCGGGCGCCAGTTACAGCGCCAACCTCAACCCCAGCAATCTGGCCGATGTGATTGGCGAGTACGCACAGGCCGATGCCGCCCAGCTGGAGCAGGCGGTGCAGGCGGCCCGCGCTGCCTTTCCTGCCTGGTCCACCGGAGGCATTCAGGCGCGTTCGGATGCGCTGGACAAGATTGGCAACGAGATCCTGGCCCGCAAGGAGGAGCTGGGTACGCTGCTGGCCCGCGAAGAAGGCAAGACCCGGGCCGAAGGCATTGGTGAAGCCGCCCGCGCCGGAAATATCTTCAAGTTTTTTGCGGGTGAATGCCTGCGCCTGAGCGGTGAGACGCTGCCCTCGGTGCGCCCCGGTGTTGGCGTGGAAATCACCCGTGAACCGCTGGGCGTGATTGGCCTTATCACGCCATGGAACTTTCCCATCGCCATTCCCGCGTGGAAGATCGCGCCGGCCTTGGCCTTTGGCAACTGCGTGGTGCTGAAACCCGCCGACCTGGTGCCCGGCTGCGCCTGGGCGATTGCCGAGATCATCAGCCGCAGTGGCATTCCCGCCGGCGTCTTCAATTTGGTGATGGGCCGTGGCAGCGTCGTGGGTGACCGGCTGGTCAGCCACCCCGGCATTGATGCCATCAGCTTCACCGGTTCGCAAGGCGTGGGCGCCCGCATCGCGCAGGCTTGCGCCTTGAACCTGAAGAAGGTGCAGCTCGAGATGGGGGGCAAGAACCCGCAGGTCATTCTGGATGATGCCGACCTTGCGCAGGCCGTGGAACTCAGCGTCCAGAGTGCGTTTTTCTCCACCGGCCAGCGCTGCACGGCATCCAGCCGGCTGATTGTCACGCAAGGCATTTACCCGAAATTTGTCGAAGCCCTCAAGGCGCGCATGGCCAGCCTCAGGATTGACGATGCCCTCAAGGCCGGCACGGACATCGGTCCCGTGTCCAGCCTGGCGCAGCTGGAGCAGAACCTGAGCTGCGTGGAAATCGGCCAGGCCGAGGGCGCCAGGCTGGTGGCCGGCGGTGAGCGCCTTCAGCGCGACACCGATGGTTTCTACATGGCGCCAGCGCTGCTGACCGACACCACGGCCGGCATGCGCATCAACCTTGAAGAGGTTTTCGGGCCGGTGGCCAGCATCATCACCGTGAAAAACTATGAGGAAGCGCTGGTCGAAGCCAACAACACGCAGTTTGGCCTGTCTGCCGGCATCGCCACGACCTCCCTGAAGTACGCCACCCACTTCAAACGCCACAGCCAGGTCGGCATGGTGATGGTGAACCTGCCGACTGCGGGCGTGGACTACCATGTCCCCTTCGGTGGCCGCAAGGGCTCAAGTTACGGTCCACGTGAGCAGGGCCGCTATGCGCAGGAGTTTTTCACTGTCGTGAAAACCGCCTACACGCAGGCCTGATCAGAGGGCCCCCGGGCAGTGGGGGCTTGGTGCTCGACAAGCGGCGCGGATTTTTCTGCGCGCTGGGTTGAAAACACC
>CAZWDK010000004.1:0-26058 GCA_964633095.1 uncultured Polaromonas sp. | reverse complement strand
TTTTTTGACAGAACCCCTCAATCCCCAAAACTGTAAGTAAAAGGCTTGATCTTTCAGGGTTCGGATTGGAGCTGGTTTGTTTTTTGTCAAACAAAAGGTTGCCAGGCAAGGGGTTGAGCGACTTTCGCCAACTTGAAACGGCCGGTATTTTGCCGGGCCATTACCTCCACACACAGGTGACGCGTGTCACGTTCGCTGATAGCATGAACGAGCGAGTGGGGGTGGTTCACGCCGTCAAGCGCGCTAACAAACAGATACTCATTTAACTACGGTTATTCAATTTGGAGGAGGTGGTATGGCTTTCAATCCAGGCGATATCTTGCCCGTGCAATACAACATGACCTACGTGATTGCATCGTATGCCGTGTCGGTCATGGGCTCTTTGATGGCGCTTTACCATGCCGGGCACACCCGCCGTCGGGATGGGTCTATTGACCGTGACATGCTGGCAGGTGCTGCGGTGTCCTTGGGCGGGGTCGGCATCTGGTCCATGCATTTCATCGGCATGCTGGGCTATCGTCTGCCCGTTCCGGTGCTGTATGGCGGCGTGCTGACTTTTGCGTCTTTGCTGGCTGCGATCGTCATCTCGGGCATTGCACTGTGGCTGGCGGGGGGCAGGGGAAAATTCAGCATAGGCGGGTGGTTGCTGGGAAGCCTGCTGGCCGGTGTGGGTGTTTGCGTGATGCACTATGGCGGCATGTACGCCATGAGCTTGCGCGCTGACTTGTCCTTTAACTGGTCGCTGGTGGCCGGCAGTGTCCTGATTGCAGTCAGTGCCGCCGCGGCCGCCCTGTGGATTGCCTTTAACGTGCGCAAGGCGTCTTACCGGTTGGTCGCCGCCTTCATCATGGGCTTGGCCGTTTGTGCCATGCACTACACCGGCATGGCCGCTGCCGATTTCGTGTGTGTGGCCGACAAGACCGCGCCGGCCTGGACGATAGGCGGTAACTACCTCCCCACGCTGGTTTTTGGCACGGTGGGACTGGTGCTGGTGTTGCTGCTCTGGAATTTGCTGGGGGGCATGGAGCAAGCTGCCCAAGGCCGCTCAGGCAAAGTACGCTCGGCATGAGGCTTTGAGGCGGCCCCTGTCTTCAACTTTCTGGTCTTGCCTGCTGGCCGGGGCGCTCACGCTAACGTGTTGCCCCCATGGCCAGGGCTCGTTCGCTGGAACGCCTTAGCGTCTCGGCTTCCATGGGGGCTTGCGTCGGCCAGCCCGCCAGCTGCTGCGCACTGAAGTCGGCCAGCGCGGCCAGCCACTGCGGGCTGTCGTTCAGGCATTCGATGTAGCGAAATTCCTGGCCGCCCGCCTGTAAAAAGGCGTGGCGCGCCTCCATGGCAATTTCCTCCAGCGTCTCCAGGCAGTCGCCGGTGAAGCCGGGGCACACCACATCGACGCTTTTGACGCCGGCCTGCGCCATCTGGATCAGCGTCGGTTCGGTGTAGGGCTGCAGCCACTTGGCCTTGCCAAAGCGCGACTGGAAGCTGACCTGGTAGCGGTCTTTTGCGAGCCCCAGCTTTTCCGCCAGCAGGCGTGCCGTTGTCTGGCATTCGCAGTGGTAGGGGTCGCCCAGCTTGAGCGTGCGTTCGGGCACGCCATGAAAGCTCATGAGCAGTCGCTCGGCCTGGCCGTGGTGGCGCCAGTGCGTGCGAACCTTCTCGGCCAGTGCCTCGATGTAGCCGGGCGCATCATGGTAGTGATTGACGAAGCGCAATTCGGGAATGAGGCGGATGCGGGCGGCCCAGCTGTAGACCGCGTCGAACACGCTGGCCGTGGTGGTGCCGCTGTACTGCGGATAGGCCGGCAGGATCAGGATGCGTGTGGCGCCATCGGCCTTGAGCTGGTCGAGTTGCGACGCGATGGAGGGGTTGCCGTAACGCATGGCGTAGCGCACCTCCACGCTGTGCCCGCGCACCGCCAGGTAGCCGGCCAGCATCAGCGCCTGCTTGTGCGTCCAGACCTTGAGCGGCGAGCCTTCAGGCGTCCAGATGCTGGCGTATTTGGCGGCCGACTTTTTGGGGCGTATGCGCAGGATGATGCCGTGCAGAATCAGCCACCAGATCGGCCTGGGAATTTCGACCACGCGCGGGTCGCCTAAAAATTCGGCAAGGTAGCGGCGCAGCGCCGGTGCGGTGGGGGCATCGGGTGTGCCGAGGTTGCAGAGCAGGATGGCGGTGCTTGAAATGGCGGCGGGCGCAGTGCCGTGTGCAAAGGAGGGTTCTGGGGCAAACGGGGGGGGGGACATGGGTTATTCTCGCCTACCTATGCTTGACCTGACAACCATCCAGGCCGTCAGCCTGGACCTTGACGATACCCTGTGGCCGGTCTGGCCCGCCATTGAACGTGCCGAGAAGGCGCTGGATGGCTGGCTCTGCCGGCATGCACCGATGGCCGCCGCGCTGTTTTCCAATCCGGCGGCGCGGCATGAGATGCGTGAGCATGTACTGCGCTCGCGGCCCGAGCTGAAATTCAACCTGAGTGCCATCCGCCGCGAAGCGATACGGCTGGCGCTGTACCGCTCGGAAGAAGACCCGCTGCTGGCGGAAGAGGCCTTTAATGTGTTTTTTGACGAGCGCAACCGGGTCACCCTGTTCGACGATGTGCTGCTGGCGCTCGAGTTTTTGTCCAGCCGCTTTCCCCTGGTGGCGCTGTCCAACGGCAATGCCGACATCCAGCGCATAGGCCTGGGCCGGTATTTCCGGGCCAGCATCAATGCCCAGCAGTTTGGCGTGGGCAAGCCCGACCCGCGCATTTTTCATGCGGCCGCCGGTGCGGTCGGGGTGGATCCGGCCCAGGTGCTGCATGTGGGGGACGATGCGACGCTCGATGTGCTGGGCGCGCTCAACTGCGACATGCAGACCGTATGGGTCAACCGCGCCGACCATGCGTGGCCGCACGACGTCATGCCGCACGAGACCGTCACCACGCTGACCGAGCTGTGTGACCTGTTCCCGCGCTGAACAGACGGCGGCTTTTCACGATGACCCTCAAAATCTACGGCACGGCGGCTTCGCGTGCGGCGCGGCCGCTCTGGGTGGCGCATGAGCTGGGCCTGGCCTACGAACATATTCCTTTGCCTTACCTGGGCGGCGCCACGCGCACGCCGGAGTTTTTGGCGATCAACCCGAACGGTCATATTCCTGCGATCGACGACGACGGCGTGTTGGTCTGGGAGTCCATGGCCTGCGCGCTCTACCTGGCCGAACGCTTTCATCGCCCCGGTGGGCCATCGCTGGCGGCGCAGAGCCATGCCGAGCAGGCCGAAATCCTGCGCTGGAGCTTCTGGGTGGTGACCGAGTGCGAGAAAGACGCGCTGACATTCCTGATGCACCGCGTGCTCATGCCGGCAGAGCGCCGCAAGCCGGCGCTGGCCGACGAGGCCCAGCGGCGCCTGCTGGGCCCGCTGCGCGTGCTGGAGCAGCATTTGCAAACGCGCAGCCACCTGGCGGCCGAGCGTTTTACCGTGGCCGATATCTGTGTGGCCTCGGTCATGGCCTGGCTGCAGGGGGCGACCGACTTGATGGCGCAATGTCCGCAGGTTGAGGACTGGTTGCGGCGCTGTCTGGCGCGCCCGGCCTTCCTGGATGTCCAGGCGATGGCAAAAAGTGCCTGAAGCCCATGTTGGATGGGTGCAGGCAGCTATCGATTTAATAGCGATCAATGCAGCTGCCGGGCCGCCTCAAGTCCTGAACGCACGGCCCCTTCCAGCGTGGCCGGGTAGGGCCCGGCGATGTAGTCACCGCAAGCCAGCAGGCCGGGGGCGATGCCACCGGGCGGACGCTGCAGGCCCGGCGTGCAGGCAAAGGTGGCGCGCTTTTCCACAATCGTCTGCACCGCCTGCAGATCGTTCAGCCCCAGTTGCCGGCTTGCCTGCGCCAGCACTTGCCTGGTCAGCGTGGTGCTGTCGCCCACGCTGGCGCTGATGACAAAGGCCAGCAAGCCTGGCTGGCCGCCGAGCTGGCCGCGGTCAAACACAAACTGCGCCGGCGCTTCTGTGGTGGCCGGCAGCGCCAGCATGGCTTGCAGGAGGCTGGCGCCGGGGGCATGGGCATAGACGGTGGTCAGCGCTTCATGCTGCAGCGCCCGTGTCTGCGTGAGCCAGCTGGTCGCCGGCAGGCCGGTGCGCTCGACCAGGCGCGCGGCCTCCTGGGGCGGGCAGGCCAGCACCACGCGGTCAAAGGTCGCGCTGCTGTCGGCCGTGACCACCCAGCCAGACCCGGCAGGCGCAATGTGTTGGACTCGTGCACCCAGTCGTGCACTGCCGCCTTGGGCAGTCAGCCAGGCCAGCGCGGCGTCGGGCAGCAGGGCGCTCAGGTCCAGGCGCGGCAGCAGCAGGTTGGAGCCGCCGCTCTCGAGAAACAGCGCATCGCGTAGCACGCGCAGGAACACCTGGCCGCTGGCCCGCTCGATCGGTGTGTTCAGCGCCGACACGCACAAGGGCTCGATCAGCGAGGCGATGGCGCCGCGTGTCAGGCCCCGGCACAAGTCCGCCACCGATTGCCCGGGCGCACATTCGAAACCCTTGAGCTGCCAGCCAACGGCCGCTTTGAGCAGTGACAGCTTGTCGGCCCAAGACCAGCCGCGCGCGCCCAGGATGCCCGCGAACGCGTCCAGCGGCACAGGCCATTGAGGCAGCTTGAGGCCGCTGCCGTCGGGGAACTGCATCGTCAGCGGCAGGCGCAGCATGGCCGCGTCCACGTCAATGCCCAGGTCTTTCATCAGTCCCAGGGTTTGCGCATAGGCCCCAATCAGGATGTGCTGGCCGTTGTCAAGCGCCAGGGGCTGGCCCGCCAGCGCGCCATCGACGCGCCGGGCCCGGCCACCGGCGGTGCGGGCGCTTTCAAACAGGGTGACCTGGCAGCCCTGGCGCGTGGCCTCGACAGCGGCGGCGCAACCGGCCCAGCCGGCACCAATGACCGCGACTTTCAATTCACACCACGCGGCCGAAGGCCTGCGTCTTCCAGGCCAGCCAGAACTTGCGCAGCGGCGTGAGGCTGACGCGCTGGTGCAGCACCTGGTAGTTGTCGGCGGCGATTTCGCGCAGCAGCGTGCGGTAAATGCTGGCCATCATGAGACCGGGCTTTTGCGCGCGGCGGTCGGCTTCGGGCAGCATGGCCAGCGCTTCGTCGTAGAGCGCCAGCGCGCGCTGGGTCTGGAACTGCATCAACGCGGTGAAACGCTCGGAATACTGGCGCTTCAAAATCTCGTGCGCCTTCACATCGAACTGCTGCAGCTCATTGACCGGCAGGTAAATGCGGCCGCGCATCGCGTCTTCACCCACGTCGCGGATGATGTTGGTGAGCTGAAAGGCCAGGCCCAGCTTGTGGGCGTAGGCGGTGGTGGCTTCGTCGGTCTGGCCAAAAATCCGCGCCGCCACCTCGCCGACGATGCCCGCCACCAGGTGGCAGTACTGCATGAGGCCGGGAAAGTCGAGGTAGCGGTTTTGCGCCAGGTCCATCTGGCAGCCTTCAATCACCGCCTGCAAATGGCGCGCTTCGATGCGGTAGCCGGCGGCCAGTGGCATCAGGGCCTTCATCACCGGATGCGTGGGCGTGCCGGCAAAGGATTTATTCACTTCGGACTGCCACCAGGCCAGTTTGCTGTGTGCCACGCCGGGGTCGCTTACTTCATCAACAACATCGTCGATCTCGCGGCAAAACGCGTAAAAAGCGGTGATCGCGGCGCGACGCTCTTTGGGTAAAAAAAGAAAGGCGTAATAAAAACTGCTGCCGGATGCGGCGGCTTTTTGCTGGACATACTGCTCGGGATTCATGCGGCGATTGTTGCACGTGGAAATGACGTCATCGGGCTTGCGGGCAGGCGCCTATTTCTCATGTCGCGCCTATCCCTCGCGTCGGCTACATCCACAAGGCACGCCAGCCCATCACCAGCATATCCCAAGCCCTCAGCTTGGGGCGTTGCCGCAGCGTGTTAAAGCCCAGCGCCTCGATTTTGTCGAGGATGCGCAGGCCGCCTTGCACCACCAGCCGCAGCTCCCAGCCGCCGCGGCCGGGCACTTTTTTTACCAGAGGCGAGCCTCTTAGCATGGTGGCCCTTGCGGAACAGGCGCAGTCAGCTATCAAATTGATAGTGTTTGGCTGGCTGTCCAGAGCCAGCAGCTGGGCCTCGGTGACGCCGTGGCGGCCCCAGGCTTCTGCCGGCAGGTAGATGCGCCCGCGCGGAATGTCCACGCTCAGGTCCTGCCAGAAGTTGATGAGCTGCAGCGCGCTGCAGATGTCGTCGCTTTGCTGGAGCGAGGCCGCGTCGGCCACGCCATACAGGTGCAGCAGCAGCCGGCCCACCGGGTTGGCCGAGCGGCGGCAGTAGTCGAGCAGCTCGGCCTGACTGGCGTAGCGCTGTTTCACCACGTCCTGCTCAAATGCACTCAGCAGATCGGCCAGCAAGTTCACGGGCAGGGCAAATTGCGTGATGACCGGGCGCAGGCGCTGAAACACGGCTGCCCAGCGCGCGGATGCGGGCAGGCCAGCGGCGCTCGCCATCAAGTCGGCGCGGTAGGCGGCCAGATCTTTCAGGCGCTCCTCGGGCGGGGCATCCCCCTCGTCGGCAATGTCGTCCGCCGTGCGGGCAAACCAGTAAATCGCCGCGATGGCCGGTCGCAGGTGCGGCGGACATAACAGGGACGCGACCGGAAAGTTCTCGTAATGGTCAACACCGGTTTGAAGCTGGCTGAAGGAGGCTGCCTCTGCGGCGTTGGCATCTTTTGGCACAGGGCTGGATTTAATCGGCGGCATGGTGGCAATCAGTCCCGATGCGTTTCGGGGGAGGGCGTGAAGGTTGGTGTTTCGCAGGCATGGCCGCAACAGGGTCAGGGTTGCGGGTGAGCCGGCGGTGTGTGGCGAGGACTTGCCACTGACAAGCTGACGCGGCCCGGGTCGCAGGCTGCCATTGTCGGTCAGACCGAGAGCCTGCCTGGCATACGGGTGATGAAATCAGCCAGGTAATTGGCTTCTTTGGAAGTGCCGGTGCGTGCGTAGAGGCCAATGCCAATGGGAATCGGGCTGGGGAAATCAGGGGTTTGTGCCTGCACCCGGCAGCCGGATGGAATGGTGGCCGAAATCATGGGCCCTATGCCTATGCCCACTTGCACCGCGGTGGCCATCGCCACCAGCGTGGAGGCCTCACACACCATGCGCCAACCCCGCTGGCTGTCTGCCAGCGAATCCATCACCAGCTTGCGCCAAGGGCAGGCGTCGGTGAACAGCACCACTGGCAGCGCATCGTCGGGGGTTAGCGTCATGTCGGAACGCATCACCCACAGCAATTGCTCGGGCCATTCGACCAGGGGCTCATGCGCGACTTCCTGGGTATCGCAGATCAGCAAGTCCAGTTTGTCCTGCTCAAACAGCGCGGCCAGCTGCCGGTTGCCCGCAATGATGAGGTCCAGATGCACGTTGGGGTTCTGGTCGCGGAAGAACTTCAAGATGCCAATCAGGCGCGTGGCAGCAAAGTCTTCCACCACCCCCAGCTTGACCCGTCCCTCCATGCGCTGGCCACTGATGCGCTGCCTGGCTTCTTCGTTGAGCGTCAGGATTTCGCGCGCGTAAGGCTCCAGAATCCGCCCCTCGGCGTTGGCCATCAAGCCCTTGGGCGAACGCTCAAACAAGGGTGCGCCCGCAATCTCCTCAAGGCGCCGAATCTGCATGCTGACGGCTGCCTGGGTGCGATGCAGTGCCGCGGCGGCGCCATTGACGGTGCCTACGTCAATGACCGACAAGAATGCACGCAATAGGTGCGGGTCCAGGTCTTGCATTCAATTTTATTGATAGGGTCACGACAATTTTGCGGCTATCGCCACTTTAGCAGAGCCCTTACCATGGCTTTGAGATTTTTTGAGGGGCTGCGGAAGGGGAATTCCACAGTCCAGCAAATTATTCTTATATGTACCCCAACAGGAGAGAACTGACATGACACACGATATTCAACGGCGCACCCTGGTCAAGGCGGGCGCCGCGCTGGCTTCGACGGCTCTGGCATTTCCGGCACTCAACGCACTGGCCCAAAACCGCAGATTTGCAGGGAAAACCCTGCGCATCCTGACCTGGTCGGACGATACCGGCCTGGCCGTGCTACGCAATATTGCACAAACCTTTGAGGCGCAGACCGGTGCCAAGGTCATTGCCGACCGCACCGGCAGCACGTCCGAGATGGTCGCCAAGCTCAAGGCCGGTGGCAGCCGCCCGCAATACGACGTGATCACGCTGGCCGGCGTCGGTGCCGTGGCCCTGGCCAATGCAGGGCTGCTGGAAAAGCCGGACCTGAACCAGTTGCCCAACCTGCAGAGTGTTGACCAGCGGTTTCGTACCGGTGCCGATGGCCACGGCATTGGCTACCTGCTGTGGACTGGCGGCATGCTTTACAACACCCGTACCTTCAAGGCAGCGCCGACCAGCTACGAGGAAATGTGGAACCCCAAATACGCCAAGCGCGTGTTCTTGCCGCCGGCGACCTGGACCGATTCCCTGGACACCATCGTGGCGGCGGCCAAGCTGACCGGCGGCAGCGCGACCAATGTGGAAGGCGGTTTCAAGAAACTGGCCGAACTCAAGGACCGGGTGCTGACCTTTGGCGAGAACCCGACACAGATTGCCGAGCTGTTCCGCTCGAACTCGCTGGACATCGGCGCGGTGTATGCCCCGGCGTTTTTCGCCAAGGAGCTGAAAGACCCCAATTCCGGCCTGGGCGCGACCTACAACCTGAAGGAAGGCTTTTTCGCCGACCTGATGTACACCATCGTGCCCAAGGCGCATCCCGGTGAATCGTCCGTGATCCACGCCTTCCTCAACCACACGCTGGACCCGGTGGTGCAGGGAAAAATGGCCGAAGACGTGCTCAACGGGCCGGTCAACCTGAAGGCCGTGTTGTCGCCCGAAGCGCAGAAGAGCCCCTTCATCATCAAGCCCGAGCAACTCGGCTCCACGGCGGTGATTCATGACAAGGCGGTGATTGCGGCGGTGCGCGAGAGCTGGATCAAGCGTTACACGCAGACCTTTTCTTGATAGTCCGCTGATCACCCTTGATGTCCATCACGGCCGGTCCGCGTCTTGCGCACCGGCCGTCCGGAGAGTCTGACCATGTCCTATTTCGATTCGGGCCGCCTTCGGCTGGCCCTGCTGGCCCTGCCGGCCGTCGTGCTGTTGCTGCCTTTTTTGCTGGCCGTTGTCTTCGTGCTGCGCTTTTCCTTTTCAGCGGAAACGCAGGCCATTGAGGGCTTCGGTCTTGGGCGTTACCTGGGCCTGCTCGACCCGTTTTTTCTGCGCTCCGTGGTGCTCACGCTCAAACTCGCGGCGCTCAGCACGGTCATCTGCCTGGTGCTGGCGGTGCCGGTGGCCATGCTGATGGCATCGATCACGCAGCCTGTCTGGCGGCGTGTCGTCACCAGCCTGATCCTGCTGCCCATGATCCTGAACCTGCTGATCCAGTCCTATGGCTGGATCATGGTGCTGGGGCCCAACGGCATCATCAACGGGGCGCTGCTCAAGCTGGGCCTGCTGGATCGTCCGGTGCAGTTGCTGTTCAATGAAATCGGCGTGCTGGTGGGCCTGGTGCAAACCGCCCTGCCGCTGGCCGTGTTTCCCATCCTGGGCTCGATGCGCGCCATTTCGGCGCAATACCTGGAGGCCAGTGCCAGCCTTGGCGCCAGGCCCTGGGTCTCGTTTCGCGACATCACGCTGCCGCTGCTCAAGCCCGGGCTGATAGGCGCGGCCTCCATCGTGTTCGCCTTCAACGCCAGCGCCTTCGCCGTGCCACTGCTGCTGGGCGGACGCCGCGTCCAGACCATGGGCGTGGCGATTCGCGACATGGTTTCGCCGATGTTTGACTGGGGCGGCGCGGCCGCCGCCGGTGTCACCCTCATCGCCATCACGCTGGCGACCCTGATGGCCGCGACCTGGCTGTCCACACGCAGCACCCAATTACAGGGAGCACGTTGATGGCAACGACCACCTCAATCACCTCTTCAACCATGTCTTCCACCACGTCTTCCACCACGTCTGCGGCCATGCCTTCAAGCACTTCGCAGGCCGGCCGCGGATCGTTTGGCTGGGTCATGGGCACGCTGGCCGGGCTGGGCCTGCTCATCGCCGCGCTGCCGGTGGTGATCATCCTGATCATGTCGTTCTCGGGCGGCACCAACCTGGACTTTCCGCCCCAGTCCCTGTCGCTGCGCTGGTACGGCGCCGCCTTCGATGTGCTGTTCGGCGACCAAAGCGAGGGCAGCATGTCGGCCTTCAGCGCCATGAGCAGCAGCCTGATCGTGGGCCTCCTCACCATGCTGGCCAGTGTCAGCGTCTGTGTGCCGCTGTCCTACGCCCTGGTGCGCAGCCGGGGGCGCTGGCGCCAGCTGGCCGAGCTGCTGTTCACCCTGCCCATCGTGTTTCCGCTGGTGGTGCTGGGCGTGGCCTACCTGCTCATGACCGAAGCGCTCAGCCGCGAAACGGGCGTGGACCTTGGCCTGTTTCGGCTGGCCATTCCGCACATCACGCTGGCGCTGCCCTTTGTGTTGCGCAATTGCCTGAGTGCCATGAACGGCGTCGGGGTGGACCTGGAAGAGGCCGCCATGTCGCTGGGCGCCTCGCCCTTGCGCGCCATCCTGCACGTGGTCGTGCCGCTGATGAAGCCGGGGATCATGGCCGGGCTGATTTTCGCCTTCATCATTTCATTCAATGAATTCACGGTGACCTTCTTCATGTACACGATCGACGTGCGCACGCTGCCGATCTGGATGTACAGCCGCACCGTGTCGTCGCTGGACCCCACCACCCTGGCCATTTCGACCCTGATCATCGCGCTGGACGTGGCGCTGATCGCCTGGGTCGACAAGCTCGTGGCCGGCAAAGGCAGCCTGTTTTGAGCGCTGCCCCCAAGAACCTGATTAATGAAAGACTGTTGCACATGGACAAACATCTGGAACTCCGCAGCGTAGGCAAACGCTTCGGCTCGGCGGAGGTGCTTAGCGGGGTCGACCTGAGCATCGCCCGCGGCGAATTTGTGTGCCTGCTCGGGCCCTCGGGCTGCGGCAAGACCACATTGCTGCGCATCATTTCCGGCTTCGAGACTGCCAGCAGCGGCCAGCTGCTGCTGGACGGCCAGGAGATCAACCATGTGGCGCCGCACCTGCGCGGCTTTGGCATGGTGTTCCAGTCGCTGGCGCTGTTTCCCCACATGACGGTGGCCGAAAATATCGCCTACGGCCTGAAACTCAAGGGCGTGGCCCCGGCACGGCGTGCCAGCCGCGTTGAGGAACTGCTGCACATGGTGCAGCTGCCGGCGATCGCCGACCGTCCGGTGTCGGCACTGTCCGGCGGGCAGCGCCAGCGCGTGGCCATTGCGCGCGCGCTGGCCGTGCCGCCCAAGCTGTTTTTGCTGGACGAGCCGCTGTCGGCGCTGGACGCCCAGCTGCGCGACAGCATGCAGATCGAGCTAAGGCAGCTGCAGCAGCAGTTTGGCGTCACCACCATCGTGGTCACGCACGACCAGCACGAAGCCATGATGTTGTCGGACCGCCTGGTCGTCCTCAAGGGCGGTCGCGTCCAGCAATGCGATACCCCCTCGCAGGTCTACCGCAAGCCGGCCAATGCGTTCGTGGCCGAGTTTTTGGGGGCCGCCAACCTGCTGCCCGGCGTGGTGCGCGGCCCGGACGTGATCGAGGTGCTGGGCGGCGCCCTGGCACTGCCCACCAGCCTGCCGACCGGCAGCGCCGTGACGCTGGCGGTGCGCTCCGAGGACCTCGCGTTCGAGCCGACCCATGCCGACGCACCGGCGCGGCCCAACAGCATCGCGGGTGAGATTGATTTTCTGCGCGACCTGGGCGCCAAGTCCGAACTGATCCTGCGCTGCGGCGATGAGCGTCTGCGCTGCCATGGCAGCGATGCCCAGTTTCAAAGCGCGCGCTGCGGGCAGCGTGTCAATGTGCTCATCGATGCCGAGCGCTGTTCGGTATTTGCGGGCTGAGCGAGGGAGGGTTTGATGAAAACTTCTGTACCAACAAGCACTCCGATTTTTGTCGACGCCGCCAGCGTGGCCCGCCATTTGCCCTGGCCGGAGCTGCTGCAGGCCCTGCACCAGGCCTTTGCCGCCACCGACCTGAGCACGCCCACACGCGCTCACCACCACATGGAAGGCATGGGCGGCAGCAGCACGCCGGTCTTGCTCTCCATGCCCGCCTGGAGTCCGCGCCTTGGCGTGGGGGTCAAACTGGTGACGGTTTATCCTGATAACGCCAAGCTCCAGCTGCCGTCCATCCATGGCCTGTATCTGTTGATGGACGGCGCCAGCGGCCGTCCGCAGGCGGTGCTGGACGCCGGCGAATTGACGGCGCGCCGCACGGCGGCGGCCTCGGCCCTGGCCAGCCGTTTTCTTTCACGGCCCGACAGCAGCACCTTGCTGATGGTGGGCACCGGGCGCCTGTCGCAGTACCTGCCACTGGCCCATGCCCAGGTGCGCCCGATCCAACGTGTGCTGGTGTGGGGCAGGTCGCAGGCCAAGGCGCAGGAGAGTGCCAAGGCCTTGCAGGCGCAGGGCGTGAATGCGCTGCCTGTCACCGGGCTGCAAGAGGCCTGTGCCGAGGCCGACATCATCAGCTGCGCCACGCTGTCCAAAACCTCGCTGCTGTGCGGCGAATGGCTGCGTCCCGGCACGCATGTGGACCTGGTGGGCGCCTTCACGCCGCAGATGCGTGAGGCCGATGACGCGGTGTTCAAACGCGCGGCTTCGGTCTGGTGCGACACCACTGCCGGCGCGCTGGCGGAGGCCGGCGACCTGATCCAGGCGCTGGCATCGGGTGCGCTCGACAAGGAGCGCATCAAGGGCGATTTGCCGAGCTTGTGCCAGGCGGGCCAGCCCGTTTCGCGCCATGACGCAGACATCACCGTTTTCAAATCGGTAGGGGCGGCGCTGGAGGACCTGGCCGCCGCACGGCTGTGCCTTGAGCGCTTGTCTACCGATTCAATTTTTTCCCCAACATGAGCAATGCCATGACCACCAATGCAGAACACCTGGCCCGATTGCGGGACCGCTATGCCGACGCTTCGGGCGCCGACATGTTTCACCCCGCCTTCAAGGCCGTGGCCGAGCAGATCTTCAGCAGCTCGGACCGCCGCAAGTGGCCGTTTGCCGATGTCGCCACCTTTCTCGATGCGCCTTACCGGCCCGATGGCCTGGCCCAGCCCCTGCCCAATCTGGCGGGCCTGGATGTGGCGCTGATTGGCGTGCCCATGGACCTGGGCGTGACCAACCGTGCCGGAGCGCGCCTGGGGCCGCGGGCCGTGCGCAATGTGGAGCGCATCGGGCCCTATGAACATGCCTTGGGCCTGGCGCCCATCACGCGGCTGAAAATGGCCGATGTGGGCGACGTGCCCATGCGCAGCCGCTACAGCCTGGACGAATGCCATGCCGACATCGAGGCCTGTTTTACCCAGGTGGTGAAGGCCGGTGTGATTCCCCTGGCCGTGGGCGGCGACCATTCGATCACGGGCTCGATTTTGAAGGCCGTGGGGCGGGACCGGCCGGTGGGCATGGTGCACATCGATGCGCATTGCGACACCGCCGGCACCTACGAGGGTTCCAAATTCCATCACGGCGGGCCGTTCCGCGAAGCGGTGCTGGCGGGCGTGCTGGACCCGCGCCGCAGCATACAGATCGGCATTCGGGGTGGCGCCGAGTATTTGTGGGAGTTTTCGTTTGACTCCGGCATGACCGTGATCCATGCCGAAGAGTTTTCCAAAATGGGTGTGGAGGCCGTGATCCGGCGCGCCAGGGAAGTGGTGGGCGATGGCCCGACCTATGTCACGTTTGATGTGGACAGCCTGGACCCGGCCTACGCACCGGGTACCGGGACGCCCGAGGTCGGTGGCCTGAGCCCGCGCGAGGTGCTCACCCTGTTGCGCGGCCTGGCGGGCCTGAACATTGTCGGCGGCGACGTGATGGAGGTGGCGCCCCAGCATGACCCCACCAGCAACACGGCCCAGGTCGGCGCGCAGATGCTGTTCGAGATCCTGTGCCTGGTCGCGCTGTCACCGGCCATGGCGAAGCGATAACCGGCTACGCTTCACCTCCTTGTTATTTCTTCACCCTTCAGGAACATCATGTCCATCCAACGCATTGAAACCGGTCCCCGCATGTCGCAAGCCGTGGTGCACCAGAAAACCATTTACCTGGCCGGCCAGGTGGCCAATCACGACGCCGGGCCCAGCGTCTACACCCAGACCCAGCAGGTCCTCGCCAGCATCGACCGCCTGCTGGCCGCGGCCGGCAGCGACAAAACCCGCATCTTGAGCGCCACCATCTGGCTGACCGACATGGACACCTTTGCCGACATGAACCGCGCCTGGGAGGCCTGGGTGGCCCCTGGCTGCACCCCGGCGCGCGCCACGGTGCACAGCGCCCGCCTGGCCGCACCGGAGTACCGTGTCGAGATTGGTGTCATTGCGGCGCAGGCCTAAAACTCCCGGACCTCCGACCATTTCTTGCTTGCATCACAGCTGAGCCCCGACGCGTTGGGGGCGCGCGGGGCTTGCTGCTCGTGGGGCGGGCTGCATGACGTCCCTGACGCTGCCAGGCTTCGCAAAGACTGAAGCCCTGCGGGTGATACGACCCGTTCTGTTGCCATTCGCAAGCCGGGCAAGACCCACCGTGTCTCCAATCACTTAGAGCCTGTTCACGATCTATTTGGGGCCACGCAGGTGCCTTTTCGGGATGGGATGCAAGGCGCGGTGCGCCGCCAATAGCTCGGCTATTGGCAAGCGCCGCAACGCCGCAGACCGCCCGAAAAGACACCTGCCCTGCGGGTTGGGGTGAAATCGGGCGATTTGGCGCCCCAGCCCCTGGCATGGGCATGAGCCCATGCGGCGGGCCCTGGGCCACCAACTCATCCCGATTGCACCCCAACGTGGCCTCAAATAGATCGTGAACAGGCTCTTAGCCCCGGGCCGTCTGGCTCGGCACGCCGCACGATGTTGCCGCCCAGGCTGGCCTGTCTGCGGTGACCAACACGACTCATCCGACTGTCGCTGCTTGCCCCGGTTCATGGTGCGGGGGTGCTTGACAAGTACTCTTGTTTACCCTAGATTACTAACCGGTCAGTCATTAAATGTGTTGCCGTCCTGCTCTCCGGAATGTTGCCCTTGAGCCCCATCCCGATTTTTCACCCGAGTCCAGCCATGAAAAAATCCCTTTTTGCCCTGGTGAGCGCCGCTGTCTTGCTGGCCGCCTGCTCCAAATCCGCTCCTCCCGAGGAGCCGGTTCGTGCGGTCAAGGTGATCACGGTGGGAACCGCCGCGTTTTCCTCGGCCCACGAGTACGCCGGGGAGGTCAGGGCGCAGGTCGAGTCGCGGCTGGGTTTTCGGGTGGGCGGCAAGATCATCAAGCGCCAGGCCGAGCTGGGCCAGCGCGTGAAGGCCGGCCAGGTGCTGGCGCAGCTGGATCCGCAAGACTACCAGCTGGCCGCCAATGCGGCCCGCGCCCAGGTCGCGGCGGCCCAGACCAACCTGGACCTGGCGGCGGCCGATTTCGGGCGTTACAAGGCGCTCAAGGACCAGAATTTCATCAGCGGTGCCGAACTGGAGCGGCGCGAGGCCACGCTCAAGGCGGCGCAGTCGCAGCTGCTTCAGGCCCAGTCGCAATCGGCCGTGCAGGGCAACCAGGCCAATTACGCTGCCCTGGTGGCCGATGTGTCGGGGGTGGTGACGGCCGTGGAGGCCGAGGTCGGCCAGGTGGTGAGCGCTGGCACACCGGTGGTCCGGATTGCCGCCGACGGCGTGCGCGATGTGGTGTTCGCCGTGCCCGAAGACAAGGTGGCGGCCATCAAGGTGGGGGCGCCGGTCAAGGTGCGCGTCTGGGCGCAAGACACTGAACTGGCCGGCAAGGTGCGCGAGGTGGCGGCCAGCAGCGACCCGGTGACGCGGACTTTTGGTGTCAAGGTATCGCTGGAAGGGCAGAGCCCGCCGCTGCTGGGCGCCACGGTGTCGGTGCTGCCCCAGAGCCAGGGCGGTGCCTTGACGCAAGGCACGCCGGTCATCAAGCTGCCGACCACGGCCCTGCGGCAGGACGGCCAGGCGACGGCGGTCTGGGTGCTGGAGCCGGCCAGCATGACGATCAGGTCGCAAATCATTCAGATTGCCACGGCCGACGGCAACGAGGCCGTTGTGGCGTCAGGCCTTGCGCCCGGCATGCTGGTGGTCAGCGCCGGCGTGCATGTGCTGTCACCCGGCCAGAAAGTCAGTATTTACAAGGAAAAAGTGGTTCCAGCCCAGGAGGAGCGGGCGCAGATTGCTATCAAATCAGTAGCAAATACCGGCGCCTATGCCAGCCCTTTGGCCGCTGCGGTGAAGTGAGCCGGCCATGACGCAAACGCAACCGAAAGAAAGCTTCAACCTCTCCAAATGGGCGCTCGACCATCCGGCACTGACCCGTTACTTGCTGGTGGTGCTGATGGCGCTGGGCTTTGCCGCCTACTTCCAGTTGGGCCAGGACGAAGACCCGCCGTTCACCTTTCGCGCCATGGTGGTGCGCACCTATTGGCCAGGCGCCACCGCCCAGCAGGTCGCCGAGCAGGTCACCGACAAGATAGAGCGCACGCTGCAGGAAGTGCCCTATGCCGACAAGATACGCAGCTATTCCAAGCCGGGCGAGTCGCAAATCATTTTCCAGATCAAGGATTCGTCCAAACCCGGCGACGTGGCCGGCGTCTGGTACGCCGTGCGCAAGAAGGTGGGCGACATGCGTTTCACCTTGCCTGGCGGCGTGCAGGGACCGTTTTTCAATGACGACTTTGGCGATGTCTATGGCGTGATTTACGCGCTGGAGGCCGACGGCTTTAGCTACGCGGAGCTGAAAACCTTTGCCGATGACGTGCGTCAGCAGTTGCTGCGCGTGCCCGATGTCAGCAAGGTCGAGCTGTTTGGCGCGCAGGACGAAAAACTGTTCGTTGAAATCTCGCAAAAACGCCTGGCCCAGCTCGGGCTGGACCTGAACCAGGTGCTGGCGCAGCTGGGCCAGCAAAACGCGGTCGAATCGGCCGGGGCGGTGCAGACGCCGCAGGACATGGTGCAGGTTCGGGTGGCCGGCCAGTTTGAGGCGGTGGAGCAGCTGCGCGCCATGCCGATCCGGGGCAGCTCGGGAAATCAATTGCGCCTGGGCGATATTGCCGAGATCAAGCGCGGTTATGTGGACCCGCCCGCCGTCAAGGTGCGCCACCAGGGCAAGGAGGTGATTGCACTGGGCGTGTCCATGGTCAAGGGCGGCGACATCATCGGCCTGGGCCAGTCGCTGGCCAAACTCTCGGAGCGCATCAAAATGACGCTTCCGGCCGGCATCCAGCTGGTGCAGGTTCAGGACCAGCCCAAAGCCGTCGCGACATCGGTCAATGAATTCGTCAAGGTGCTGATCGAGGCCGTGGTGATCGTGCTGGCCGTCAGCTTCATCAGCCTGGGGCTGCACAAGCGGCCCGGCCCGCAGCTCTGGTGGAAGCGCTGGTACATCGACGTGCGCCCCGGCCTGGTGGTGGCCATCACCATTCCGCTGGTGCTGGGCATGACCTTTCTGGCCATGTGGTACTGGGGCATAGGCCTGCACAAGATTTCGCTGGGCTCGCTGATCATCGCGCTGGGCCTGCTGGTCGATGACGCCATCATTGCCGTGGAGATGATGGTGCGCAAGATGGAGGAGGGCTATGACAAGGTGCGAGCCGCCACCTTTGCCTACGAGATCACCGCCATGCCCATGCTGACCGGCACGCTGATCACGGCGGTGGGCTTTTTGCCGATTGGCCTGGCCAAGTCGGTCACCGGCGAATACACCTTTGCGATTTTTGCCGTGACCGTCATCGCGCTGGTGCTGAGCTGGATCGTCTCGGTGTACTTCGTGCCCTACCTGGGCACGCTGCTGCTCAAGCCGCCGCCGGGCCGCCCCAAGGCGGCGGCGACCCCCCTGGGGGGCAGCGATGCACAGGCCGTGGCGAGCGTGGGGGTGAGCATATTGCCGCCGCATGTGCAGGAAGTGGCCAGCGGGCAGGACAGCCCGCACGAGATGTTCGACAGCCCGTTCTACAACGTCTTTCGCAAGACGGTGAACTGGTGCGTGCAGCACCGCTGGATCACGATTGGCAGCACCTTGCTGCTCTTCGCGCTGGGCATTGTCGGCATGGGCAAGGTGCAGCAGCAGTTCTTCCCCGACTCCAGCCGCCCCGAAATCATGGTGGACATCTGGTTCCCGGAAGGCACCTCGTTTGCCGCCAATGAAGCCACCGCCAGGCGCGTCGAGCAGCGCCTGATGCAGGAAAGCGGCGTGGCGACGGTCAGTACCTGGGTCGGCTCGGGCGTGCCGCGCTTTTATTTGCCGCTGGACCAGGTGTTCCCGCAGAGCAATGTGTCGCAGTTGATCGTGCTGGCCAAGGACCTGAAGGTCCGCGAGACCCTGCGCATCAAGCTGCCGGCCCTGCTGGCGACCGAGTTTCCCGAGGTGCGCGGCCGCGTCAAGCTGCTGCCCAACGGGCCGCCCGTGCCCTATCCGGTGCAGTTCCGCGTGGTGGGCCTAGACCCGCTGGTGTTGCGCGAGCGTGCCGACGAGGTCAAGGCGGTGATGCGCGACAGCCGCAACACGCGCGGCGTCAACGACAACTGGAACGAGTCGGTCAAGGTGCTGCGGCTGGAGGTCGACCAGTCCAAGGCCAGGGCCCTGGGCGTGAGCAGCCAGTCGATTGCCCAGGCCTCCAAAACCATTCTGGCCGGCAGCCCGGTCGGCCAATTCCGCGAGGGCGACAAACTGATAGACATTGTGCTGCGCCAGCCGCTGGATGAGCGCAGCGCGATCACCGATATCGGCAATGCCTATCTGCCCACCGCCTCGGGCAAGTCGATTCCCCTGACGCAAATCGCCAAGCCCGTGTTTACCTGGGAGCCGGGTGTGATGTGGCGCGAAAACCGCGACTACGCCATCACGGTGCAGAGCGACATCGTCGAAGGCTTGCAGGGCGCGACGGTGACGCAGGAGCTGCAGCCCAGGCTCAAGGCGCTGGAGGCCCGGTGGCATGGCCAGGGCATGAGCGGCTACCGCATTCAGGTGGCCGGCGCCGTGGAGGAAAGCAGCAAGGGCTCGGCGTCCATCGCGGCGGGGCTGCCGGTCATGCTGTTTTTGACCTTCACCCTGCTGATGCTGCAGTTGCACAGCTTTAGCCGCGCCATGCTGGTGTTTCTGACCGGCCCGCTCGGCATCGCCGGCGTCGCGGGTGCGCTGATCCTGCTGGGCCGGCCCTTCGGCTTTGTGGCCTTGCTGGGCGTGATCGCCCTCATGGGCATGATCCAGCGCAATTCGGTGATCCTGATTGACCAGATCGAGCAGGACCGCGCCCGCGGCGTGCCGGCCTGGGACGCGATTGTCGAGTCGGCGGTGCGCCGCCTGCGGCCTATCGTGCTGACGGCCGCCGCCGCCGTGCTGGCCATGATCCCGCTGTCGCGCAGCGTGTTCTGGGGCCCCATGGCCGTGGCCATCATGGGCGGCCTGGTGGTGGCGACCGTGCTGACGCTGCTGGCCCTGCCGGCCATGTATGCGGCCTGGTTTCGCGTCAAACGGGAGACACCGGCGCCACAAGTCAGCGGGTTCGGGCAAGGGGAGGCGCTGATACAGGTTAAAATAGAAAGTTGACCGATTTCAAGCGGGATCTGGAAGCTATTCCGGTTCCCGTTTTTATTTCAGGCGCGCGGGTGGCGAAATTGGTAGACGCACCAGGTTTAGGTCCTGACGCCAGCAATGGTGTGGGGGTTCGAGTCCCCCCCCGCGCACCATCCCTGATACCTTGCGGGCGGCATGTGCTGCCCACAAATGATCAGGCGTTGCGGAATTCCGCATGTCAGGTGCAAGCCCTGCTTTGACTAATTTTTGACCTTAGGAACCATCATGGCCGTGACTGTTGAAACCCTTGAAAAGCTTGAGCGCAAAATGACGCTGACGCTGCCTGTCAATACCATCCAGTCGGAAGTCGACACCCGCCTGAAGAAGCTGGCCCGCACGGTAAAAATGGACGGCTTCCGTCCCGGCAAGGTCCCCATGAATGTGGTGGCCCAGCGCTATGGCTACTCGGTGCATTACGAAGTCATGAACGACAAGGTGGGCGAGGCCTTTGCCGCCGCCGCCAATGAAGCCAAGCTGCGCGTTGCCGGCCAGCCCCGCATCAGCGAAAAAGAAGGTTCGCCCGAAGGCGAACTGGTGTTTGACGCCGTGTTCGAGGTCTATCCCGACGTCAAGATCGGCGATCTGGCCAATGCCGAAGTTGAAAAGGTCAGCGCTGAAGTCAGCGATGCCGCCATCGACAAGACCATTGACATTCTGCGCAAGCAGCGTCGCACCTTTGCCCAGCGCGCAGCCGATGCGCCTGCGCAAGACGGTGACCGCGCCACCATCGACTTCGAAGGCAAGATTGACGGCGAAACCTTTGCCGGCGGCAAGGCCGAAGCCTTCCAGTTCCTGGTCGGCGAAGGCCAGATGCTGAAAGAGTTTGAAGATGCCGTGCGCGGCATGAAAAGCGGCGAAAGCAAGACCTTCCCGCTGAATTTCCCCGCTGACTACCACGGCAAGGACGTGGCCGGCAAGCAGGCCGATTTCCTGGTGACCGTCAATAAGCTGGAAGCCGCGCACCTGCCGGAAGTCAACGAAGCCCTGGCCAAGTCGCTGGGCATTGCCGATGAAACGGTGGAAGGCCTGCGCGCTGACATCAAGAAAAACCTGGAGCGCGAAGTCAAATTCCGCCTGCTGGCGCGCAACAAAAATGCCGTGATGGATGCGCTGGTGGCCAACGCCGAGCTGGACTTGCCCAAGTCCAGCGTGCAGGCCGAAGTCGATCGCATGATTGAGGGCGCCCGCGCTGACCTGAAGCAGCGTGGCATCAAGGATGCCGACAAGGCGCCGATTCCTGACGACGTCTTCCGCCCGCAGGCTGAAAAGCGCGTGCGTCTGGGTCTGGTGGTGGCCGAGCTGGTGCGTGCCAATGAACTGCAGGCCAAGTCCGAGCAGCTCAAGGCGCACATTGAAGAGCTGGCTGCCAGCTACGAGAAACCGCAGGATGTGGTGCGCTGGTACCTGAGCGACAACCGCCGCATGGCCGAAGTCGAGGCGGTTGTGATTGAAAACAACGTGACCGATTTCGTCCTGTCCAAAGCCAAGGTGAATCAGAAAGCCATCTCGTTCGACGAGCTGATGGCCCAGAACTGATTGTTTACCGGCTCTTGCCATGAATTGGGGTTTGTGCCTGGCTTGAAGTCCATGGCACAAACCCCATTTCTTTTAGGGAAAGCTTTCTTGTTTACAGTACAAACATCTCTGGAGAAAACATGATGGTCCGAAACAGTATTTACGGTGGTGCCCATGTCGGTACACAAGCCGGTGCGCTTGAAACGCAGGGTTTGGGCATGGTGCCGATGGTGATTGAGCAGTCGGGCCGCGGCGAGCGCTCTTACGACATTTACTCGCGCCTGCTGAAAGAGCGCGTCATTTTTCTGGTCGGCCCGGTCAATGACCAGACGGCCAATCTGGTGGTGGCGCAGCTGCTGTTCCTGGAGAGCGAGAATCCCGACAAGGACATTTCCTTCTACATCAACTCGCCTGGTGGCTCTGTCACCGCCGGCATGGCAATTTATGACACCATGCAGTTCATCAAACCCGATGTTTCCACGCTGTGCGTCGGCATGGCAGCCAGCATGGGCGCGTTTTTGCTCTCGGCGGGCACCAAGGGCAAGCGCTTTTCGTTGCCCAATTCGCGTGTGATGATCCACCAGCCCTCGGGTGGCGCACAAGGCCAGGCCACCGACATTGAGATTCATGCCCGCGATATTCTGAAAACGCGTGACCAGCTCAACCGTATCCTGGCGACCAACACCGGCCAGCCTATTGAAAAAATTGAACGTGATACAGAACGTGACTATTTCATGTTTGCGGACGACGCCAAGGACTATGGCCTGATTGACCAGGTGATCGCCAAACGCCCCCTGGGCTGACAAGCTTCAGGTTGCACCGCAAGGACGGCGTTTTCGGTGGCAGAAAACGCCGTTTTTCATGGTTTATCTTATTGGTTATCATTAGATAACAGTTTTCCAAGGCTCCTTAAAGGCACCCCTACCCATGGCCGAAAAAAAAGGCTCCTCCAGCGAAAAGACTTTGTACTGCTCTTTCTGCGGTAAAAGCCAGCACGAAGTCAAAAAACTCATTGCAGGTCCATCGGTCTTTGTCTGTGATGAGTGCATAGACCTTTGCAACGAGATCATCCGTGATGAGCTCCCGGCGGGCGAAAATGTCAGCGAGACGCGCAGTGATTTGCCCACGCCGGCCGAGATCAAGGCGACGCTGGACGGTTACGTGATTGGCCAGGAGCCGGCGAAGCGGACCTTGGCTGTCGCCGTGTACAACCATTACAAGCGTCTGCGCCACAAAGAAAAAGCCAAAAAAGACGATGTGGAGCTGACCAAGAGCAATATTTTGCTGATTGGCCCCACGGGCTCCGGCAAAACGCTGCTGGCACAGACCCTGGCGCGCACTTTGAACGTGCCTTTTGTGATGGCCGATGCCACCACCTTGACCGAAGCCGGTTATGTGGGTGAAGACGTTGAAAACATCATCCAGAAGTTGCTGCAAAGCTGCAACTACGAGGTTGAGCGTGCCCAGCAAGGCATTGTCTACATCGACGAGATCGACAAAATCTCCCGTAAATCGGACAACCCATCGATTACCCGTGACGTGTCGGGCGAGGGCGTGCAGCAGGCCTTGCTCAAGCTGATTGAAGGCACCATGGCGTCGGTACCCCCGCAGGGCGGCCGCAAGCACCCGAACCAGGATTTCCTGCAAGTCGACACCACCAACATTCTGTTTATCTGCGGCGGTGCGTTCTCGGGGCTGGAAAAAGTCATCGAAAACCGGACTGAGGCTTCCGGCATTGGTTTTGGCGCTGCCGTCAAAAGCAAAAAGGCGCGCAGCCTGACCGAGGCGTTCAAGGAGGTCGAACCCGAGGACCTGATCAAATTTGGCCTGATTCCTGAGCTGGTGGGGCGCATGCCCGTGGTCGCCACTTTGGCCGAACTGACTGAAGATGCGCTTGTGCAAATTCTGACGGAGCCCAAAAATGCCGTGGTCAAGCAGTTCAGCAAGCTGCTCTCCATGGAAGGTGTGGAGCTGGAAATCAGGCCTTCGGCACTGAAAGCCATCGCCCGCAAGGCCCTGGCTCGCAAAACCGGTGCGCGCGGTCTGCGTTCCATTCTGGAGCAGTCGCTGATTGACACCATGTTTGACCTGCCTACTGCCAGCAATGTAGACAAAGTGGTTGTGGACGAGTCCACAATTGAAGAAAACAAGGCACCTTTGCTGGTGTACCGCGAAACTGCCAAGAAAGCCTGAACGCTGGAAGGGGCTTGTTGGTGTGCTTGAAAAGCATCGCCAGCGCCCCACGTTTGAGTTGACTGTGTTCCGCCTGGCCATGAGGCTGGTTTCCACGGCTTACGTTTAAGGTTTATATGTCCGGACAAACTTCATTGCCCTCCACCCCTGTCGACCTGCCCTTGCTGCCGCTGCGCGATGTGGTGGTCTTCCCGCACATGGTGATTCCGCTGTTTGTGGGACGCCCCAAGAGCATCAAGGCCCTCGAATCGGCCATGGAGGCCGAGCGCCGCATCATGCTGGTGGCGCAAAAGGCCGCGGCCAAGGATGAGCCTTCGGTCGAGGACATGTTTGAGGTGGGCTGCGTGGCCACCATTTTGCAACTGCTCAAATTACCCGACGGCACCGTCAAGGTGCTGGTGGAGGGGCAGCAGCGCGCCCGAGTCAACAAAATTGAAGACGGCGAGCTGCACTTCACGGCCAACCTGACGCCGATTGAGCCGGTGGCCGCGGGCGCCGGCGACAAGGGCAGTGAAATCGAAGCCTTGCGCCGCGCCGTGATGCAGCAGTTTGATCACTACGTCAAACTGAATAAAAAGATTCCTCCGGAAATCCTGACCTCCATTTCCAGCATTGACGATGCGGGCCGGCTGGCAGACACGATTGCGGCACATTTGCCGCTCAAGCTCGATGCCAAGCAGGTGATTCTTGACCTGGCGCAGGTAAAGGCACGTCTTGAGAACCTCTATGAGCAACTCGAGCGCGAGGTTGACATTCTCAATGTCGATAAAAAAATCCGCGGCCGCGTCAAGCGGCAGATGGAAAAAAACCAGCGCGACTTTTACCTGAATGAGCAGGTCAAGGCCATCCAGAAGGAGCTGGGCGAGGGCGAAGAGGGTGCGGATGTCGAAGAGATCGAAAAAAAGATCAAGGCCGCCAAAATGCCGCAGGAGGCGCGTAAAAAGGCTGAGAACGAACTCAAAAAACTCAAGCTCATGTCGCCCATGTCGGCCGAGGCGACCGTGGTGCGCACCTATATCGAGGTGCTGACCGGCTTGCCATGGAGCAAGAAGACCAAGATCAAGCACGATCTGGGCAATGCGGAAAATGTACTCAACGAAGACCACTACGGTCTGGAAAAAGTCAAAGACCGCATCGTTGAATACCTCGCGGTTCAGCAACGCGTGGACAAGCTCAAGGCGCCCATTCTCTGCCTCGTGGGCCCTCCGGGTGTGGGTAAAACCTCCCTGGGCCAGTCCATTGCCAAGGCGACGGGACGTAAGTATGTGCGCATGGCCCTGGGTGGCATGCGTGATGAGGCGGAGATTCGTGGTCACCGCCGCACCTACATCGGCGCCTTGCCCGGCAAGGTGCTGCAGAGCCTGACCAAGGCCGGCACGCGCAATCCGCTGTTCCTGCTGGATGAAATTGACAAGCTGGGGACTGACTTCCGCGGCGATCCTTCCAGCGCTTTGCTGGAGGTGCTGGATCCCGAGCAGAACCACACTTTTGGGGATCACTATGTCGAGGTCGATTTCGACCTGAGCGATGTGATGTTCGTGGCGACCTCCAATTCGATGAATATTCCGCCGGCCCTGCTGGACCGCATGGAAGTTATTCGGCTTTCCGGCTATACGGAAGACGAAAAAACCAGCATTGCCATGCGCTACTTGCTGCCCAAGCAGATCCAGAACAACGGCGTGAAGGAAGATGAGCTCGAAATTCAGGAGCAGGCCGTTCGCGACATCGTGCGCTACTACACCCGTGAAGCCGGTGTGCGTTCACTCGAGCGTGAGCTGTCCAAGATTTGCCGCAAGGTGGTCAAGGGCATCCAGCTCAAGAAAATGACCCCCAAGGTGCTGGTGACAGCCGATAACCTCAATGAGTTTCTGGGCGTCCGCAAATTTGACTACGGTCGTGCGGAACAAAAAAACCAGGTGGGCCAGGTGGTCGGCCTGGCATGGACGGAGGTCGGTGGCGATTTGCTGACGATTGAGGCTGCGATGATGCCGGGCAAAGGCGTGATTACCCGTACCGGCTCGCTCGGCGATGTCATGAAAGAGTCTGTGGAGGCTGCGCGTACCGTGGTGCGAAGCCGCGCCAGGATCCTGGGCATCAAGGATGAGATGTTTGAAAAGCGCGACATTCACATTCACGTGCCGGATGGCGCAACGCCCAAAGATGGCCCGAGCGCC
The DNA here is from genome assembly GCA_964633095.1 of uncultured Polaromonas sp. Classification (GTDB taxonomy): domain Bacteria; phylum Pseudomonadota; class Gammaproteobacteria; order Burkholderiales; family Burkholderiaceae_C; genus Polaromonas. The sequence goes on along the minus strand of CAZWDK010000004.1, from coordinate 495 downwards.
GGCGCGGCCATGACCACGGCGTTCGTGTCGGCCCTGACCGGTATTCCGGTGCGTGGCGATGTGGCGATGACGGGCGAGATCACGCTGCGCGGCGAGGTGACGGGCATTGGTGGCCTGAAGGAAAAACTGCTGGCCGCTCTGCGGGGTGGCATCAAGACGGTGCTGATTCCTGAAGAGAACGCCAAAGACCTGCAGGAAATTCCGGACAACGTGAAGAGTGGCCTGGAGATCGTTCCCGTGAAGTGGATTGACCAGGTGCTGCAGCTTTCCCTGGAGCGCCGACCCGTTCCACTGACCGATGAAGAAGCTGCAGTCGCTGCCGCCGTGGTGGCTGCGCCTGCCGAAGTGGCTGGAACGGTGAAGCATTAATCCAACTTTTTTGATGGACTTCGCAAAAGGCTTGAAAACGACGCTATAATTTAAGTCTGATAACGCGGGAATAGCTCAGTTGGTAGAGCGCAACCTTGCCAAGGTTGAGGTCGAGAGTTCGAGACT
>CAZWDK010000003.1:43646-45208 GCA_964633095.1 uncultured Polaromonas sp. | reverse complement strand
GCCTTGACCACGTCGATGTCAAACCCGACGATCTCGCCCTTTTCGTTCTGCGACTCAAACGGGGCATAGGCGGCGTCGGTGCCCACCACGTACACCTTGGCGGCCGGCGCCGGGGCAGCGGCTGGTGCAGGCGCGCTGGCGGCTGGTGCCGGGGGTTCCTGCTTGCCACAGGCCGCCAGCACAAGGCCGGCCAGCAGGGTGGCGGCCGTTTGAAGGAAATGTCGTGTCGTCATTGTTGGCATGAAGAATCCCGCTAAAAAATTGAAGTGAAGGCGTCAAACCGGGCTTGGACAGCCAGGGTCTGAACGATTGGGTGAAAAAAGTATAAGCCTCGGTGCATGCAAATGACCGGAATCGGCCAAGAGCAGCCATTAGCACGCTTTGAGTGAATTTCAGTAGAGCGTGCATAAACTGTCATTCAAATATTGCCCACATGCCATACAAAGTGCAGGCATTCGCCAGCCACTCGGTTGCCATGCGGATGGCTCTGCCCGGGGACTACACGACCATCTGGCACGCCAGCGGCGGTGTCTATGAAAACGCCAGCGATGAGCCGGCAGTAATCCCGCATGCGATGTCGCCTTGGCAATCAGCTGGCTGGCTTTTTGGGCACCTTTTTTTCCAATACAGGAACGATGTATTGGTTAACTTGAGCAAACATTTGCTCGTAGACCTCCATAGGCTTTCCCCAAGCGTCAGCGATATCCTTCGATTCCCCAGTGACGTATTCGGATATGGTGAAGGTCTTGGCTTTGGCATCTGGGTAGAGTTCAACCACTTTGCTCTTGTGCTTGTTGGTCATCGTCAGGATGACGTCTGCGTGGTGAACATCATTGCTGGTCAACTGAACGGCTCGATGCGCGGTCACGTCCAGCCCGCGCTTTTTAAGCAGGGTTGCTGCATTAGCTTCTGGCATGACGTCAAACGGGTCCATGTCAACGGCACGAGAAATGACAGCAACATGCAGCTTCTTTTCTCCGATGACTGCGTTCGCAAGGGCCTCGGCTGTAACACTTCGCCCCGTATTTCCTGTATCAACAAAAGCAATTTTTGCGGGCTCATCCGCACTGGCAGAGAAGCTGAGTGCCAGAAGCACGCCAGAAGCTACAAAAGAAAACCAGTCTATTCTTTTCATGTCTCCACTTTCAATGTCAATTTAAAAAGTTGATAAAACGAGCACCGCGCTCAAGGCCGTGATGCCGCCATCAGGCTTCCAATGGACGCGATCACTTTCCTGTCTTCGTAAGTATTTTTTGTGCCCAATGCCAGAAATCAGAAGAGCCTGTCTAGCGAAGCCATGCTAACTGAAAGCTACCGAAATATGATTTCGTAGTTCTCATTGATGCGTGACGTCCAAGAAATAAAATTACTCTTTTTTAAAAAACCGTATCAAAAAATTTGGCATGGATGTCATTCATGGAAAGATTGTTCAACTTCTTCATGAAAAAGGCCGAATGAGCAATGTGGATCTCGCAGAGTGGATTCACCTGCCGGCACCGCAAATCCTGCATTGCACGCGTTCACGGGAAAAGCAGAGGGCGTTCGTAGGTACACCGCCCTGG
>CAZWDK010000003.1:22851-43546 GCA_964633095.1 uncultured Polaromonas sp. | reverse complement strand
GCATTGCACGCGTTCACGGGAAAAGCAGAGGGCGTTCGTAGGTACACCGCCCTGGCTTGACCTGAAGCCCTCAACCCTGGCGTCGTGGCATTGACAGGTTTGACACCGGATCGCCGCAACGCGGGTTTATCCCGGTTTACCCTTCAGACAAGGTGCTGTGAGCCTGAATCCGGTCGACATGGGCCTGCAGCGAACGCAGGGCCACGGGCCACAGGCGCGGGTCGGTGTCGTCATAGGCCAGCGCCAGCCAGTCGTTCAGTGTGCCTTCGGGCTTGGCCTTCATGGCGGCCGCCACCTTGGCCTCGCGCTTGAGGCGGTGTGCCTTGAGCTGCGCAATCGCCTGTTTTGCCGCACCCAGCACGTAACCGTGGGCCGGCAGGATGAAGTCGATCTGGTGCTCGTCGCAGGCTGCGCTCAAGGCGTCCAGCGAGTCGAGGTAGGCCGTCATCTCGCCGTCGGGCGGATTGACCACCGTGGTGCTGCCGTTCAGGATATGGTCGCCCGAAAACAGCAGGCCGTCCTGCAGCAGCACCAGGCACAGGTGGTTGGCCGCGTGGCCGGGTGTGTGCATCACCATCAAGGTGTGCTCAAGCCCTTTGCCTGTGAGCGTGAGCAGCTCCCGATTTGATAGCGACCGGTCGGGCGTGAACTGCGCATCCGGGCGCGCGGTCGCGGCGGAGGGCAGGCCCAGAATCGGCGGGCGGCCGGCGCAAAGCGCCTGCAGCGGCCTGGCCGCGGGCGAATGGTCGGCGTGGGAATGGGTGCAGACGATGGCCTGGATGCGGCCGCCCGTGGCCTTGAACAGGCGCTGGATATGGCCCGCATCATCGGGTCCCGGGTCGATAACGATGTAGCCGCTGTCGGCATCCCCCACGATATAGCTGTTGGTGCCCGGCCCGGTCATCATGCCGGGATTGGGCGCGGTCAGGCGCCGGACGTTTTTCAGCAGCGCCACCGGCCCTTCGGTCTGCCAGTCCAGCGGGTGCAGGATCTGCCCGTCGGGACAGGTCAGCGCCAGTTCGCCATAGGGCGCGTCCATCTCCATGTAGCGCGCCTCACTGCCGGCCAGCAGGCCGGCGCGCGGGCAGGAGGTCCATAAGGGTTGCTCGGACGCGCAGGCCTTGAGCAGGTCATCAACGCGTGGGTAGGTCTCAAGCCGTTGCAGTGTCCGGATGGTTGGGAAGATCATGAAAAAGCCGCCCGCCGCATGCCGCGCCAGCGCCTCGGCCGGGCGCACCCAGACCGGCTCGAACTGCTCGGCCTCGTCGGCCACCGGGTGTTGGCCCTGCGGCATGCGCGCCACCAGAAAAGGCACGTCAAAGCGGCGCGGCAAGTCGCGGTCGGTGATCCAGTGCGCCAGCACAAACACCTGGTCGCCGGCCAGCGTGAGGCCGCGGGCCTGGCACTGCGCCGCAAACGCCGCCTTGCGGTCCAGCGCCGCGATGTCGGCGCTGCTGGCATAGCTGCCGTCGGCATGGCGCGCCAGCAGCACGCCCAGCTCTTCAAAGCTTTCGCGGATGGCGGCGATGGCCTGTGTCAGGTGCAAATCGCTCTGCGTCGCACGCCGCGTCGACTGGGCATGGGCCGCCGCGTCCGCCGCATCAATGCCGCCGCCGGGAAACACATAGGCGCCGGGGGCAAAGCTGGCCGTCATGGAACGCCGCGTCATCAGCACTTCAATGCCTTGCGGCGTGTCGCGCAGCAGCAGCACGGTGGCGGCGGGGCGAAGAGGGGCGGGTTCGCGTTGCGGGTAAAGGAGTTGGGAGGGTCTGGCCATGAACAATTATGGCTTCAGTGCCTGACTCTGACTGGTTCGCTGGAAAGACAATTTTCCGATGGGCCGCCTTGGGAAAATTAGCCCCCTCGGGGGCAGAGCGCTACACGAAGTGAGCGAAGGTGGGGGCGATAATGCGCCATGCGAATCCGATTTACCAAAATGCAGGGCGCGGGCAACGATTTCGTGATGCTCGACGAAACCCGTGCGCCACTGGGCCTCACCACCGCGCAGTACCGCTTTCTGGCCGACCGGCATTTCGGTGTAGGCGCCGACCAGATTCTGTCGGTGCGGCCTTCGCCGGGCCAGGGCATAGACTTTGAATATGTGATCCACAACGCCGACGGCGGCGAGGTCGAGCAGTGCGGCAATGGCGCGCGCTGTTTTGTGCGTTTTGTGCGCGAGCAGGGGCTGACCAGCAAGGACGCCGTGAGGGTCAAAACCCTGGGCGGCGTGATCGAGCCGCGCATGCAGGCCGATGGCCGCGTGACGGTGGACATGGGCCAGCCGGTGTTTGAACTGGCGCGCATTCCCTTCGACGCCACCGGCTTGACGCCGCAGCCCGCAGCTTCATGGGAAAAATGGCCTCTGGCCCTTGAGGGTCGGGCGCAATCAGCTCCTGTTTTGATAGCGGCCCTGTCCATGGGCAACCCCCATGCGGTGCAGCTGGTGGAGGATGTGGACACGGCGCCGGTGCTGCAGGACGGCCCGCTGATCGAGCACCACCCGCGTTTTCCGCGCCGCGTCAACGCCGGCTTCATGCAGGTGGTCTCGCGCCGCCAGATCCGCCTGCGCGTCTACGAGCGCGGTGCCGGCGAAACGCTGGCCTGCGGCACCGGCGCTTGCGCGGCGGCCGTGGCCGGCATGCGCTGGGGCCTGCTCGATGCGCGGGTCGAGGTGCTGACGCGCGGCGGCCAGCTCACGATCGAATGGGCTGGCCAGCTCGATGCCCCGGTCATGATGACCGGCCCGGCCACCACGGTGTTTGAGTCCGAGATCGACATTCCCGACGCGCTGTGATTGCGGCGCGGCCCCCCAAAACTGCTAACAATGCCCCCCATGAATCCAACCGACCACTCCATCACCGAAGACGATATTGCGAATTTTCTGGCCAATACGCCCGACTTCTTCGAGCGGCATGCCGAACTGCTGGCCAGCGTGCAGCTTTCCAGCGGCCATGGCGGCCGCGCCGTCAGCCTGCAGGAGCGCCAGGCCGGCATGTTGCGCGAGAAGATCAAGGGCCTGGAGACCAAGGTGGTCGAGATGATCCGCCACGGGCAGGAGAATGTGGCGATTGCCGACAAGCTGCAGGGCTGGACCTGCAAGCTGCTGCAGACGGCGCAGGCGCGCGACCTGCCCGGCACCATTGTGCAGGGCCTGACCAGCGGCTTTCAGATTCCGCAGGCCGCCATCAAGGTCTGGCGCGTCAACGGTATTTTTTCGGACGAGGGTTTTGCCATGGGCGTGAGCGACGATGCGCAGAGCTTCGCCGCCTCATTGAGCGCGCCTTACTGCGGCGTCAATTCCGGTTTTGAGGCGGTCGGCTGGCTGCCCGAACCGGCGCTGGCCATGTCGCTGGCGCTGATTCCGCTGCGCGCCGCCGCCACTGCGCCGGTAGCCGGCTTGCTGGTGCTGGCCTCGCCCGATCCCGAGCGCTTCAACAGCACCATGGGCACCGATTTTCTGGAGCGCCTGGGCGAGCTGGCGGGCTCCGCGCTGTCGCGCTTGCGGGCCCAGGCCCCGGCCGAGATCCCTGAGCCTGCGCCATGACGCAGACCGTGCCCGCGTCCGAGCCTGCATCGCATCCCCTGGTAGCGCGCTACCTCGAGCATGTGCGCGTTGAAAAACGGCTGGCGCAGCGCACGCTGGCGCTCTACACCCTGGATTTGCAAAAGCTGCAAGCCCATGCCCGGCAGGCCGGTGTGGCGCTGACCGAGGTGCAGAACAGCCACATGCGGCGCTGGGTCGCGCAAATGCATTCCGGCGGGCGCAGCGGCCGCGGCATTGCGCTGATTTTGTCGGGCTGGCGCGGTTTTTACCGCTGGCTGGGGCGTGAAGGCCTGGTGGCCGCCAACCCGGTGCAGGATGTGCGCTCGCCCAAGGTGGCCAAGCCGCTGCCCAAGGCCCTGAGCGTTGATGAAGCGGTGCAGCTGGCCAGCTATCAGTCCGAGGCTGGGGGCGGCGACGCCCTGCTCGAGGCCCGTGACCGCTGCATCACCGAACTGCTGTACGGCTGCGGCCTGCGCATTGGCGAGCTGGTGGGGCTGGATGTGCGGGCCAGCGGCCAGGCCCGCGGCTGGATTGACCTGGAGGCCGCCGAGGCCCATGTGCTCGGCAAGGGCGAGAAGCGGCGCAGCGTGCCGGTGGGCAGCAAGGCGCTGCAGGCGCTGCAGCTGTGGCTGGCCGCCCGCGGCCACTGGGCCGGGCAGGATGCCGCCCTTTTCATCAGCCCGCGCGGCACGCGGCTGACACCGCAGCACATCCGCTTGCGACTGAAGCAGCGCTCGCTCAGGGCCGGGCTGGCGACGCCGGTGCACCCGCACATGCTGCGCCATTCGTTTGCCAGCCATGTGCTGCAGTCCAGCGGTGACCTGCGCGCGGTGCAGGAGCTGCTGGGCCACGCCAGCATCAGCACCACGCAGGTTTACACGCGGCTGGATTTTCAGCATTTGGCCAAGGTCTATGACGCGGCCCATCCGCGGGCCAGCCTGGCGGGTGCGGCGGCAGCGCCCGGCCCCATCAAGCCCAAGGCCTGAGCCTTCCCGGGTCAGGCGAATTCACGCCGGCGTGAACGCTGCCGGGCCGGTGGCGGCATGTCGCCCAGCATGAACACCGCGCGTTTGCCCTCGGCCGGCGCGGCGGCCAGGCGCTGTTCCAGCTGTGCCAGCAGGCCCTGCGCATCGGCGCCCTGACCGGGCACGAGCGCATAGGCCACATGCACCTGCGCCACGCAGTCCATGGGCATGCCCTTGTAAGGCATGAGGCAGCGCGCCACGATGCGCGGCCCCAGGGTGGCGGCGGCTTCGGCGCTGAACGGGCCTTCCACCAGCATGCCAAAGCGCCGCTCGGACAGCCGGGCGGCGCTGTCGATTTCGCGTGCGGTCGACAGCAGCCGCTCGGCCACGCGCAGCGGCAGCTCGTCGGCCGCCTTGCGCCCGAAGTCGCGCTGTACCTGCTCGGTATTGACCAGGTCAATCAGCAGCACCGCGCTTTGATGCTGCAGTCGTTCGGAGCGCGCAATCATGCGCAGCAGGCGTTCCGCAAACACATGGCCGTTGATCAGGCCGGTGGCAGGGTCGACCCGGTCCAGGCCGTGGATGCGGCGTATGTTTTCGCGCCGGTGCTGGCTGCGCAGCATCAGCACCACCATCACGATGGGCAGGTGCGAGGCCACGCCCAGCTGCATGCCGTGCTGCGTCAGAAAGCCCGCCGGCACCAGCCTGGCGCTGTTGACCAGCATCCAGCCGGCGCTGGCGAGCACGGGCAGGTAGGCCAGCATCAGCCAGGGGGCAAAGCGGTCGCCGCGCCGCCAGGCCCAGCCCATCACCAGCAGGCCGCTGAACTCCAGCAGCAGGACAATCGGCACGAACATGTCCATGCGCGAGGCGGCGGGCACCAGCGCCATGGCGGCAGCGGCCAGAATGCCCAGCCCCGCCTGGCCGGCCGTCAGCCGGTGCAGGCGCGGGGAGCGCTCGGGCAGCGCCACGGCGGCCGAGATGAACAGCAAGGTGGCGGCCGCCGTCAGCAGCGGCAGCACGGCGGTGGACATATCGTTCCACCAGGGCCAGTCGGGCCACAGGTGCAGGCCGGCGATGCCGGTCACGCTGGCCTGGGTCAGTCCCATCAGGGTCACGCAAAGGGCGTAAAAACCGTAGGCCGTGTCGCGCAGCGACACCGCACTGAGGGCGGACACCGCGGCCGCCAGTCCGGTCAGGCCAAAGAAGATGCCCAGAATCAGCGAGACGCGCTGCTCCGAATGGCTCAGGCGCCCTTCGCTGATGAATTGCAGGGGGGCGCTGAAGGCCTGGCCGTTCTCCAGGCGCAGCAGGTATTTGGTCGGCGCCTCGGCGGACAGGGCAATCGGCAGCAGCGGATGGCGGTGCGGCACCGGCCATTGGCTTACGGCGATCAGGTCGCCGGCCCGCTGCTCGTTCCACTGGCCGGCGCTGTCCAGCGTGTAGAGCGAAGCGCGGTCGATGGCCGGGCTGGGCAGCTCCAGGTACCAGCGTTCGGCGTCGGGGGCGGGCGGCACGTTGATGCGCACCCACATCGAATAGCCGGTCGTGACCGGGTAGATGGCATCGGCGCGCGTGGGCTTCCAGGGGATGGCTGCGGTATCGGCGACCTGCCGGGCGCTGAATTTGCCGCTGCTGTCTATCCAGTAGTCGCCCCAGTCGGCCAGGGCCACCGGCTGGGTGCGGGTGTCCAGGTCCAGCACCGAACGCGCATGCGCCTGCGGGCTGCCCAGTGCCAGCAGGCAGCCCAGCAACAGGCTCGGCACCCCCCAAAGCAGGGAGCGAACAGCCGGGGCGAAAGTGCGGTGTGCAAGGCCGGCGAGGGCGGAGTATGGCTTGTAATGCCTCAACTGTTCTGAAAAGTGCTCAAAAATCATTAACCGGCGATTGTCTCAAACTTTCTCGGCAATCCGTCTGCTGCCTTGCGGCTCATGCTTGCCGGGCTTTGCCGCCGCAGCCACGACAATAGCGCCATGAAAACAATTCGATTGAAAGAAGGCAAGGAACGCTCCTTGCTGCGCCGTCACCCCTGGGTCTTTGACGGGGCGATTGCCAAGGGCGGCGGCGATGCCGGCGAAACGGTGCGGGTGGAGAGCCATGCCGGCCAGTTTCTGGGCTGGGCCGCTTTCAGTCCCAGTTCCAAAATCCGCGCCCGGGTCTGGAGTTTTGACGAGGCCGAGCGCATTGATGCTTCTTTTTTCGTAGCGCGCATCGAGCGCTCCATAAGGGCCAGGTCGCTATTTGACATAAAAAGCGACGGCATGCGGCTGGTTCACGGCGAATCCGATGGGCTGCCCGGCCTGGTGGTGGACCGTTATGCCGACACGTTGGTGGCGCAGTTTTCCAGCTGCGGCACAGAAAAATGGAAAAGCGTGATCGTGCAGGCGCTGCTGGCGCAAACCGGCCTGACGCGGCTGTACGAACGTTCCGACGCCAGCGTGCGCTCGCTGGAAGGCCTGCCCGAAGCCACCGGCTGGCTGGCCGGCTCGGGCGATACCGCCCTCACCATCCATGAACACGACTGGCGGCTGAGCCTGGATGTGGCGCAGGGCCACAAGACCGGCTTCTACCTGGACCAGCGCGACAGCCGGCACAAGTTTGCCGCCTACACGCGGCACCGACAGTTTGAGCGCGTGCTCAACTGCTACTGCTACACCGGCGGCTTCACCGTGGCCGCGCTGGCCGGCGGCGCCAGGCATGTCACCTCCATCGACTCCTCGGGCCCGGCGATTGAGCGCGCGGCGGCGAACGTCGCGCTGAACGGATTCGATGCCGGCCGGACCACCATGCTGGACGCCGACGTCAACGCCATGCTGCGCCAGTACCAGAAAGAGGGCGCCAGCTTTGACGCCATCGTGCTGGATCCGCCCAAGTTTGCGCCCACCATCACGCATGCCGAGCGCGCGGCCAGGGCCTACAAGGACATCAACCGGCTGGCGCTGTCCATCCTGGCGCCGGGCGGCGTGCTGTTCACCTATTCCTGCTCCGGCGGCGTCAGCGCGGATTTGTTTCACAAGATCGTGGCCTCGGCCGGCACCGACGCCGGCGTGGACGCCTTCATTGCCGAGCGCATGGGCGGCGCGCCCGACCACCCGATGACGGTGGCGTTTCCGGAGGGCGAATACCTCAAGGGCCTGGTGCTGGTGAAAAAACCGGCGGCCTAGCCTTTTAGGCGCAAAATCAGATATTGGCCCCTACTCAATGGGCGTAGGAAGCTATCAAAATCATAGTAAGGCGGCATCCCGGTCAGGGCCTGGGCATCCGGGAGGCTTGGCAGGCGCTGTAAAGCGACTAATGGTCAAAGTGGTATTGGCCCGCCTTGGGGCCGGCTTTGAACGGGCCGCTAAACTCCCCTGCCTGGTTTTTTCTCCTGGGCATATTTTTGCGACTTCTTGTTTTTTAGGTAGACATCATGAGCTTGATCCCCGTCACCATCCTCACCGGCTTTCTCGGTTCGGGCAAAACCACGCTGCTCAAGCGCATCCTGACCGAAGCCCACGGCCAGAAGATTGCCGTCGTTGAAAACGAATTCGGCGAGGAGAACATCGACAACGAAATCCTGGTCAACGACACCCGGGAAAACATCATCCAGATGAACAATGGCTGCATTTGCTGCTCGATCCGCGAGGATCTGCGCGAAACCCTGCAGTTGCTGGCCGCCAAAAAACGCAAGGGCATGCTCGACTTTGAGCGCGTGGTGATTGAAACCACCGGCCTGGCCGACCCCGGCCCTGTGGCGCAAACCTTTTTCATGGACGAGGAAATTGCCGAGCAGTACCTGCTGGACTCCATCCTGACCCTGGTCGATGCCAAACACGCCACCGGCCAGCTCGATGAGCGCCAGGAGGCGCGCCGCCAGGTCGGTTTTGCCGACCAGATCTTCATCAGCAAGTCCGACCTGGTGGCCGAAGGCGAGGTGAAGGCGCTGATGCACCGGCTGACCCACATGAATCCGCGTGCGCCGCAAAAAACCGTGCATTTCGGCGAGGTGGCGATTTCAGAGGTGTTTGACCTGCGCGGTTTCAATCTCAATGCCAAGCTGGACATAGACCCGGATTTCCTCAAGGCCGAAGGGGATGCGGGGCATGATCATGACCATGAGCACGGTGAGCATTGCGACCATCCCTCGCATGCCCAGGGTCACCACCATCACCATGACGACGATGTCAAAAGTTTTGTGTTCCGCTCCGACAAGGCCTTCAGCCCGGCCAAGCTGGAGGATTTCCTCGGCGCGGTGGTGAATATTTACGGCCCGCGCATGTTGCGCTACAAAGGGGTGTTGAATATGGAGGGCACTGACCGCAAGGTGATTTTCCAGGGTGTGCACCAGCTGATGGGCAGCGACCTCGGTCCGGCCTGGGCCGAGGGCGAGCAAAAAACCAGCAAGATGGTGTTCATTGGCATCGATTTGCCCAAAGATATTTTCATGCAGGGCCTGGAGCAGTGCCTGGTTTGAGTTAGTCTGTTCGCTCACAGCCTAATAAAGGCGGGAGGGCTTCATGATTGTCTCGATTCTCCAACGGTTTGGTTTCAGGGTGTCACGGCATGCCGGTGAGCCGATACAATCGCGCGCCGACCAAAATACCCGGAACGCTGAATCGGGAGGCGCGCCAGGCAACAAGCAGGGGGAAGGCCGAGTCAAAACGGCGCCTGTGGCAGCTGGCCGGGCGGCAGACAAACCAGGGAATCTGGCAACAGGGGATCTGGCAACAGCTAGGGCCGGACTGCCCGATAGCAGTCCGGCCAGGAAACGGCCCGGGGGCCATCCCGAGGCTGCTTCCCAGAGGAGAGACATTGTGAAGGCAGTGAAGAAGACCAGAGCGAGCGTCAAGACCGTTGCCAGGCCGGCCGCCAAAACAGCCGTGAAAGCCAAGGCGGCGCCCAAGGTTGCCGCCAAGCCGGCGATCAAGTCCGCCAAGACCGTGAAGGCCGTGAAAAAAGCAGTCACCTCCGCCAAGCCGGTTGCCAAGGCCAAGCCGGCCCCGGCGGCCAGCAAGAGAGCAGTCTCCACAGCGGTGCCGGCCAAGACACAAGTCCTTGCCAAAACTGTCAAACCCAAGGCTGAACCTGTGACAAAATCCGCCGTGAAAACGACCGCCAAGCCCGTGGCCAAAGACGGCAAAACCGTCAAGGCGGCCAGCAGCCCGAAAGCAGCAGCGCCCGTGCCGGCCCCCAGGCCCGTCCAGGTGCCGGTGCGAATGGCTGCGGCCCCCCCGAAGCCCGGGCGAAGAAGTTCAACCCGGATCGCAACCCAATCACCCCCGCCCGCACCCATGGTGCCAACCCATGCGCCCGACGCAGCCAAAGCCAGTTACTCCACCATGATTGAACGTGTGATCGCGCCCCCCATTCAGGCGGCCGCCAATAAAGACCCCAAGCTTGCCAACAACTGGAAGACCAAGTCTGGCGACCAGTTGACCGACGACGAAGTCAAGGCCATGCCGGATTCCGAGTACATGAACGAAAAGCAAATGGCGTTTTTCCGCCACAAGCTGTCGCTGCTCAAGCAGGATATCCACAACAGTGCCGGCGAGACCACCGAACACCTGCGCGAGGACACCGCTGTCGTGCCCGACCCGGCCGACCGCGCCACCATCGAGGAAGAGCACGCCCTTGAGCTGCGCACCCGTGACCGCGAACGCAAGCTGCTCAAGAAGATCGAGCAGTCGATTGCCCGCATTGATTCCGGCGACTATGGCTACTGTGATGAAACCGGCGAGCCCATCGGCGTGGGGCGCCTGATCGCACGTCCTACGGCGAATTTGTCGCTCGAAGCGCAGCAGCGCCGCGAACTCAAGCAGAAGATGTTTGGCGACTGACGGCCGGCTAGTCGGCTGAACGTTTGATCGCCCCGCGATATGGCCAAAGAACACGCCGTGCCAGGCCTGCTGTCCAAGATGGTGAAGTTCGTCCGGAATCCCGTGACGAACTGGGCGGATCTGGACACCACGCAAACTGACAGGGACGAGGCCCTGAGCAAACAACTGCTGAAAGAAATGATAGAGCGCAAGCGGCAAAACGACTTTGTGCGCAAGCGCGAATTCGACATGCTGCGCAAGTTGCGCAAGCGCGAAGCCATGGTGGGCATGGGTCAGGATCCGGGCGGCAGGCCTTCCTTTTTTCAGAGCAGCCTGCCCTCCAGGCCCGATGACAGGGCGTCGACGCTCAAGAAGATCGACGAGATCGAGGCCCAGATGTCCATGCAGTGGTGGAAAACCAAGAGCAGCGGCACATCGGGCAACACGGCCCAGGCGACGCTGGCGCCCGATGGCAAGGCGCGCATGACGCCGCCCACCCTGCTGGAGAACACGCTGCCCGTCGCGCACAAGGCGACGGCAGGGCAGCCAGCGGGGCCAGAAAAGGCCGGACCAGGCTTGTCGCTGCACGCGCCGTTGCCGATCGAGTCTGGCGCCTTGCCGGTGTCGGCGCCCAAGGCGCCGGCCATGGGCGGTGAGGGGCGCGGCTCGGAGTTTTCGCCGTCCAAATTCGCTGCGGTGGAGGTCGGGGAACCCGTGACCTACGATGCCGAGCTTGAGGAGGCGGCCATCCGCTTTGCCAATGGCGATGATGCGGGGGCCGAGGCCGGCTTGCTCGAAATCCTGGCGTCGGGCGGCTCCCGCACGGGTCATGCCGAAACCTGGCTGGCGCTGTTTGACCTGTACCGCGCGACCGCGCAGCAAGACAAGTTCGACGCGGCCGCCATCGACTTTGCCGAGCGCTTTGATCGCTCGGCACCGCAGTGGTTCTCCATGCCGGAGATGGTGAAATCGATCAGCGAGCCAGCGGGCAAGGCCGGTCATTCGGGCAAGGGGCCGGTTGCCGACTGGGTCTGCCCCTCGGTGCTGGGTATCCAGACCGTGGCGGCCCTGAAGGCCGCATTGGCCAGGACGCCCATGCCCTGGCGTCTGGACTGGGGCAACCTGAAAACCATTGAAGCGGCGGCGGTTGCGCCTTTGACCCTGATTTTCACTGGCTGGGCAGCCCAGCCCGTTCAGTTGCGGTTTATGGGCGATGCCCAGTTGCAAAAGGTGCTGCACGATGCCACGCCTTCGGGCAACCGTGAGGCCGCTCAAAGCGGCTGGCAATTGCGCATGGAGGCCTTGCGCGTGACGCACCGGCCCGACGACTTCGAGCTGGCCGCCCTCGATTTTTGTGTGACCTACGAAGTTTCTCCGCCGACCTGGGTCAGTCCGCGCTGTGACTACAAGCCGCTTGATCCACCGGATGGCAGGATGGGTATCCAAGCCATTATTGGCGATGTTTACCGCGATTCCGTGCCTTCCGGCGTAAGTGTCATCGAGGGGGATACCCAGATGGATGGCCAGAGTTCACAGATGAGCAGCCTGTTCTCCGTGGAGCTGTCCGGCCAGGTCCAAGGGGACGCGGTGTCGGTGCTGGACCGGCTGGAGGTCAAGCTCATGGGGGCCGACATGATGCTGATTTCCTGCGCCAAGCTGATTCGCGTCGATTTTTCTGCCGCCGGAACCCTGCTGAACTGGGTGTCGGCCCGTCAGGCCGAAAACCGTTCCGTGCAGTTCACGGAAGTCAACCGCCTGGTGGCCTCTTTTTTCAATGTCATCGGAATCACGGAATACGCGCGGGTGCGGGTTCGCATCGACTGACATCAAGCTCTCCCGGCCGGCATGCCGCGCCATCACTCCAGCGTCCGCTGGGCAACTGAGGACTATCAATTTCATAGCTGACTACGCCCTGCTCCATTGGGCAAGGGGCGGTTCTATCGCGCAACGGGCGGCGCAGGCCATTTTCCCGCGCTGTCTGAGCCGGCCTGAAAGCCGTCTCGCGCCAACCCCTGGCGCATGTGTATGCGTGCCCGCGCGAACCGCTATTTTGGTCGCCGCTTAAAGCAACACTTTCATTGCTATTGCTAAGTGCTTAATTCACAAGGATTTTTTAACCGAAATCAACTTCCGGAGATGGCTCTAAGTTGTTGATTTCATTGAAATAATTTGTTTCAAACCACTTGCGTGCCAAGGCTTTCCTGCTAAAGTGGGAAAAAGTGCAATTAAGTGGTGAAAGTGTTCTCTAAAGGTTTCCAGCGGTGTTTCAAGGTGCGTCCTCATTAGCTCTCGATGCCAAGGGTCGGCTCTCTGTGCCAACCCGGCATCGTGACGTGCTGAGCGCCGCCGCCTCCAGCCGGCTCACCATCACCAAGCATCCGCACGGCTGCCTCATGATTTTCCCACGCCACGAATGGGAAAAATTCCGTGAACGTATCGCTTCGCTGTCCATGAATGCGCAGTGGTGGAAGCGGATCTTTTTGGGTAATGCCATGGATGTGGACATGGATGCGACCGGTCGCATCCTGATCTCGCCGGAGCTGCGCGCCGCGGTCGGCATCAGCAAGGACACGGTGCTGCTGGGCATGGGCAGCCACTTTGAGCTGTGGGACGCAGCGACCTACGCCGCCCAGGAAGCGGAACAGATGAAGGCTGAAATGCCGGATGTCTTCAAAGATTTTTCCTTCTGAAAGAAGACGGTGCAAGACACATGGACACACCGTACCGTCTTGTTGAATGAAGCCATTGCGGCGCTTCAGATCAACCCGGACGGCCACTACATCGACGCGACCTTCGGCCGCGGCGGGCATTCGCGCCTGCTGCTGTCGCAACTCTCGCCCCGGGGGCGCCTGACGGCTTTCGACAAGGACCTCGACGCGATTGCCGAGGCGCAGACCATTGCCGACCCGCGTTTTTCAATCCGCCATGAAGGCTTCATGCAGCTGGGCCAGCTGGCGGAGGCCAGCGCAGCCGGCGTGCTGATGGACCTGGGTGTGAGTTCGCCGCAAATCGACAACCCGCTGCGGGGGTTCTCCTTCCGTTCAGAGGGGCCTCTGGACATGCGCATGGATACGACGCGCGGCCAAAGCGTTGCCGACTGGCTGGCGGACGCATCCATAGAAACCATGACGGAGGTGATTCGTGAATATGGCGAGGAACGGTTTGCTGGGCAGATTGCAAAGGCGATTGACCGTCGCCGACAGGAACGGGGCCCTCTTCGAAGCACCGCTGAACTGGCCGAAGTCGTGGCTGGCGCGGTCAAAACCCGCGAGCCGGGCAAGGACCCTGCAACGCGCACATTTCAGGCTTTTCGGATTTTCATCAACGCCGAACTTGAAGAGCTGCAACAGGCGCTAGAGGCATCGCTGAAAGTACTCCAACCGGGAGGCCGGCTGGTGGTGATCAGTTTTCATTCGCTCGAAGATCGCATCGTCAAGCAGTTCATTGCCGGGCATTCGCGCGAGGTGTTTGACAGGCGCGCCCCTTTCGCGGCCCCCAAGGCCATGCAGCTCAAGGCCCTGGGCCGCGTCAAGCCCAGCGAACAAGAGGTCGCGGGCAATCCGCGTTCGCGCAGCGCCGTCATGCGTGTGGCCGAGCGTACCGGGGTGCCCGCATGAACCCCGTCAGGCCAAGGTCCAAAACCCCAAAGGCTGGCTGATGACGCGCCTGAACCTGGTCCTGTTGCTGGCTGTGGTGGCCAGCGCGCTGTATCTGGTTCGCACGCAGTATGAGTCGCGCCGTCTCTTTGTCGAGCTGGAAAAAGCCACGGCCCAGAGCCGGAAAATAGAGGCGGATAATGAACGCCTGCAGGTGGAAAAGCGCGCTCAGGCCACGCCGCTCCGGGTGGAAAAGCTGGCCCGGGATCGTTTGCAAATGCGCACGGCAACGCCGGCCATCACGCAGTATGTGAGCTACCAGGATGCCGCCAAGACTGCAGGTGGGCAGCCATGAGCAAAAGTATTCTCTACACGTCCAGCCCCCTGCTGGCCAGCAAGACACCGGTCTGGCGCAGCAAGTTCATCGTGGCGGGCATCGCGCTGGCGTTTGCGGGGCTGGCCGGCCGGGCCGCCTACATCCAGATTTTCGGCAACGAGTTTTTTCAGCGTCAGGGCGAAGTCCGCTTCGCACGGACCCTGGAACTGCCGGCCAACCGGGGCCGGATTCTGGACCGCAACGGCCTGATCCTGGCTTCCAGCGTGCCTGCGCAAAGCCTGTGGGCCATTCCCGAGGATGTGGATGCAAGCCAATCCCAGCTCGCAGAACTCGCCGGGCTGCTGGAGATGCCGCTGGCCGAATTGAAGAAAAAGCTGGGCGATGAGGATAAAACCTTTGTCTGGCTCAAACGCCAGGTCGAAGAGCCGGTGGCCCAGAAAATCCATGCCTTGGGCATCAAGGGCATTTACCAGCGCAAGGAATACAAGCGCAAGTACCCCGAGGGCGAGGCGGCTGCACATGTGGTCGGCTTCACCAATGTCGAGGACAAGGGGCAGGAGGGCATGGAGCTCACCTTCAACAAGGAGCTGGCCGGCAAGGCCGGTTCGCGGCGCGTGATCAAGGACCGGCTGGGCCGCGTGGTCGAGGGGGTTGGCGAGCAGGTGCCGCCGGTCGAGGGCCAGGACATCCAGCTGAGCGTCGATAGCAAGGTGCAGTTTTTTGCCTACCAGAAGCTGCGCGACGCCGTGACCGCGCGCAAGGCCAAGGCCGGCAGCGTGGTGGTGCTCGATGCGATCACCGGCGAGGTGCTGGCGCTGGCCAACTACCCGAGCTATGTGCCTGACCGGCGGCAGAACCTCACCGGCGAGCAATTGCGCAACCGCGCGATGACCGACACCTTCGAGCCCGGCTCGACGATGAAGCCGATTACCGTGGCGATGGCCCTCGAAGCCGGCCGCGTGAAGCCGCAGACCCTCATCGAAACCGGGCCTGGCCGTTTCAACATAGGCGGCTTCACCATCAGCGATACCCACAACTACGGCACGCTGACCGTCGAGGGCGTGATCCAGAAATCCAGCAATGTCGGCGCGCTGAAAATCGCGCAGAAGATGAGCCCGCACGAGATGTGGGATACCTACACGGCGCTTGGCTACGGCCAGAAGCCGCAGATCGAGTTTCCCGGCGCCGTGACGGGCCGGCTGCGGCCCTGGAAAAACTGGCGGCCGGTCGAGCAGGCCACCATGTCCTACGGCTACGGGCTCTCGGCCTCGCTGTTCCAGATGGCCCATTCCTACACCTCGTTCGCGCACGATGGGCAGATCATTCCGGCCACCATGCTCAAGAGCAGCGAGCCGGCCGTCGGCATCCAGGTGTTTTCTGCGGAGAATGCGCGCGCCGTGCGCCGCATGCTTCAGATGGCCGCGGCACCGGGCGGCACCGGCCAATTGGCACAGACCGTCGGCTATTCGGTGGGCGGCAAGTCGGGCACTGCGCACAAGCAGGTCGGCAGGGGCTATGCCAGCAATAAATACCGGGCCTGGTTCACCGGCATGGCGCCCATCGAATCGCCACGCATCATCGTCGCGGTGATGATCGACGAGCCCAGCGATGGCCAATACTACGGCGGACTCGCGGCAGCACCGGTTTTTAGTGAAGTCGTGCAGCAAACGCTGCGCATGATGGGCGTGCAGCCTGACGTGAGCGTCAAGCCGCAAATCATCACCAATGCGGTCGAGGAGTCGTTTTGATCACGCAACTCCACACCCCTGAGCAGGCTGCCCGCTGGCTGCGCGAACGCGTGACCGGCAGCCTCAGGACGGACAGCCGCAAGGTGGGCGACGGCGACGGCTTTATTGCCTGGCCCGGCGCCGCAGCGGACGCTCGCAAGTATGTCGGCGAGGTGCTGGCCAAGGGTGCCAGCGCTTGCCTGGTCGAGCTGGAGGGCGCCGAGGCCTACGATTTCGGCGACGCAAGGGTCGCCGCCTATGCCGGACTCAAAGCGGCGACGGGTCCCATTGCCGCGGCCTATTTCGACGCCCCCAGCCGGCAGCTGCAGGTCGTCGCGGTCACCGGCAGCAATGGAAAGACGACAACCAGCTGGTGGCTGGCGCAGGCGCTGGGCCGGCTGGGGCGCAGATGCGGTGTCGTGGGAACCCTGGGCATTGGCGAGCCCGGTGCCATGGTTTCCAATGGACTGACCACGCCTGACCCGGTGTTGCTGCAGCAGCAACTGCGGCGCTTGGTGGACGAGGGTTTTGTGGCCTGTGCGCTGGAGGCCTCTTCAATAGGGCTGGTGGAGCATCGTCTGGATGCGACTTCCCTGCAGGTCGCCATCTTTACCAACTTCACGCAAGACCACCTGGACTACCACGGTTCCATGGCGGCGTACTGGAAAGCCAAGGAAATGCTGTTTGGCTGGCCCGGTTTGCAGGCCGCGGTCATCAATGTCGACGATATCAAGGGCCTGGCGCTGAGCGCCTCGCTGGCCGCCACAACGCTGGATGTATGGACATTTTCCTGTGCCGGGCCGGCGCGGCTTGAGGCCAGGGAGATTCACCACGACGCGCAGGGCTTGCGCTTTGATGTGCTGGAAGGCGCCGAGCGACACCGCATTTCAACCAGCATGGTCGGCTTGTACAACGTGTCCAACCTGCTGGGCGTGATCGCTGCCTTGCGCGCCATGCACATGCCGCTGCGTGACGCCGTGGGCGTTTGTGCTGACCTGCTGCCGGTGCCTGGACGCATGGATGCGCTGGCCGTGGAGGGCATGCCCCTGGTCGTCATTGACTACGCGCACACCCCCGATGCGCTGGAAAAAGTGCTGACGGCGCTGAAACCGGTCGCGCAAGGCCGCAAGGGCCGGCTGTGGTGTGTTTTTGGCTGCGGCGGTGACCGTGATGCCAGCAAACGCCCGCTGATGGCCGCCGTGGCAGAAAAGAATGCCGACCTGGTGGTGGTGACCAGTGACAACCCGCGCAGCGAAAGCCCGCAGGCCATCATTTGCCAGGTCTTGTTGGGGCTGAGCCACCGCGATGTGGTGCATGTGCAAGCCGATCGCGCCGCCGCGATCGCCCATGCGCTGAGTCTGGCGCAGCCGCAGGATGTGGTGCTGCTGGCTGGCAAGGGGCATGAAAGCTATCAGGAGATCAAGGGCGTGAAGTTTCCATTCTCCGACAGGGTCCACGCGCAGGCTGCGCTGGATGCCATGCTGGCGGCGCGCAAGCCCGAAGGAGGCGGCACATGATGAGCTTGCAGCAAGCCTTGCGCTGGGTGCCATCCGCGCGTTTGATAGGCGACGGCAATGTGACGCCCCTGCGCGTGCACACCGATACGCGCAGCCTGAAGGCCGGTGATCTGTTCGTCGCGCTCAGGGGCGAGCGCTTTGATGCCCATGAATTCCTGGCGCAGGCCAAAATCCAGGGCGCTGCTGCGGCAATTGCCCAGCAGGGGCTGGCCGAGGCCGGCCTGCCTGGCCTGGAGGTTGCCGACTCGAAATTGGCGCTGGGCCAGCTTGCCGCCGGCTGGCGTTCGCAATTCAGCTTGCCCTTGATTGCGGTGACGGGAAGCAACGGCAAAACCACGGTCACGCAGATGATTGCGTCGATTCTGCAGGCCTGGAAATCCGCCCAGGCGTTTGCGACCGAGGGCAATCTCAACAACGACATTGGCGTGCCCTTGACGCTGCTGCGGCTGCGGGCCTCGCATCAGGTCGGGGTGGTTGAGCTGGGCATGAACCATCCCGGCGAAATCGCCTACCTCGCCGCACTGGCCAGGCCCACCGTTGCGCTGGTCAACAACGCCCAGCGCGAGCACCTTGAGTTCATGGCCACGGTGGAAGCCGTGGCCCGGGAGAACGGCGCTGTGTTGCAGTCGCTGGGCGCTGACGGCATCGCTGTTTTCCCGGCGGATGATGACTACGCCGCGGTCTGGCGTGGCCTGGCCGGTTCGCGCAAGGTCCTGACGTTTGCCCAGTCGGGGGCCGCCGACGTCACGGCCAGCGCGCACTGGAGCGCTGACCATTGGCAGGTCGAGGCCAAGACGCCTGCCGGGCCGCTGGATTTTTCCTTGGCTATCGCCGGCCGCCACAACGTCAAGAACGCCCTCGCGGCAGCCGCCTGTGCGCTGGCCGCAAAGGTGCCTTTGGCCTTCATCGCTGCCGGCCTGTCGGCTTTCGTGCCGGTCAAGGGGCGTTCGCGCGCCGTGCCGGTGCAACTGCCGGGTCGCGTCCTGACCTTGATCGACGACACTTACAACGCCAATCCCGACTCCATGCGTGCCGCCATTGACGTGCTGGCGGAGCTGCCCGGGCCCCGTCTGCTGGTCATGGGCGACATGGGTGAGGTTGGCGACCAGGGGCCGCAGTTTCATGACGAAGCCGGCCGGCATGCCCGTGCCTGCGGGATTGAACAGCTTTTCACGCTGGGCACGCAGTCTGAAAAGGCGGCGATGGCATTTGGCCGGGGACGCCATTTCAAGGACATGACGGCGCTGGCGGCGGCTGTCGTGGCCGAATTGCCGGGCTCGGGCAGCGTGCTGGTCAAGGGCTCACGCTTCATGAAGATGGAACGCGTGGTCGAAGCCATCATTGCCTCCTCAGAACAACAGCAACAACAAAGGGAGAAACCGAATGCTGCTTAGCCTGGCCCAATGGCTCCAGACCTTATCGCCTGAATTCGGGTTTTTCCGGGTGTTTCAGTATCTGACCTTCCGCGCCGTCATGGCCGCACTCACCGCGCTGCTGATAGGCCTGCTGGCCGGGCCCTTCGTGATTCGCCGGCTCGTCTCCCTCAAGATCGGCCAGCCCATCCGCGAATACGCGATGCAGACGCATTTGAGCAAAAGCGGTACGCCCACCATGGGGGGGGTGCTGATTCTCATGGCCATTGGCATCTCCACGCTGCTGTGGTTTGACCTGTCCAATCGCTTTGTCTGGATTGTGCTGATCGTGACCCTGGGATTTGGTGCCATTGGCTGGGCGGACGACTGGCGCAAGGTGGTGCACAAGGATCCAGAGGGCATGCGCTCGCGTGAAAAATACCTCTGGCAATCGCTGATAGGGTTGGTGGCCGCGCTGTACCTGGTGTTCAGCATCTCCGAGAGCTCCAATCTGCGTGTGCTCGAGCTGTTCTTCCGCTGGGTGCAGTCGGGTTTTGATGTGAACCTGCCGCCCAAGGCCGGATTGCTGGTGCCCTTCGTGAAAGAAGTGAGTTACCCGCTGGGCGTGTTTGGCTTCGTCATCCTGACCTATCTGGTGATCGTGGGCACCAGCAATGCCGTCAACCTGACGGATGGGCTGGATGGGCTGGCCATCATGCCGGTGGTCATGGTCGGTTCGGCGCTGGGCGTGTTTGCCTATGTCACCGGCAGTTCGGTGTATTCCAAATACCTGTTCTTCCCGCACATTCCGGGCTCGGGTGAATTGCTGATATTTTGTTCCGCCATGGCCGGGGCCGGGCTGGCGTTCCTCTGGTTCAACACGCACCCGGCGCAGGTGTTCATGGGCGATGTCGGCGCGCTGGCGCTGGGGGCCGCACTGGGCACCATCGCGGTCATCGTGCGCCAGGAGATCGTGCTGGCCATCATGGGCGGGATTTTTGTCGTGGAAGCCCTGTCGGTGATGCTGCAGGTGATCTGGTTCAAGTACACCAAGAAACGCTTCGGCGAAGGGCGGCGCCTTTTCAAGATGGCACCGCTGCACCACCACTTCGAGAAAAGTGGCTGGAAAGAGACCCAGGTGGTCGTTCGTTTCTGGATCATCACCATGCTGCTGTGCCTGGTGGGTCTTTCAACATTGAAGCTCAGGTAAGGCATGAGGCATTTACAAGACCAAACCGTGTTGATCCTGGGCCTGGGTGCGTCCGGCCTGGCCATGGCGCGCTGGTGCGTCCGCCATGGGGCATCGGTGACGGTTGCCGATACGCGTGAAGCGCCTGCATTGCTCGCGACGCTGCGGCAGGAACTTCCCGATGTGAAATTTGTGAGCGGCGCTTTCACGCCCGCTCTTGTGCAAGGCACTGCGGTGCGCGCGGTCTATCGCTCGCCAGGGCTGGCGCCTGCCGTGATCGCCCCGGTGGTCGATGCCGCGCGTGCCATGGGCCTGCCTGTCGGGGGCGAGCTTGACCTGTTCTCCCGGGCCCTGGCCGATCTCCGCGAGGTGCCGGCAACAGGGGTGGTGGAAGAAAATCCCGTGCCTCACGAGCCGGCGATTGAAGCGCCATTGCCCGATGTATTCGACGCCAGGGATGCCGCCGACTCGCTTGAGGAGGAAGCCGCCTTGGTGGCGGATTCCTCCGGCGACATGGAAGAGATGCCCGCGCCAGATGCTGCGCAAGGCGCGCCCGCTCCGGAGGATGCCGGCGAAGACGCTGCACTGCCCGCTTTGCTCGCCCCCGCGCCGGCGGAACAGCCCGCCGGCTACAGGCCGCTGGTGCTGGCCATCACGGGAACCAACGGCA
>CAZWDK010000003.1:20283-22751 GCA_964633095.1 uncultured Polaromonas sp. | reverse complement strand
TCACGGGAACCAACGGCAAAACCACGGTGACTTCCCTGGTCGGCCAACTGGTGCAAAGGGCCGGAAAAACCGTTGCCGTTGCGGGCAATATCGGCCCGACGCTGCTCGACACGCTGTCTGCGCACCTGGATGCGGAAACCCTGCCGCAGGTCTGGGTGCTGGAGTTGTCCAGCTTCCAGCTCGCGGATGCGCAGGACTTTGAGCCGACAGCGGCCGTGGTGCTGAATGTGAGCCAGGACCATCTGGACTGGCACGGCGACATGGAGGCTTATGTCGCGGCCAAGGCCCGGATATTCGGGCGCAGCACGTTCATGCTGCTTAACCGCGACGATGCCCGGGTGATGGAGATGCTTCCGCCGCCCGTCAAGGTTCGCCTGCGGCCTGCGCAGGTTCGCCCGCATGCGACTTTTGGTGCCGGGGAGCCGCAGCGACCCGGGGACTACGGCATTGAAACCGTCAATGGCATGGCCTGGCTGGTGCGCGCGGCCGAGGCCGACGAGACCATCAAGCGCCGCAAAAATGAAGAGGAGGTGCTGCATATTCAGCGCCTGATGCCGCTGGACGCCCTGCGTATTCGTGGGCGTCACAACGCCACCAATGCCCTGGCAGCCCTGGGCCTGGCCAGCGCGGCGGGTTGCAGCCTGGCGCCCATGCTGCATGGCCTGCGCGAATACCGGGGTGAGCCGCATCGCGTGGAGTCGATCGCGGTGGTCAATGACGTGGAGTATTTCGACGACAGCAAGGGCACCAACGTGGGGGCCACGGCGGCGGCGCTGGCGGGCCTGGGTGCCGAGCGCAAGCTGGTGCTGATTCTGGGGGGCGAAGGCAAGGGGCAGGATTTCGCACCGCTGGCCGAGCCCGTCGCGCGCTATGCCCGGGCCGTCGTGCTGATAGGGCGCGATGCGCCCCTCATCGGGTCTGCCCTTGCGGCCTGCCATGTTCCGCTGCTCAAGGCCACGTCCATGCAGGAGGCTGTGAGCGTGGCTGCACAGCAGGCCCATGCCGGCGACGCCGTGTTGATGTCGCCCGCCTGTGCGAGTTTTGACATGTTTGACAACTACGAGCACCGCGCGCAGGTCTTTTGCGAAGCCGTGCGGCTGCTGGCGCAAGAACAGGGGGCCGTGCTGTGACCACTGCCACGCGTCTTTCCGGCTGGTTTTCTGGCGTGGGCAAGGCCGCGTCCGAAGTCCTGCCCGTGAGGCTGGGCGGCCATAGCCTGTCGCGCACGCCGGCGACGCCGGTGCGCATGGCCGGCTTTGACCAGGCGCTGGTCTGGGTCACGGTGGCTTTGCTGACCTGGGGCCTGGTCATGGTGTATTCGGCCTCGGTCGCCATGCCTGACAACCCCAGGTTCGTCCGCTATGCCCATACGCACTTTCTGCTGCGCCATCTCTTGTCGCTGGCCGTGGCTTTCATTGTGGCGGTGCTGGCGTTTCAGGTTCCCATGGCGGCCTGGGAAAAGCTGGCGCCCTGGCTGTTTGTGCTGTCACTGATGCTGCTGATGCTGGTGCTGGTGCCCTTCATCGGCAAGGGCGTCAATGGTGCGCGGCGCTGGATTTCGCTCGGCTTCATGAACTTCCAGCCCTCCGAGCTGGCGAAGTTTGCGGTGCTTTTGTATGCCGCCGATTACATGGTGCGCAAGATGGAGGTGAAAGAGCGTTTCTTTCGCGCCGTGCTGCCCATGGCAATCGCGATTGCGGTTGTGGGCCTGCTGCTGCTCGCCGAGCCCGACATGGGCGCTTTCATGGTGATCTCGGTCATCGCCATGGGCATCCTCTTTTTGGGCGGCGTCAATGCGCGCATGTTTTTTGTGATCGCGGCCGTGGTGGTGGTCGCCTTTGGCCTGATGGTGATGCTCAGCGAATGGCGGCGCGAGCGGATTTTTGCCTACCTGGACCCCTGGAGCGATAAATATTCCATGGGCAAGGGCTACCAGCTGTCGCACTCGCTGATCGCCTTCGGGCGGGGCGAAGTCTTTGGCGTGGGCCTGGGCGGCAGCATCGAAAAGCTGCACTGGCTGCCCGAAGCGCATACCGACTTCCTGATGGCGGTGATTGGTGAGGAATTTGGCCTGCTGGGCGTGCTGACGGTCATCGGCCTGTTCATGTGGATGACCCGCCGCATCATGCACATTGGCCGCCAGTCGATTGCCCTGGACCGGCTGTTTGCCGGCCTGGTGGCCCAGGGTGTGGGCATCTGGATGGGTTTTCAGACCTTTATCAACATCGGCGTGAACCTGGGGGCCCTGCCCACCAAGGGTTTGACCTTGCCGCTGATGAGCTATGGCGGCTCGGCGATTCTGATGAACCTGGTCGCCTTGGCGGTGGTGCTGCGGATTGACTATGAAAACAGGCTCTTGATGCGCGGAGGCCGCGCATGAAGAGCCTGTTTCGTCAAAATTGGCTCGGCGCGAAGCGCTGCAAGCCGCGCCAAGCGGCTGTCCTGATGCGCGGAGGCCGCGCATGAGC
>CAZWDK010000003.1:0-20183 GCA_964633095.1 uncultured Polaromonas sp. | reverse complement strand
AGCGCTGCAAGCCGCGCCAAGCGGCTGTCCTGATGCGCGGAGGCCGCGCATGAGCAAGCAGCATTGCGCGTTGATCATGGCCGGCGGCACCGGCGGCCATATTTTTCCGGGCCTGGCCGTGGCCGAAGCCCTGCGCGAGCGCGGCTGGCGCGTGCACTGGCTGGGCGGCCGGGGCAGTGCTGAGCATCCCAGCATGGAAAGCCAGCTGGTGCCGCCGCGCGGTTTTGCTTTCGAGACCATTGATTTTTCCGGCGTGCGCGGCAAAGGCCCGGCCACGCTGGTGTTTTTGCCCTTGCGGCTGCTCAAGGCCTTCTGGCAAAGCATTCAGGTGGTGCGCCGGGTCAAGCCCGATGTGGTGGTGGGCCTGGGCGGCTACATCAGCTTTCCGGCCGGCATGATGAGCGTGCTGCTGGGCAAGCCGCTGGTGCTGCATGAGCAGAACTCCGTGGCGGGCCTGGTCAACAAGCTGCTGGCCAGCGTCGCGGATCGTGTCTTCACGGCCTTCCCCGGTGCGCTCAAGAAGGCCGAGTGGGTCGGCAATCCCTTGCGCCCGGCCTTTACCCGCCAGCCTGATCCGGCGACCCGCTTCGCCGGGCGCAGCGGACCTTTGAAGTTGCTGGTGGTGGGCGGCAGCCTGGGCGCCAAGGCCTTGAATGAGCTGGTGCCCCAGGCCCTTGCGCTGATCCCGGCGGCCGAGCGGCCGCAGGTGACGCATCAAAGCGGGGCCAGGCAGATCGATGCGCTGCGCGCCAACTACCAGGCGGCTGGCGTACAGGCTGAACTCACGCCCTTTATCGACGACACGGCCCAGGCCTTTGCCGATGCCGACCTGATCATCTGCCGGGCTGGCGCCAGCACGGTGACCGAAATGGCCGCCGTTGGCGCGGCGGCGCTGTTTGTGCCCTTTCCCGCCGCGGTCGATGACCACCAGACCCGCAATGCCCAGTTCCTGGTCGATCAGGGCGCTGGCTGGCTGCGGCAGCAACGCGATCTGTCGGCTCCCATGCTTGCCGAAATGCTACAAAAAACAGAGCGGTCTGCACTCGTCCAGATTGGGCTGCAGGCCAAAACCATGCAAAAAATCGATGCAACGGCACGCGTGGTGGCCGCTTGCGAGGAGCTTGCGTTATGAAACACGCGATCAAGAATATTCACTTCATCGGCCTGGGCGGCGCTGGCATGTCCGGCATTGCCGAGGTTCTTCACAACCTCGGTTACGTCATTTCCGGGTCAGACCTGTCGGACAGCGCGACGCTGCAGCGCCTGGCCAGGCTCGGGATCAAGACCTTTGTCGGGCATGCGGCCAGCAACCTGGCCACGGTCGATGCGGTGGTGACCTCCACCGCCGTGCAGGCGGACAATCCCGAAGTGCTGGCGGCGCGCGAAAAACGCATTCCCGTGGTGCCGCGGGCGCTGATGCTGGCCGAACTGATGCGCCTGAAGCAGGGCATTGCGATTGCCGGGACCCACGGCAAAACCACCACCACCAGCCTGGTGGCCAGCATCCTGGCCGAGGGCGGTTTGGATCCGACCTTTGTCATCGGTGGCCGGCTCAACAGCGCCGGCGCCAACGCCAAGCTGGGCTCGGGGGATTACATCGTGGTGGAGGCCGATGAATCGGATGCGTCTTTCCTGAACCTGCTGCCGGTGATGGCGGTGGTCACCAACATAGACGCCGACCATATGGAGACCTATGGCCACGATTTTGGCAACCTGAAAAAGGCCTTTGTCGATTTTCTGCACCGCATGCCGTTTTACGGCACGGCGATTTTGTGCACCGACGACCCGGCGGTGCGCGAAATCGTGCCGCAGGTGTCCTGCCCCATCACCAGCTACGGTTTTGGCGAGGAGGCGCAGGTGCGCGCCGTCAATGCGCGGCCCGTGGGCGCGCAAATGCATTTCACGGCGCAGCGGCGCAACGGCGTCAGCTTGCCGGACCTGGAGGTTGTGCTCAATCTTGCGGGCGAGCACAACGTGCTCAATGCCCTGTCGGCGATTGCGGTGGCGGTTGAACTCAATGTGCCCGATGCCGCCGTGCAGAAGGCGCTGGCCGAATTCAAGGGCGTGGGCCGGCGCTTCCAGAGCTATGGTGACTTTCCCGCCAAAGAGGGCGGGGACTTCACGGTGATCGAAGACTACGGCCATCACCCCGTCGAAATGGCGGCGACGCTGGCCGCCGCGCGCGGCGCCTTCCCGGGCCGGCGGCTGGTGCTGGCGTTCCAGCCGCACCGCTACACCCGCACGCGCGACTGTTTTGAGGATTTCGTCAAGGTCATAGGCCATGCCGATGCCGTGCTGCTGGCCGAGGTCTACGCCGCCGGAGAGGCGCCGGTTGTGGCGGCGGACGGCCGCGCGCTGGCGCGTGCCTTGCGCGTGGCCGGCAAGGTGGAGCCGGTGTTTGTCGATGCCATCGAGGCCATGCCACAAGCCATTCTGGACAACGCGCTGGCTGGCGATGTCGTGATGTGCATGGGGGCGGGCTCCATCGGCCAGGTTCCCGCCAGGGTGGCCGAGATGCTTGAAAAAACACAGGGCGGCACGCCCTCAGGACAATGAGCATGAGTCAGAACACTTTCAATTTTGGCAAGGTCGCGGTTCTCATGGGCGGGCGCTCTGCCGAGCGCGAGGTTTCCCTGATGTCGGGCCAGGGCGTGTTGCAGGCGCTGCGCTCGCGCGGCATTGATGCCCATGGTTTTGACCCGGCCGAACGCGATATCAGCGAGTTGAAGAAAGAAGGCTTTGCGCGCTGCTTTATCGCGCTGCATGGCCGCTTTGGCGAAGACGGCACGGTGCAGGGGGCGCTGGAGCTGCTGGGCATTCCCTACACCGGCTCCGGTGTCATGGCCTCCAGCATGGCGATCGACAAGGTCATGACCAAACGCGTGATGCTGTCCGAGGGCTTGCCAACGCCCCGATACGCGCTGCTGCGCCGGGGGCAGTATGGCAGCGCCGAGGTCAACGCCATTCCCGATGCGCTGGGCCTGCCGCTGATCGTCAAACCCGCGCGCGAAGGCTCGTCCATAGGCTTGACCAAGGTGACCGAGCGCGCCGGCATGGCCGAGGCGGTGGCGCAGGCCGAACAGCTGGACGCCGACATCCTGTGCGAACAATTCGTCAGTGGTGACGAGGTGACCTGCCCGGTGCTGGGCAACGGCAGCGAGGCGCGCGCCCTGCCGGTCATCCGCATCGTGGCGCCCGACGGCAACTACGACTACCAGAACAAATATTTCACCGACACCACGCAATACCTGGTGCCTTGCGGCCTGCCCGAAGGCGAAGAGGCGGCCATCCAGCAGCTGGTGCTGCAGGCCTACCGCACGCTCAACTGCCGCGGCTGGGCGCGCGCCGACGTGATGATCGACCGGACCAGCCGCCAGCCCTATCTGCTTGAGATCAACACCTCGCCGGGCATGACGGGCCATTCCCTGGTCCCCATGTCCGCACGTGCGGCCGGCATCTCCTACGAAGATCTTTGCATCGAGGTGCTGCAGACCGCCGCGCTGGACCATCAAGTGCCTGCATCAACCAAGGGAGCCGCCGCTTGAGTCGCACCCTGCCACTGCCAACGCCCTTGCCGCTGGACATCAAGCTCATGAACACCTTCACGGTGGTCTTGGGCCTGGTGTTTTCGGCCATGGTGCTGGCGCTGGCCGTGGCCTGGCTGATGCGTCAGCCGCTGTTCAACCTGAGCGCCATCCGGGTGCAGGGCGATCTGGCGCACAACAACGCCGTCACCCTGCGCGCCAATGTGGCACCCAAATTGGCGGGCAACTTTTTTACCGTGGACCTGGGCCGCACGCGCAAGGTTTTCGAGGCGGTGCCCTGGGTTCGACGCGCGGTGGTGCAACGCGAGTTTCCGAACCGGCTCAAGGTGGTGCTGCAAGAGCACAAGGCCATTGCCTACTGGGGTCCGGAGGGCGATGCCCGTCTGGTCAACAGCTTCGGCGAGGTTTTTGAAGCCAACCCGGGCGATGTGGAGGCCGAGGATCTGCCGCTGCTCAATGGGCCGCAGGGACAGGCTTTGCGGGTGCTGCAGGGCTACCAGCTGCTTTCCCCGATGTTTGAAGAGCTCGACGCCGTGCTGGAGCAACTGGAGCTCACGGGGCAGGGCAGCTGGCGCGCCCGGCTGGACGGCGGTGCCGTGATTGAACTGGGCCATGGCAGCTTCGATGAGATACAGACACGCACCCGCCGCTTCATCGCCACGCTGACCCAGGTTTCTTCCCGCTATGGCCGGGACCTGGAGTCCGCCGATCTGCGTTATGGCAACGGCTACGCGATCAAGCTCAGAGGCGTCACCACGGGCGGTACGGGTGGCAAAGAGGACAAGAAAGCGAAAAGGTAAACGGATGGCCAAAGAATACAAAGATCTGGTGGTGGGGCTGGACATAGGGACCAGCAAAGTCATGGCCGTGGTTGCCGAGGTCATGCCGGGCGGCGAGCTCAAGCTGGCCGGCCTGGGCATTGCGTCCAGCAACGGGCTCAAGCGGGGCGTCGTGGTCAATATCGATGCCACGGTGCAAAGCATCCAGCAGGCCCTCAAGGAGGCCGAGCTGATGGCCGACTGCAAGATCGCCCGGGTGTACACCGGCATCACCGGCAGCCATATTCGCGGCATCAACTCCAGCGGCATGGTCGCGGTGAAAGACAAGGAAGTCACGCAGGCCGATGTGGCGCGTGTCATCGAAACGGCCAAGGCCATCAACATCTCGACCGACCAGCGCCTGCTGCTGGTGGAACCGCAGGAGTTCGTGATCGACGGCCAGGATGTGCGCGAGCCCATAGGCATGAGCGGCATCCGGCTCGAGGCCAAGGTCCACATCGTGACCGGCGCGCAGAGCGCGGCTGAAAACATCATCAAATGCGTGCGCCGCTGCGGGCTGGAGGTGGACCAGCTGATGCTGAACCCGCTGGCTTCCAGCCTGTCGGTGCTGACGCAGGACGAGCAGGAGCTGGGCGTGGCGCTGGTGGACATTGGCGCCGGCACCACCGATGTCGCCATCTTCACCGGCGGTGCGATCCGCCACACGGCCGTGATCCCGATTGCCGGCGACCTGATCACCAGCGACATCGCCATGGCCCTGCGCACGCCCACCAAGGACGCCGAAGACATCAAGGTGGAAAACGGCTACGCCAAGCAGCTGCTGGCCGACCCGGACACGCAGGTCGAAGTGCCCGGCCTGGGCGATCGCGCCCCGCGCATGCTGAGCCGGCAGGCGCTGGCCGGCGTGATCGAGCCGCGTGTCGAGGAAATATTTGCGCTGGTGCAGCAGGTCATACGCGAGTCGGGCTACGAAGAGGTGCTGTCGTCCGGCATCGTGATCACCGGCGGCAGCGCGGTGATGCCCGGCATGGTCGAACTGGGCGAGGACATCTTCCTCAAGCCGGTGCGGCGCGGCATACCGCGCTACTCCAGCGCACTTTCGGACATGGTGGCCCAGGCCAGGGCCGCCACGGTGATGGGTCTGCTGGAAGAGGCCCGGCTGGCCCGCATGCGGGGCTACAAGGTGGCGCAGAAGGCAGGCAGCGTGCATAACGCTTTTGGCCGTGTCAAAGACTGGTTCGTGGGGAATTTCTGATGAACAACTTTGTAAGCTTCATTCGTCATCCCGCGCGTTGTATCCATTGCGGAGGCGCAGATCCGCCTGCATGATGGGTCGTGTCAAGCATAAGAACTTTTTTAACAACTTTGGCAACTGCAACTTATCGATAGGAGGCTCCCAATGAGCATCGAAATGATTGAAATCGAAGAATTCAACCAAGGCACGCAGATCAAGGTCATCGGTGTCGGGGGTGGTGGTGGCAATGCGGTCGGGCACATGATCGCTTGCGGCGTGCAGGGCGTCGAATTCATCTGCGCCAACACCGATGCGCAGGCGCTCAGCCGCGGCAGCGCGCACAAGGCCATCCAGCTGGGAGGCAGCGGTCTGGGAGCCGGCAGCAAGCCCGACAAGGGCCGTGATGCCGCCGAACTTGCCGTTGACGACATCCGCAGCGCGATTGACGGCGCGCACATGCTGTTCATTACCGCCGGCATGGGCGGTGGCACCGGCACCGGCGCGGCGCCCGTGATTGCGCGCATCGCCAAGGAAATGGGCATTCTGACGGTGGGCGTGGTGACCAAGCCTTTCGAATTCGAAGGCGGCCGCCGCATGACCAACGCCGACCTGGGCCTGGCCGAGCTCGAGGCCAATGTCGATTCGCTGATCGTGGTGCTCAACGAAAAGCTGCTCGAGGTGCTGGGCGATGACGTGACCCAGGACGATGCCTTTGCCCATGCCAACGATGTGCTGAAAAACGCGGTCGGTGGCATCGCCGAGATCATCAATGTGCCCGGCCATGTCAATGTCGACTTCGAGGACGTGCGCACCGTGATGGGCGAGCCCGGCAAGGCCATGATGGGCACGGCCAAGGCCAACGGCCCGGACCGCGCGCGCATCGCGGCCGAGCAGGCCGTGGCCTGCCCGCTGCTGGAAGGCATCGACCTGTCGGGCGCCAAGGGCGTGCTGGTGCTGATCACGGCCGCCAAGGGCTCGCTCAAGCTGAGCGAATCCAAGCTGGCGATGAACACCATACGCGCTTACGCCTCGCCCGATGCCCATGTGATTTACGGCACGGCCTACGACGACGAACTGGGTGATGAAATTCGTGTCACGGTGGTGGCCACGGGCCTGAGCCGTCAGGGTGTGCGCCGCCAGGCGCCGCCGCTGCAGGTGCTGCGCACGGGCACCGACAACATGCCCTTCCATGTGCCTACGCTGAACACGGTGTCGGGTGCCGCCGGTGCTTCGCATGCGGGCGTGGGCAGCGCGCAACCCGATTACGGCAACATGAGCGTGCCCAGCGTCTGGCGCACCAACCGCACCCAGGCGGCCGCCAAGGTCGACGCGCTGGCCTCGGGCGGCATGGACGACTTCGAAATCCCCGCGTTTCTCCGGAAGCAGGCGGATTAAGAGCCGTCTTGTGCTGCAGGCGGCGGGCAATGAATGGGGCCGGGGCGGATGACCGTGCTTTACGCAAGGTTCATCTGCCCTCTCTAAAATAAGGCCATGCTCGCTCAAAGAACACTCAAATCATTGACCCGGGCGGTGGGCGTGGGCCTGCACAGCGGCCAGCGGGTCGAGCTGACCCTGCGGCCGGCCGCACCCGACACGGGCATTGTGTTTCGGCGGGTCGACCTGCCGCAGCCGGTCGATATCGTCATCTCGGCGCGGGCCGTGACCGACACCCGGCTGGCCTCCACCATCTCGAACGGCAGCGCCAAGGTGCACACCGTCGAGCACCTGATGTCGGCCTGCGCCGGCCTGGGCATAGACAACCTGTACATCGACATCACGGCCGAAGAGGTGCCCATCCTGGATGGCTCGGCCTCTTCCTTTGTGTTTTTGCTGCAATCGGCCGGCATCGAGCTGCAGGCCGCGCCCAAGCGTTTCATCCGCGTCATCAAGCCGGTGCAAGTGCGCGAGGGTGAAGGCGCCACGGCGAAGTGGGCGCGCCTGAGCCCCTACGAAGGCTACAAGCTCAGTTTTGAAATTGACTTTGACCACCCGGCGGTGGACTCCACCGGCCAGCGCGTCGAATTTGACATGGGCTCGGGTTCCTACACGCGCGACATCGCCCGCGCCCGCACGTTTGGCTTCACCAAGGACGTGGAGATGATGCGGGCCAACGGCCTGGCGCTGGGCGGTGGACTCGACAATGCCATCGTGATGGACGACTACAAGGTGCTCAACAGCGAGGGCCTGCGCTACAACGACGAGTTCGTGAAGCACAAAATCCTTGACGCCATGGGCGATCTGTACCTGCTGGGCAAACCGCTGTTGGCGGCCTACAGCGCCTTTCGCTCCGGCCACGCCATGAACAACAAGCTGCTGCGTGAACTGCTCGCGCACCAGGACGCTTACGAAGTGGTCAGCTTCGAAGACGAAAGGCGCGCGCCCCAGGGTTTTTCGACCCTGGCGCGCGCCTGGTAGCCCGCGCTGCCCGCGGCAGGGTTGCAAACCATGCTGCTGGTCCGCGGGATCATCCTGTTGCTGCTGCTGGCGGCCATCGTGTTGTTCATGTTTTACGCGGCCACCGGACAGGCCCGCTTCAGGCGCCTTGGCCTCGTCATCCTCAAGTGGACGCTGATTGCCGCCTTTGGTTTTTTTGCCGTCTTGATCCTTGAGCGGCTCGCCTGATGCCCATGGCGCTCTTGGCCGCGCAGGTCAGTAATGCCGGCTCGCCTTGTAGGACGCGCTGGCCTTGGGTTTCAAGGCGGTAGCCGCCGCCAGAATCGCCGTTGAACGCCCGGCATGCGCATGGGCAATCGCCAGCCCCAGCGCGTCAGCGGCATCCTCGCCCGGCAGTCCCGGCAGCTTGAGCAGCCGCATCACCATTTCCTGCACTTGCGCCTTGGCCGCCTTGCCATGCCCGGCCACGGCTTTTTTCATCTGCAGCGCCGTGTATTCGGCCACCGCCAAATCGGTGGAGACCAGGGCCGTGACACAGGCGCCGCGCGCCTGGCCCAGCAGCAGCGTGGCCTGCGGGTTGACGTTGACAAACACAATCTCGACCGAGGCGGCATCGGGCTGGTAGCGCTGCACGACTTCGCGCACGCCGTCGAACAACACCTTCAGGCGCGCCGGCAATTCCTTGCTTTCCAGATGGGTCGTCCTGATGGTGCCGCTGGCCACGTAACGCAGCTGCGCGCCGTCCACATCGACCACGCCAAAGCCGGTGGTTCGCAAGCCGGGATCTATGCCTAGGATACGCATGTTGCTATGAATTCGGGAGCTGCTTGTGCCCGCTGCTACTGGGCTAGAGGCCAAAGTACCAGCGGACCGAGTGAAAGAACACCGGCGCGGCAAAACACAGGGCGTCAACCCGGTCCAGCAGGCCGCTGGCACCCGTGACGGATTTTCCTTCCGCGCCCCAGTTGGTGATGCCGCGGTCGCGCTTCAGGGCCTTCATGACCAGATGGCCCATGGAGCCCGCCACGACCGCGATCAGACCCATGGCCAGCGCCTGCGCCGGCTTGAAGGGCGTGAGGCCGGCCATCAGGCCGCCGACAAGGCTGGCAGCGGCCACGGCAATCAGCCAGCTGAGCCAGTTGAAACTCTGGCTGATGTTGGGCGCGCTGGCGGGCCGCGCCAGCCGCTGGCCGATCAGGTGCTGCACGATCATGCCGCTTTGCACCACAAACACCAGGAAGAACACGAGAAAGGCGTTCTTGCCCTGGAAGTTGGGAAACTTCAGCAGCAGCAGGGCCGGCACATGGCTGATGCCGTAGACGCAGACCATGATGCCCCACTGCAGCTTGGCGTTGCGTTCCAGGAAGCGCTGCGGGTCGTTGGCCAGCGCGCTGACGACCGGAATCGCCAGGAACACATAGACCGGAATGAAGACCGTCACCAGATCGAAGCGCCGGGTAATCACCAGCGCAAACTGCAGCGGCAGCACCACAAAAAAAGCCAGCACCAGGCTGCGGTGATCGCCCTGGCGGGTCGGCGACAGGGTGATGAATTCGCGCAGCGCGAAAAAAGCCACCAGGCCAAACAGCACGGTGGCCACCGTTTCACCGAGCGCCCAGCCGATCCAAAATACCGCGGACATCAGCCACGAGGTTCTCAGCAGGCCGTTGAATTCCTTCAGCTTCTGGCTGTGCAGCTCGTCCTCGTGATTGTCTTTCAGGGACATCACGAAGGCGGCGACGCTGACGAGGGCCAGCAGGCCGAACACAATCAGGAACAGCAGGCCGACCTGCTGGCTGGGGGAAAGGCTGCGCAAAAAGCTGTTCATCAGCTTTCCCTGAGGTCCATCACGGCCTGCCGCGCACGGGCCAGAAAAACACTGCGCTCTTCATCGCATCCGAGGCTGATGGGCGCACCAAAGGTGACGGAGCACAGAATCGGCACCGGCACGACTTCGCCCTTGGGCATCACGCGCTGCACGTTGTTGATCCAGGTGGGCACCAGCACCACATGGGGGAATTTTTGCGCCAGGTTGTAAAGGCCGGACTTGAATTTCTGCGGCTCCTCGTGGTTGCCCCGTGTGCCTTCCGGAAACAGGATGATGGAGTCGCCATTGCCGAGCGCCTCGACCAGCGGCTCCAGCGGGTCCTGCTCGCCGGTTTTGACGCGGTCCACATAGATGGCGTTGAACACCGCCGTGGTGACCCATTTTTTGAACGGCGTGGTGGTCCAGTAGTCTTTGGCCGCGATAGGGCGCGTGATGCTGCGCAGCTCTTCGGGCAAGGCCGCCCACATCAGGATCAGATCGGCATGGCTCTGGTGGTTGGCGAAATAAATGCGCTGCTCGGCCTTGGGCGGACAACCTTGCCAACGCGCCTGGGCGCCGGTCAGCGCACGGATCAGGCCCAGCAGGAACACGCGCATCAACTTGGAAAGCATGTGCGCGATGATACTGGCGAAGCCGTGCGCAACCGCTGAGCCGCAGAAGAAGCGATGAGGCAACAGGCATGGAGCCGGCGCGACCCGCCAAGGGCTGCTGGCCTCGGTGGGCAACGGTATCATGCGAGCCAGCCATTCCCGAATCCTGTTGATCGTTTGCACCGCCCCATGAAAAAGCCACAAGTCTTCACCGTTCACGATGTTGCCAGGCTGGCGGGTGTGTCTGCCATGACGGTGTCGCGCGCGTTGAACAACCCAGAGCGGGTGGCGGCCAGCACGCTGCTCAAGGTGCGCGAGGTGGTGAGTCAAACCGGTTTCGTTCCCAACGGCATGGCTGGCGGTCTGCGCTCCTCGCGTGCCAGGCTGGTGGCCGCGGTGCTGCCGACGCTTACCGGACCGGTGTTTCAGGAAACCGTGCGATCGCTGAACCAGGCGCTGGACGAGAGCGGCTACCAGCTGATGATCGGGCAAAGCGGCTACGATGCCTCGCGCGAGGATGTGCTGCTGGACGCCATCATCCGGCGCCGGCCCGACGGCATTGTGCTGACCGGCATCATGCATTCGGTTGAGGGCAGGCGACAGCTGCTGGCCGCGGGCATCCCGGTGGTTGAAACCTGGGATCTGACGCCCACGCCCATCGACATGCTGGTGGGTTTTTCCCACGAGCGTATCGGCGAATCTGTCTGCCATTTTTTGCACAACCGCGGCTACCGCCACCCCTTGCTGCTCAGTGCCGACGACGAGCGGGCGCGCCGCCGCATGGAAGGGTTTCGGCGCATGGCTCAGGCGCTGGGCCTGGAGGCCGATGTGCCCATGCTGCTGGTGCCGGCGCCCACCACCCTGGGTTCGGGGCGCAGCGGACTGGTTGAGGTGCTGGTCAGCCATCCCCAGACCGACGCGCTGTTCTGCAGCTCCGACATGCTGGCCCTGGGGGTGCTGATAGAGGCCCAGACGCGCGGCCTGGCCGTACCGGAGCAGTTGGGCGTCGTGGGCCTGGGCGACCTGGAGTTCGCCGCCAACTTGCAGCCGGCCTTGACGACGGTGCGCATCGATGGCACCCGCATCGGTCGCATGGCCGCGCAGTTCATTGTCGACCGCGCGGAAGGTCGCACCGTGAAAGAGCCGATTGTTGACATCGGCTTTGAAATCGTCTTGCGCGCCAGCGCCTGAGTCGCCCCGCGGCTTGCCAGCCGCCCGATGGGCGGGTCGCCGCAGATTAACGTCCCGAGTCTGTTACCGATACCTGGGAACGACGACGTGATTTGCATCGCGGCCCAAGGGAGTGCTGTGCGCCACCGATAGGACTCGCGGTGGCTGATTTTCAAGTTATTAACGGAAAATCTGCGCGAATTTTAGGAGTTGGATCAGGGTATCCACTAGTCTGGAGCTGGTTTGTCGGCGTTTATTCTTCGTCGAAATGTTATCGATAACATTTTTCTGTGCCCAAGACGTTCGACTTTTGCCGGCTGACTTGCGCGCAGTTGCCGGGCCAGGCGGGGCGTCACGCGACTGGGAGTTTTGTTTTTTCAACAGGTTTTAAAACAGGAGACATACGTGAAAAGTACATCGTTACATTTTTTCCCTGCACGGCCGGTTGTGCTGGGGGTCAGTGCGCTCATGGGGGCGCTGATGCTCACGGCCTGTGGCGGCGGTGACGCGCCGACCGCGGTGTCCGCCCAGCCCACGCAACCGATCCTGGGCGCCCGCGCCAAGGCCATCCTCACCGTGGACGGAAAGCAGTTCAAGGACTTGATGGGCGACGGAAAACTCTATCCGTACGAAGACTGGCGATTGCCCGTCGAGCAACGCGTCGACGATCTGGTCTCGAGGATGACCGACACGGAAAAGGTCGGCATGATGATGATCAACGACAACAACGCAGGCTGCGGCGGCATCCTCACGCCGACCGCTATTGACTACATTAACAACCAGAAGATGACCCGCTTCATCCTGCGCTCGACTGCGGCGGGCACGGCCGATCCGTGCGATGGCAGCGTGACGCCGGGCCGCGGCGGCTACAAGGTCACCCCGCAGCAGTTGGCCGCCTACACCAACGCGGTGCAGGAAATGGCCGAGAGCACCCGCCTCGGCATCCCGGTGGTGTTCAAGGACAACGCCCGCAACCACGTCGAAACCGATCCGCGTCAGGGCATCAGTGCGGGCTCCGGCGCCTTCAGCCAGTTCCCGAAGGAAGCCGGCCTGGCCGCCGCCGCGCTGGGCGAGCAGTTCCTGAAGGAAGGCAAGGCGACCACCGGCGACATGTCCGTGATCAAGACCTTCACCGAGGTCATGGGGCCGGAATACAACGCTGTCGGCCTGCGCGCCATGTATGGCTACATGGCCGACCTGCTGACCGAACCGCGCTGGTATCGCGCGCACGAGGTCTTCACCGAGGACGCCGACCTCAACGCCAACATCATGAAGTCGCTGGTCGAGGGCCTGCAAGGCAGCACGGTCAAGGACGGCACCTCGGTCAATGCCAGCACTCGGGTCGCCCTGACCATGAAGCACTTCCCGGGCGGCGGGCCGCAGGAGTTGGGCATGGACCCCCATTACTCGTTCGGCAAGTACCAGCAGTACAGCAACAACTTCGCCTACCACATGAAGCCCTTCGTCGCCGCGATCAACGCGGGCGTGTCGTCGATCATGCCGTACTACGGCGTGCCGATGAGCGGGCGCGACGCGAACAATAACCCGATTCCGCTGACCAGCGACGGCGTCACCTATCCGCTCACAGGCTTTGCGTTCTCGAAGTCTATCGTGACCGACCTGCTGCGCGGTAAGCTCGGCTTCAAGGGCTATGTCAACTCCGACACCGGCATCATCAACGACCGCGCCTGGGGCCTGGAGGACAAGACGGTTCCGCAGCGGGTGGCGGCGGCGATCAACGGCGGCACCGACACCCTCTCGGGTTTTGCGACCAACAAGACAATCAAGGACCTGCTCGACCAGGGGCTGATCAGCAAGGATCGCGTCAACGAGGCGGTCAAGCGCCTGCTCAAGGAGCAGTTCCAGCTCGGCCTGTTCGAGAACCCCTACGTCGACGCCGGCAACGCCAACACCGCCGTCGGCACGGACGCCAGCCGCGCCAAGGGTCTTGAAATCCAGAAGAAATCGGTCGTCCTGCTCAAGAACGACACGCTGGCCAACGGCAGCAAGGCCTTGCCGCTGAAAGCCGGCGCCAAGGTCTACACCATCGGCTTCAGCAAGGCCAACGTGGAAGGCTACGGCTACACCGTGACGGACGGCAACTACGATGCGGCAAAGAGCCAGACCCGTCCGCCCGTTCCTGCCGGCACCGACGTCGCAGTCATTCGCGTGCTGGTCAAGGATGCGGGCTCGCCCTATCACAGCAAGAATCCGGCCACCGGCGACAACCCGCTCATTCTGAATCCGCTGACCGGCAAGACCTGGGGTTCCGAGGATCCCTGCCGCATGTTCGCGGCCGTCAATGCGACATGTACGGATGGCGACTCCGCCGGGCCGACCCTCGCGTTCGGCGGCGCCCTGCCGTGGGAAATCGGCGACATCAGCTTCACCGGCATGTCAACGGCCACGTCGCGCACCATGTACCCGACGCTGGCGGATATCAAGGCCATCATGGCCGAAATCGGCGATCCGAAGAAGGTGGTCCTGAGCGTCTACTTCCGCGCGCCGTATGTGATGGACGACGCCAGCGGCCTGAAGGATGCGGGCGCGATCCTGGCGACCTTTGGCGTGACCGACCTGGCGATGTTGGATGTGCTGTCCGGCAAATTCAAGCCGCAAGGCAAGCTGCCGTTCGCGCTGCCCAAGACCCTGAAGGCGGTGCAGGAACAGAAGTCCGACTTGCCCGGCTTCGACGAGACCACCGACGGCGCGCTTTACAAGTTCGGCTACGGTCTGGCCTACTAAGCAGCAGCCTCGGTGCACCCCGGTGCGCCTGACAGAAGAGCCGTCCGCAAGACGGCTCTTCTCTCTTCTTTTTGACCTACTATCCCAACCCATTCGTTTGACGGAGGGATTTACCCCCTTCGTTCAAACGGCTCGCACGACGATGAAAACCCCGATTTTCGATATGACCCATTCAGCAACCCGTTTGATCACCTCACTGCTTCTGACTGCGCTGATCGCAGCGCCCTTCACCGTGAATGCGGGATTGAACGAAGGCCTGGCCGCTTACGACAGGGCGGAATACGCCACGGCCCTGAAGGAGCTGACTCGGCTGGCGGAAGGAGGAAATGCCAAAGCCCAGTACCGGCTCGGAAAAATTTTCAATCTGGGCCAGGGGTTACCGCCCGACAAGAAGGCGGCCGCTAAATGGTTCCACATGGCCGCGCAACAGGGATTGGCCGAAGCCCAGGGGGCTCTGGGCTATCTGTGCCTGGTGGGCGAGGGTGTGTCCCAGAACAGCGATTTGGCACTGGAATGGACGCGCAAGGCCGCCGAGCAGGGGGATGCGACGGCGCAGTTCAACCTGAGCACGATGTACAGCGAAAAATTCGGCATCAAGGAGAATGCGGCCGAATCGCTGAAATGGCTGCGCGAGGCGGCGGACCAGCGTCACGTCGAAGCACTGAACGCCCTCGGCTCCCTCTATGAGAAAGGCCGGGCGGGTGTCAAACAAAACCCTGTTCTCGCCTACATGCTATTTGATGTCTCCGCTGAGAAAGGCGATTCGGCCGCGGCCGCCAAACGAAAAGCCCTGGAAAAAAACATATCTGCCAGCGATATCCGGGCGGGCAAGGAACTGGCCCGCAAGTGGAAGCCTGGGACAAGCTTGGCCAAAGTCCTCGGAGGCGGCACAAGTTTTTGACGCGACGCAAGGCGCTGGCATGGGCTGACCCAAATGCAAGCCCATGCCCGCGGGACGTCGGCGCCAGCAGCCGCACCGCATTGCCTTGCCTTTGAGGATGCCCGGCATCACCTCGGGCCTGAAGCCCGCGTCCTGGAACTCCTTCATCTAGCGGTCGGGCGTGAACAGCGGGTACCCAGCCTGGCCTCACGGCAGCTCCACCCCGCCCATGCGCGCCACAATGGTGCCGGCGCGCGAGGCCAGGTAGCCCGAGCCGGGGCGGGTTTCAAAATACTTGGGGCGCGGCAGCATCACGGCCAGCCGTGCGGCTTCGTAGGCGCTCAGCCTGGAGGCCGGCTTGCGGTAGTAATGCTGGGCGGCGGCTTCCGCGCCAAAAACGCCTTCACCCCACTCGACGCTGTTGAGGTAAATCTCCAGGATGCGCTGCTTGTCGAGCAGCGCCTCCAGCAGCAGCGTCAGCAGCAACTCCTGGCCCTTGCGCAGCAGCGTGCGTTCACCCGACAGGAACAGGTTTTTCGCCAGTTGCTGCGTGATGGTGGAGCCGCCTATGATTTTTGCCGGCTTGGCCGCCGCCTTGCCTGGCGCCAATCGGTTGCCGGAGCGTGCGGCGCGCTGCTCGGCCTTGGCGTTTTTCTCCCAGGCTTTTTCCAGCGCTTCCAGGTCCAGGCCCTCGTGCTCGATGAAGCTGGCGTCTTCCGAGGCAATGACGGCACGCTTCAGGTGGTCCGACACCTCGGCATAGGGCACCCATTGCTGGCGCCATTTCAAGGCCCCCGTGTTTTTGGCGACCAGATAGGCTTCCGAGCGCTGAAAGGCGGTGGATTCGGGATTGAGCACGGCCATCAGGGCGATGCGCGCCACAAAATAGAGTTGCAGGGCCAGCGCAGCCAGCAGCGCCAGAGCGAGCAGGCGCAGCAGCGCTTTCATGTTCCCTGCGTCTGCATGGCCGCCCGCATTTCCCGCAGCACCTGCTGCGACGGCGGCCGCACGCCGCGCCACAGCGCAAAGGCCTCGGCGGCCTGCTCGACCAGCATGCCCAGGCCGTCGCGCGGCTGGGCGCCGTGTTCGGCGGCCCAGCCCATGAAGGCCGCGGCCGCAGGGCCGTACATCATGTCGTAGGCCAGCGTGCCGGGCTTGAGCACGCGGGCATCAACCGGCACGGCCGCGCCCGCCAGGCTGCTCGCGCTGGCGTTGATGATGACATCGAAATCGGCATCCAGCCCGTGCAGTTCATGCGCGAATAGCTCTGTTTTTGATAGCAATTCTTGCATGGACGGATGCGCCCGGTGGCGCGCCACCAGTGCCTCGGCCTTGGCCATTGTGCGGTTGACCAGCACCAGCCGGCGCGGCCCGGCGGCCAGCAAGGGGGCCAGCGCGCCGGCGCCGGCGCCGCCCGCGCCTATCAGCAACACGTCGCGTCCGGCCAATGCAACACCGGCATTGTTCTGGATGTCATTGACCAGCCCCACGCCATCGGTGTTGTCGGCGTGAATGGTGCTGCCGTCGAGCTTGAGC
Source organism: uncultured Polaromonas sp. (assembly GCA_964633095.1). Classification (GTDB taxonomy): domain Bacteria; phylum Pseudomonadota; class Gammaproteobacteria; order Burkholderiales; family Burkholderiaceae_C; genus Polaromonas. The sequence goes on along the minus strand of CAZWDK010000003.1, from coordinate 3,482 downwards.
GTGTTGGCGGCCTGCGCCAGCTGCGCCCTGTCGCTTTGGCTGCCGGCGGCCTCAAAGGCCTGCAGCTTGAAGGGCACCGTCACGTTGCAGCCGCGCACGCCCATTTGCTGCAGCTGGGCCAGCGTGGCGGCAAAACCATCGAGCGGCACGAGCAGTTTGTCGTAATGCAGGCGCTGGCCGGTCAGCTCGGCAAAGCGTGCATGAATTTGCGGTGACTTGCTGTGCGCAATCGGGTTGCCGAGAACGTAGTAGTGATCCATGGTCGAAGGGTTGAGGTGGGGGACGGATTTCAGCGTTCGGTCAGCCGGGTCTCGAGCGTGTCTTCGCGCGTGAACTTGAAGCGCGACACCACCACGATCTGGTCGGCCTTGCGCCGCATGGCATGGCTGAACCGGCCGAAGGGGCCGGTGCCGCGGACTATGCTTTGGGCCCGCCGATCCAGCGTCAGGTTGCCCGAGGTTTCGACCACTTCGGTGTCCAGGATGCGGCCATCAAAATTGACGGTCACGACCATGGTGAGTGCGCCATACAGCTTCTTGCCGGCCAGCTCGGGGAAGTTGACCGTGCCCTTGTCTTCGATCTTGCGGCGCAGTTCGTCGTAATACACCGCATAGACTTCCTCGCGGGTGGCCGGGCTGATGTAGCGTTTTTTGGGCCGCGCATTTTCTTCATTGATGCGCTTTTCGATTTCGGCCAGGATCTTGATCAGTTGCTTGCGCTTTTCTTCGCGCTGTGCCTGTACCGGGTCATTGGCCGGCAGCTTGGGGTCGGGCGGCGGCATGGCGGCCAGCGCCTTTTTGATTTGCGCCAGCAGCTGGGTTTGCTGCTCCTGCAGGGACTCGACCTGGCGCTGCGCGTCCTCGCTCGCATCGCCCAGCGCCATCAGGGCCGAGGGCGGCAGCGGCGAAGTGGCGCGGCCTTTGTCGAGCTGGCCGCCGCCGGCCAGCGAGGCCTGCGCAATGGCCTTGGCAAAGTCCGGCTTTTCACTGGATTTGGCGTTGACCAGAATCACTTCCAGCGGCGTGTCCTGGAACACGCGCTTGAAGCGCTCCGGATCGACAAAGCGCACCGTCAGCAGCGCCGCATGAAAGACGATGGACGCGCCCAGGGCGATTTGCAATGTGCTTGGTGACTTCACGGAACGGAATTATCGGTGTTTAGCGGTTCTAGCCGGCGCTTGCCAGCGCGCCCGCGGCATCGGTTGCGGGCTCATCGACATCGACCGCAATCGAGATCGGCCCGGCCACCAGGTCGGATTCGTCCTCGTCCTCATCCTCTTCGATCAGCTCTGCGGCTTCCTCCGCCACGAGATCCAGCCGCTCGATCACGGTGCCCGAAATGTCCAGTGTGATCTCGTCGATCGCGCCCAGCTTGACGCGCACCCTGGCGCCGCGTGGCAAGCCCTGCGCGCCCATCGCCGGCAGCACCAGCGGCAGTTCGTCGGCACGCACCAGGTTGTCCTTGAAGGCGCTGGCCGTCAACTCGGTGATGCCGTTTTGCTCCAGGTATTTCAGCGTCCAGTAGCGCTCAATGCCGGCCTGAAAGCCGTTGTAGGCGCCGTAGGCCGCATCAAAGCCCGAGATGATGGAAAACAGCTCGGCGTCTTTGGGCTTGAAGGGGGCGGCCAGGGCGGCGGTGCGGCCATGGCGTGCGCAGGCAATGATCTGCCACTGATTGACCAGGTCGGTGTAGCGGCGCAGCGGCGAGGTGCTCCAGGCGTAGCTTTTCACGCCCAGGCCGGCGTGCGGCAGGGCGCGCGTGCCCATGCGCACCTTCACGCCCGGGGCCAGGCTGGCCTGGCTGCGGTAGATGCCGGGCACGCCATGCTCGGCCAGCCACTCGCCCCAGGTGCTGTTGGCCAGGATCATGGCCTCGGCCACGATCAGGTCCAGCGGTGCGCCGCGCTGGCGCGTGCTGATGCTGACCGCCTCGTCGCCCTGCGGCTCCGCGCCGTTCGGGTTGGCCAGCTTGAAGTTGTAGTCGGGCCGGTTGAAGTGTTCGGGCTTGCCGCGCACGACCTCGCGCTTGGCCTTGAGGTGTTTGGCCAGCCGGTGCAGAAAGCTCAGTTCAACGCCCCAGGGCATATCCAGCGGCGGCGTGGTCAGGGCCGCCTCAAAAAACGCTTCGGTCAGCACGCCGTCCAGCACATCGTGGCGCAGGTTGCTGACGATGGGCACCTGTTCCAGGCGCGTGGCGCTTGCCTTGATCTCGAACGTCGCCTCATCGAGCGTGAGGTAGAGCGACAGCGCCGGGCAGTTGCGGCCCTCCAGCAGGGTGTAGCTTTGCACCACATCGTCGGGCAGCATGGTCAGCTTGTAGCCCGGCATGTAAACGGTCGACAGGCGTGCGCGGCCAACCGCATCGAGCGGGCTGCCGGGCAGCACGGCCAGGCCCGGCGCCGCAATATGAATGCCCAGCGTGACGGTGCCGCTGCCCAGTCCCCGCACCGACAGCGCATCGTCGATCTCGGTGGTGCTGGAGTCGTCGATGGAAAAGGCCTTCACATCCGCTAGCGGCAAGTCGTCCTTGACCTGCGGCGCCTGCACGGCCGGAAAGGCAGTGCCCTTGGGAAAGTTTTCAAACAGAAAGCGCTTCCAGTGGAACTGGTAGGGCGAGGCGATGGCGCCGGCCTGCTGCAGCAGCGCCAGCGGCGCCAGGTGGGTGGCGCGCGAGGCCTCGACCACGGACTTGTATTCGGCGCTGTTCTTGTCGGGCTTGAAAAGAATCTTGTAAAGCTGCTCGCGCACCGGCGCCGGGCATTGGCCCCGGCCCAGTTCTTCGGCCCAGGCCGTGATCTGGGCGGCAAGCTGTTTTTTCTTTTCGATGGCGTTCAGCGCCTGCTGCAGGATCTCGGCCGGCGCCTTGCGAAAGCGCCCCTTGCCGGCACGGCGGAAATAGTGCGGCGCCTCGAACAGCCGGAACAGCGCCGCGGCCTGTTGTTCCAGCGATGCCGGTTTGGCGGCGTCGGAGCTGAAATAGTCGCGCGCCAGGTCGGCAAAGCCGAATTCCTCTTCGCTGGCAAACTCCCAGGCCAGATCCAGCTCTATCTCTTCGCTCAGCTTCTGCCCGGCGGCCACCAGTTCGGCCGGGGCCGGCTTTTCAAACTTCAGCAGGGCATTGGCGGCCTTGACCTTGACGCGCTTGCCCGAGTCGAGCTCGACCTGCAGCGAGGCCTCGCTCTCCGACATGATGCGGCCGGCCAGAAACTTGCCGGTTTCTTCAAACAATACAAACAAAACGGTATCCCTTTAGTGTCATGAATGACTTGCGGCTAGTGTAATCAGGCCGCCCGCTCGCCCGCTCGCCTGGCCTCAGGCCAGCGCCAGAAAATCCAGAATGGCCGGCACATGCAGCTCGAAATCGCTCAAGGCATGGTCGCCGCCCGCCAGCAGGCGCAGCTGCGCGCCGGCATAGCGGGCCGCCATTTCGCGCCAGTCCAGCAGCTCGTCGCCCTTGGCAATGACGGCCAGGTAGTTTTGCGG
>CAZWDK010000002.1:8870-49790 GCA_964633095.1 uncultured Polaromonas sp. | reverse complement strand
GAGCGAACGTGGGGGCCATTTAATCCGTGGCGACCAGCAAGCCCGCGCCGGCCAGCGCGGCGGCATAGCTCAGAACGCCATGGCTTTCCTGGGTCTGCGTGGCCGTCACGGGTTGCAGGTCCTGGCCAAATTTGGGCCGCCGGGCGTCCAGCACCCGTGCCACGCCGTGCTCCTTGATCAGGGATTCGGTCTGTGTGCACAAAGTGCTTTTCGCCAGCCGCGTCACCACGGTATCGCCCTCTTGCTGCAGCAGCGGCACCACTTGCGCAAAGACTTTTTCGGCCCATCTGCCGCGCCAGCTGTCACGTGCGCTTTGGGTCACCCACTTGCTGACATGGTGCGTCACGCGTGGTGCGCAGCCCACCACAATCCAGCGGATGGGGCTGCGGGAGTCACCCGCTGTCAGCATGGGCTGCAGCATTTGCTGCGCATACGCGGCATCGTCAATGTACACAATGATGTTGTCCATACAGTTCTCCTTGAGTTATCGTCCTTCTCGAAACCTGGCTGGGTTCCCCAAAGGCCCGGAATTTTCGGGGCTCTTGGACTGCTTCATTTCAATGTGCAATCAGGTCTTGTTCGCCCGCAGGGCTGCCGGATTTGCCGCGCCGGGTGGCCCACCAGCCAGCGCCCAGCACACCGACCACAGCCAGCGCATAAGTGGCCCATTCGGCAGCGGTATGCAGGGTCTGTGCCGATGACAAGGCGGCCGGGCCACCGTAAATCGGATCCAGCAGCTGCTCGCTCACAATCATCTTGGCGGCGGTGAAGGCCAGCACGGCAGCGCCCAACTGGATGATGACGGGAAAACGTTCCACCAGCTTGAGCACCATGGTGCTGCCAAACACCACAATCGGCACGCTCACCAGCAGGCCGATGATGACCAGGTCAAATGAACCATGTGCGGCGCCGGCCACCCCCAGCACGTTGTCAATGCCCATCAGCGCGTCGGCCACGACAATGGTTTTCATGGCACCCCAGAAGCTGCTGGCCACCGGGCCGTCATGCTCGCCATCGCCCTGGTCGGCCAGCAGCTTGTAGGCGATCCACAGCAGGCCCAGGCCGCCGACCAGCATCAGGCCGGGAATCTTCAGCAGCCAGACCACGCCCACCGTCATGGCCGAGCGGACCACAATCGCGCCTACCGTGCCCCAGACAATGGCTTTTCTCTGCAGGTTCGGCGGCAGGCTGCGCGCGGCCAGCGCAATCACGATGGCGTTGTCGCCGGCGAGCACCAGATCAATCAGGATGATGGCCAGCAGGGCCGACCACCAGGGGGCTGTAAATAACTCCATAGTTCACACTCCAATATTCCCAAGTTTCGACGTGGAAATCCCGCAGGCGGATTTCCGGCTTTGTGAAACTGGACAGGTCGGGTGGGGGTGCGACTACGATGAAAAATGCCGCGAACGCCTCGATCAAACCTGTACAGGTTTCAATCGAAGGTCTGGCTCGGCATGCAGTGTCGCTGCATGCCCAACAAGCCGGAAGTGTGAACTTCGTATTGACGACTTGCTGAAGCGATCTTGCTGGGTTGTCTGTTATTTAAAAATGCAGCAAAACCAGGGAGTTACTCCCCTTCGGTCCGTCATTAGACAATAAAAAGGGGCAGGTTTGCAAATCAGGGTCATTCCCGGCCCTGTCGGTGGGGAGCGGAGCTGATGGTGTCGCTCAGGCTGCTTTGCCCGCCTGCGCGCTGGCCAACTGCTCCAGCACCGCGTCCCGCTTGCGGCGCAGGTGATGCACCAGCAAGTCCCGCAGCGCCGGGCCATCGCGCGCCTGCAGCGCCTCGAGGATGTGCGCGTGCTCCTGCAGCGCCTGGGCCCACTTGATCTCATCCTGGTTGGAGCGAAAGCGCAGCGCGTGCATGCGGGCATTGAGTTGCTGCCAGGTCGCGCGCAGCACCGGGTTGCGCGACGCGGCGCTCAGCAGCTCGTGGGTGCGGGCATTGGCCCGGTAGTAGTGAGGCAGGTCGTGGCGCTCGAAGGCGCTCTGCATTTCAAGCTGCAGCCCCTGCAGTTCTTCCAGCTCGGCTTCGGTGATCTGGCTGGCGGCCAGCTCGGCGGCCAGGCCTTCCAGCACGGCGAGCACATCGAAGGTGTGGGCGACATCGGCCAGTGAGAACACGGGGGCGAAGGCGCCGCGGCCGGGGTCCAGCGTGATCAGGCCTTCGGCCGCCAACAGGCGAATCGCCTCGCGCAGCGGCGTGCGCGAAACACCGAGGCGCTCGCACAGTTCGCGCTCATTGAGTTTGGCGCCTGGCGCGAGCACGCCCTGGATCAGCAGTTCGCGCAGCCGGATCGCCACTCGCTGCTGAAGAGTGTCGCGGGCGACTTCGATTCCTGTATCCAAAACCTTGTCCATGATTTGCATTATGTATTCAAAATTCGGGTTAATCACTAGATCGTTTGGGTTTTTTGCATGGCAATATTCGGCCTATTGTATTTTGTATACCAACAAAGGAGCTACCACTGACATGCCAAACCTGAACTTTCATCCTGCCGGCCGCCACTTCCTGCAAATCCCCGGCCCCAGCCCGGTTCCCGACCGCATCCTGCGGGCAATCAGCTATCCGACCATAGACCACCGCGGTCCCGAGTTCGGTGCGCTGGGCCGGCAGGTGCTGGCCGGCATCCGTACCATCTTCAAGACCCAGCATCCCGTGGTGATTTATCCGGCCTCGGGCACCGGCGCCTGGGAGGCCGCCCTGGTCAACACACTGAGCCCGGGCGACGCGGTGCTGATGTACGAAACCGGCCACTTCGCCTCGCTCTGGAAAAAAATGGCCGAGCGCCTGGGGCTGGAGCCCGAGTTCCTCGGGCTGCCAGGCATCGAGGGCTGGCGGCGCGGCGTGCAGGCCGATCTCATTGAGAAACGTCTCCAGGCGGACAGCGCTCATCGCATCAAGGCGGTGTGCGTGGTGCACAACGAGACCTCCACCGGCGTGACGACGGACATCGCCGCCGTGCGCCGCGCCATCGACCGGGCCAGGCACCCGGCGCTGCTGATGGTCGACACCATCTCCGGCCTGGCCTCGGCCGACTACCGCCACGACGAATGGGGCGTGGACGTCACCGTCAGCGGTTCGCAAAAGGGCCTGATGCTGCCGCCCGGCATCAGCTTCAACGCGCTGTCGCCCAAGGCCCTTGCCGCCAGCCGCGTCGCCAGGCTGCCCAAGTCCTTCTGGGCCTGGGACGAGATCGTCGAGATGAACGGCACCGGCTACTGGCCCTACACGCCCAACACCAACCTGCTCTACGGCCTGGCCGAGGCGATGGACATGATTCTGGAAGAGGGTCTGGACAATGTGTTCGAACGCCACCTGCGACTCGGTGCCGCCTGCCGCCAAGCGGTGCGTGCCTGGGGCCTGGAGATCCAGTGCGTCGAGGAAGCCTGCCATTCCCCCGTGCTCACCGGCGTGATGATGCCCGACGGCGTGGATGCCGACCGGGTGCGCAAGCTGATCTATGAACACTTCAACATGTCGCTGGGCGCCGGCCTGGGCAAGCTGAAGGGCCGCATGTTCCGCATCGGCCACCTCGGCGAGTGCAACGACCTCACGCTGATGGCGACCCTGAGCGGTTGCGAGATGGGCCTGCGACTGGCCGGCGTTGCGCTGCAGGGCAGCGGCGTCGTGGCGGCCATGGCGCACCTGCAATCGACCGCACGAGCGACCGCAAGGCATCCGCTGGAATGAGCGCCTCATGCTGCGGTGGGGCGCGTCTGCCGGTGCCGTAGCGCCATTTTGTATGGCGGGACCGCAGCGCCGGTGCGGTCCCGCCGCTTTGCCAGGCTTTCGCAGTTCCAACCCACGCTAAGGAGTTAGTCATGTCCCTTCGACACCGCAGCTAGTTGACAAGCCATCCAGGCACGCAAGGCCCCGCATGCAGCGCCGGCATTGGAGTGAGCAACGCAAGGGGAATCTTCATGGCAGAGCTTGAAACACGAAACGATTCCCGTGACAAACAGTCCGAGGCACACCTCGGCGGCCCCCCAACCTACAGGAGACAACATGGGTGCAGAAATATTGACTCAAACGTCGAAATCCCCGCAGCAGCATGAGCTTGATCGGGCGATGGACGGTATCGGCGTAACGGCTTCTCATAAAAAAATCATCTTCATGATCATGCTCGGTGTGATGTTCGATGTATTCGAACAGAACGCCGTGGGATTGGTCGGACCCATGTTGCGCGAGCAATGGGGCATTTCGGTCGCACAAATAGGTTTCCTCAATACCCTGACCTTCAGTGCCGCCGCATTCGGGCGCATCGCCTCGGGCTATATCGCCGACCGCTACGGCCGGCGCACGATGCTGAGCGCCAACTTGCTGCTGTTCACGTTGGGCGCGATCATTTGTGCCCTCGCACCGAATTACACGGTATTGGCAGCGGGCCGGTTCATTGTTGGCATCGGCCTGGGCGGGGAGATTTCCATTGCCGTCACGATGCTGGCCGAGCTGTGCTCTACCCGCTTTCGCGGTACCGCGGTGGGCCTGGTCAGCGTGGGGAGCGGCGGGCTGGGCAATATGCTGGCGCCGGCCTTCGGTTTAGCTGTCTTTGCCATGTTCCCGGGACCGGACAGCTGGCGCTGGCTGTTCGGCTGCCTGGTCGTGCCGGTTTTCTTCGTGGTGTTCTACCGGCGCTTTATTCCGGAGACCCCGCGTTTCCTGTTGTCGAAAGGCAAAGTCGACGAAGCCAACCGCGTGTTGTCCATCCTGGCTTCGGGACGACTGGGCAAACTGGAGGGTCAACCAAAGACCTATGTCAAGGCCTGGGCCCAAGAGGACACCGCGCACAAAAAAATGAGTTTTCTGGAGAGCGTGCGCGAGCTGTTTTCGGGACGGTTGAAACGTCGCACGATCGCTCTTGGCGTTGCGGTTTCGATGACCTACGGCGCCCAGATTTCGGTGCTGACGCTGATGCCCACCATCCTGATCGCCCAAGGCTACACCATCTCGAAGAGTTTGCTCTTTACGATGGTGATGCAAAGCGGCAGCCTGTTCGGTGCGCTGGCGGCTTCCTATTGCGGCTATCACTTCCCGCGCAAGCGCGTGCTGACCCTCGGTGCGGGACTGGCCTGCGCGGCCGGTTTGTGCTTCGCTTTCCTCACCTCCAACGTGGCGCTGGTGCTGTTGTTCGGGGCGTCATTCACCTTCTGTGTGGTGCTTCTCAATACCTCGATCTGGATTTTTGCACCGGAACAGTATCCGACCCATGTGCGCGCCTTCGGCACGTCCATGATCCTGGCGCTGGGTACGCTGGCGGGTGCCTTGACGCCGCTGCTGAGTGGCCAGGTGTTCCAGTCGTACGGAATCGGCGGCATGTTCACCCTGCTGGCCGGGATGTACGGGGTGTTTGCGTTGAGCGTGCAGTTTGCACCGGAAACTTTCGGCCGCCCCATGGGTGACACGGCGGACAATGAGCCAACCGATGCCGCGGTGAGCAATGCCACCGCTGCAAGACCGGTCTGAAGCCTGCATGAGGCCCATCTTGCTGGTCAGGCGCAACGCTCACCCAGCAGATGATGGCTGACATCGCTCCTGCCTGCCTGGCCAGCTGGCCGGGCGGCGCTGTGACGGCCTCAGCCTTACAGGCGGCGCCGCAGCCGCCTCCCCGTCACCTCCCACCAGCCCCTGCATGTCTGACCCCTGTGGCCGTCAATGCGCTGGTGCCGGGCCCGCGGAGGGGCCGAATCCTTGCCATCGGTCCGGCATTTGGGGCCGGGCGGCGAGCGCGGCGGGCGTCTGGCCGATAATGACCGGCCCAGCCCTTGCGTCCTGTTCAGCGCGCAGACCTCGCCTCTTCGCCTTCCGCTTTCCCCATGCCCGGCATCCACATCACCGACATCGAAGCCGCCATCAATTACTGGCGTGAGAAAACTCCCTCCCCCGACGGCGTGACGCTGGCGCCCGAACTGCGTGCCCTGGCCGAGGTCTATGCCCTCATGGTTTTCTACCATGAGGACCTCGCCGACGAACACGGCTTTCCGGCCGCCGCGCTGGCGGCCTGGACCGACTGGTACGAGAGCACGGCCGACACGCCCTGCATCGCCATCTGCTCGACCAGCCAGGGTGACGAGTTGTGCAAGGGTTGCGGCCGCAGCTTTGACGAGGTCCAGCACTGGCCTTCCATGACGCCGGCGGAAAAGCGCAGCACCTGGCGCCGCATCACCCTGGAGGCCAGCGCCTGGCGCTTTGGCCGCTACGCCGACCGCGCGCTGGAGAACAGGGGCTGACATGGCCCGCTGCCGCCGCCCTAAGGGCCGGGAATGTGCATGATTTTTGCTTCCGGCCCAATGAAATCGGGTGCAACCAGCTATCAATTCGGGAGCGTATTGCCGCCGCTGGCGCTACACTGAGGCCATGCGCCGACTGACCCGTGCCCCCAACATCGCCATCGCCGCGCTGTGGGCCGACGCCCTGCAGCAGGCCGGCATCGCTGCCAGCGTGCAGCGTTACTTTCTGGGCGCCATCGCCGGCGAACTGCCGCCCGACCAGTGCCAGCCCGAGGTCTGGCTCACGCATGACGAGGATGAGGCCCGTGCACAGGCCTTGTTGCACGCGCTGCAAAACCGGCCGCAGCGGCGCTGGCGCTGCGGCTGCGGGGAAATCGTCGAAGGCGGGTTTGAGCAGTGCTGGCGCTGCGGCGCCGATATGCCGCCACAGGCCCAAAGATGACGCGGGCCGTCTCGGCCCGCGCCCGAGTGCTTTTTAAGCCCGCCTGGCCAGGGTGGCCGCCATGCCGACATAGCTGGCCGGCGTCAGCGCCAGCAGCCGCGTTTTTTCCGCCTCCGGGATCTCCAGCGAACGGATCAGCCCGTGCAGGGCCTCGGCCGTGACGGTTTTGCCGCGGGTCACTTCCTTGAGTTTTTCATACGCGCCCTGCACGCCGTAGCGGCGCATCACGGTCTGTATCGGCTCGGCCAGCACTTCCCAGGAGGCATCGAGGTCGGCGTCCAGCGCTTCGCGGTTGAGCTCCAGCTTGCCCAGGCCCACGTTCAGCGAGTTATAGGCCAGCACGGCGTAACCCAGGGCCACGCCCATGTTGCGCAGCACGGTGGAGTCGGTCAGATCGCGCTGCCAGCGGGAAATCGGCAGCTTTTCGCTCAGGTGTCTGAGCAGCGCATTGGCCAGGCCCAGGTTGCCTTCGGCGTTTTCAAAGTCGATCGGATTGACCTTGTGCGGCATGGTGGAGGAGCCGATTTCGCCGTCCTTCAAGCGCTGCTTGAAGTAACCGACGCTGACATAGCCCCAGACATCGCGCGCGAAGTCGATCAGGATGGTGTTGCTGCGGGCCACGGCGTCGAACAGCTCGGCCATGTAGTCGTGCGGCTCGATCTGGATGCTGTAGGGCTGAAACGTCAGGCCCAGGCCCAGCGGTTCCGGCGTTTCGACCACATGGCGGCTGAAGGCTTCCCAGTCAAATTCGGGCCAGGCCGACAGGTGGGCGTTGTAGTTGCCCACGGCGCCGTTCATCTTGGCCATCAGCTTGACGCCGGCAATCTTTTCGCGGGCAGCCTGCAGGCGCACCAGCACGTTGGCGATTTCCTTGCCGACGGTGGTCGGGCTGGCGGTCTGGCCGTGGGTGCGGCTGAGCATGGGCTGGTCGGCATAGGCATGGGCCATCTCGCGCAGCTTGGCAATCAGTTTGTCGAGCGCCGGCAGGACCACCTGCTCGCGGCTGCTTTTCAGCTGCAGCGCGTGGCTGGTGTTGTTGATGTCTTCGCTGGTGCAGGCAAAGTGCACGAATTCGCTGGCGTTCTGCAGCTCCGGCCGGGCTTCAAACTTGGACTTGATCCAGTACTCGACGGCCTTGACATCGTGGTTGGTGGTTTTTTCAATTTCCTTGATGGCGGCGGCATCGGCTTCGCTGAAGTTTTTGACCAGGCCCAGCAGGTAGGTGCGCGCGCCGGGGCTGAGCGGCTTGAATTCGGCAAACTTGGCATCCGACAGCATGATGAACCAGGCGATTTCGACCTGAACCCGGCGGTGCATATAGCCTTGCTCGGACATCAGGGGGCGCAGCTGGCTGAGTTTGCTGGCGTAGCGGCCGTCTAGCGGCGACAGGGCGTTGATGGTGGAGAACGGGTTGGAAGAGCTCATGGCCCAATTGTAGGCCGGACACCTGCGGGCGCCATATGGCGTCAGCCGGAGCGGGGCCGAGTCGATAGAATGCAGCTTCTACGGACCACGATTACACCCTCACCATGAAACTCATCGGATCCGCCACCAGCCCCTATGCGCGCAAAGTGCGCATCGTCATGGCTGAGAAAAAGCTCGACTACCAGTTCATCCTGGAAGATGTCTGGGCTGCCCATACCACCATTGCCGCCTCCAACCCGCTCGGCAAAGTGCCTTGCCTGATCATGGAGGGCGGCGAAGCCTTGTTTGACTCGCGCGTGATCGTGGAATACCTGGACACCCTGTCACCGGTGGGCAAGCTGATTCCCGCGCAGGGCCGTGAGCGGGCCGAGGTCAAGACCTGGGAAGCGCTGGCCGATGGCTTGCTGGACGCCGCCATCCTGGTCCGGCTGGAGGCCACCTGGGCCGGCCGCGGCGAGCAGGAGCGCAGCGAGGCCTGGATTGCGCGCCAGACGGGCAAAATCCACGCGGCGCTGAAGGCCATGAGCACGGGGCTGGGCGACAAGGCCTTTTGCAGCGGCATCCACCTGAGCCTGTCGGATGTGGCGGTCGGTTGCGCGCTGGGCTATCTGGACCTGCGCTTTCCCCAGATCGACTGGCGCGGCAGCTACCCCAACCTGGCCAAGCTGCAGGAGAAATTGGCGCAACGCCCCAGCTTCCTGGAAACCAAGCCGAGCTGATACTTGAGGGTTAAAACCGGCCCTGGCCCAATGGCCGAGAGCGCAGCCAGCTATTAAAACAATAGCGAACCGTCGCCCTGGAAGATAAAAATGCCGCGAAGCGCCCCGACGCGAACGAGGGAGGGAGGGAGGAGGAGGAGCGCCCCGGGATTGCATCCGAACCAAGACGGCTCAGAAGGCTTCGCAGCAATGAAACTGTTGTTTTGCCGGTGCTCGCCGACGCGAACAAACCTTGCCGGCTCTGCTGGTAAGAGAGCCGCGCGCTGACGGTAGTTCCCCCACGCACGCGATTCACTCGGTAAATTTTTGTTAACGCGACCAGGGGTCATGGCAAACCCGTCTTTCATTCCGAGGGGGCGGCCAGCTGCTTCTCGATCTCGCTGACAAATTGCCGGCTGGTCGGGCCGACCAGGGAGTTGAAGCTGACGACGCCGACGCCATCGCGCGCGATCACGTATTTGTAAAAGTTCCAGCGCGGCGGCGTGCCGGTTTTGGCCGCCAGCTGCCTGAACAGCGGGTTGGCGTCTTTGCCGCGCACGCTGGTTTTGGTGAACATCGGGAATTTCACGCCAAAGGTGTTCTCGCAAAAATCCGCAATCTCCTTGTTGCTGCCGGTTTCCTGCGCAAAGTCGTTGGAGGGAAAACCCAGCACCACCAGCCCGCGTTCCCTGTACTGGGCATAGAGCGCTTCCAGGCCCTGGTATTGCGGCGTGAAGCCGCAAAAGCTGGCGGTGTTGACGACGACCACGACCTTGCCGCTGTACTGGCACAGCGACTGCGGTTTTTCATCCTGCAGGCGCAAAAAGTCCTGCTGCAGCAGGGCCGGGCAGGCGGCGGCCGGTGCAACCGGGCTGGCAGGCGGCGCGGCCGACCCGAGCGCTGGGGCGGCCAGTGCACAGCCAACCAGCAGCGCGCTCAGGCGCCAGCGCGATAGCGGTTGAAGGCTGAAGGCGGGCATGCGGGACTCGCTGGCAGGTCATGGGGGGCTCAGGCCTAACCATGCACCCAGATTGCTCCGGGGTCAAGCCCGCCGGTTCGGCAAGCGCCCTGAAACCGCTTGATTGGCGGGTAAAGCGCCGGCCAGTCACCGGCTGTCACATTCGCCGCCTAAAATCGTGCTAGTACCCAGGATGGGCCGGCAGGACATCCGAGGCAGATTTCCCTGCGTACCCGCTTGCCAAGGAGTTCCTATGCTTTACCCCGAACTGTTCAAACAACTCGAATCCGTCCGCTGGGACATGGACAAGGACATTCCCTGGGCCAGTTTTGATGCCTCCAAGCTGTCTGACGAGCAGGCCCAGACCATCAAGATGAATGCCATCACCGAATGGTCGGCGCTGCCCGCCACGGAAATGTTTTTGCGCGACAACAAGGACGACAGCGATTTTTCCGCCTTCATGTCGATCTGGTTTTTTGAAGAGCAAAAGCACTCGCTGGTGCTGATGGAATACCTCAGGCGCTTTCGCCCCGACCTGGCCCCGACCGAGCAGGAACTGCACGAGGTGCGTTTCGAGTTCGAGCCGGCGCCGGCGCTGGAAACCCTGATGCTGCATTTTTGCGGCGAGATCCGCCTGAACCACTGGTACCGCCGCGCCAGCGAATGGCATACCGAGCCGGTCATCAAGCAGATTTACACCCAGCTCAGCCAGGATGAAGCGCGCCACGGCGGTGCCTACCTGCGCTACATGAAGCGCGCCATCAACAACTTCGGCAACGAGGCGAAGACCGCCTTCACCAAGGTCGGCGTGCTGATGGCCAGCGCACGGCGCACGGCGCAGGCCCTGCACCCGACCAACCTGCATGTGAACAAGAACCTGTTCCCGCGCGACACCATCCAGAGCCGCCTGCCCAACCCCGAATGGCTGGAGCACTGGCTGGACACCCAGATCAAGTTCGACGCGGTGTGGGAGGGCAAGGTGGTCGATCGCATCCTGCACAACCTGAGCCTGCTGATGAACCAGAGCTTCAAGAGCGTGCAGGAGCTGAACCGCTTTCGCAAGGGCCTCGGCAAGGAACTGGCCGCGGTCATCGCGCCCGACAGCAAGCCGCAAATCGCGTGAACAGCCCGGCTTTTCTGGAGAAGGTGGTGGCGCGCCAGGATGCCGCGGCGCGGGTCGCCGCGCTGCCCCGGCCGCTGGTGTTCAGCAACGGCGTGTTTGATGTGCTGCACCCCGGCCATGTCACCTACCTGGCGCAGGCACGCGAATTGGGGGCCAGCCTGGTGCTGGCGCTCAACACCGACGCCTCGGCCAGGCGCCTGGGCAAGGGGCCGGATCGGCCCCTGAACAACGAGCAGGACCGCGCCGTGCTGATGGCGGCGCTGGAGTCCGTCAGCCTGGTCACCTGGTTTGACGAAAACACGCCGCTGGAGCTGATTGCCGAACTCAAGCCCGACATCCTGGTCAAGGGCGGCGACTATGACATGGACAAGCTGGCCGAAACGGCGGTGGTGAAAGCCTATGGCGGCAAGGCCCTGGCCATTCCCATCGTCGCCGGCTATTCGACCACCGCCCTGGTGAAAAAAATCCGCTCGACTGCTTGATGCGGCTGCGCGAGCGTCCGGCCCAGCGGGGCTTCAGGCGGCCTTGGCGATCAGCACCGCGTTGGAGCCGCCAAAGGCAAAGGAATTAGACATCACCGCGCGCACACCGCTGCAGTCGCGTGCCAGCAGCGGGATGTAGTCGAGATCGCAGCGCGGGTCCGGATGTTCGAGGAAGGCGGTCGGTGGCAGCTGCTGCGCCCGCAAGGCCAGCACGCTGGCGATGAATTCCATGGCACCGGCCGCACCCATGGCATGGCCATGCGTGCCCTTGCTGGAGCTGACCGGCAGGCGCTCGGCATGGGCCTGGAACGCCAGCTTGATGGCGTTGGTCTCGACCACATCGCCGACCTCGGTGGCGGTGCCGTGCGCATTGAGGTAGCCAATGTCGGATGGCGCAAGCCCGGCATCGGCCAGCGCCAGCGCCATGGCCCGGGCCTGGCCCTGGGGCTCGGGCTGGGTCAGGTGGTGGGCGTCGGTGGTCGAGGCATAGCCCGAGAGCTCGGCCAGGATGTTGGCGCCGCGCCGTTTGGCGCTTTCCCACTCTTCCAGCACCAGCATGGCCGCGCCTTCGGCCAGCACCAGGCCGCTGCGGTCGGCCGAGAACGGGCGGCAGGAACGTTCATCGCCATCGGCATGGGGTTTGGCCAGCGTGTGCATGGCCTGCCAGGCCTTGATGGTGCCCCGGTTCAGCAGCGCCTCGGCGCCGCCGGCCAGCATGGCATCGGCGTAGCCATGGCGAATCTGGCGAAAGGCGTCGCCAATGGAGGTGGCCGAGGAGGCGCAGGCATTGGAAACCGTGCTGCTCGGGCCCTTGAGGCCGAACTCCATGGAGACATGGGCGGCAATGGCATTGTTCATGGCCAGCACTACCGTCATGGGGCGCAGGCGCGCGACCTTGTGTTCCAGCAAGGCGGTGTAAGCCACTTCGGTGGAGCCGGCGCCGCCGCTGCCGGTGCCCAGGGAAACGCCAAAGCGCTCGGGCGCCAGGCTGGCCGGCCAGGCGGTCGCGTCGCCCAGTCCGGCCTGGGCCATGGCCTCGCGGCCCGCCACCAGCGCGAACTGGCTGACCCGGTCCATGGTCAGCAGGCGGGCGCGTGCAAAGTGCTGGTCGGGGTCGAAGTCGACGGCGCCGGCCAGCACGCTTTCGGTGCCGGTGGGAAAGGCGATGTCCAGGGAGCGTATGCCCGAGCGGGCCGAGAGCAGCGAGGCAAAAAAGGCCGGGCCGCCCATGCCTACGGGAGAAACGACGCCAAGACCTGTGATGGCAACGCGACGCATGGCTGACCGGTCGTGGCGCTCAGGCGGCAGGCTTGCCCGCAGGCAGCAGCGGTTCGATCAGCTGAACCATCTCGCCCAGGGTACGCGGTGGATTGGCCTGGTCGGGAATCTGGATGCCGAACTTGTCTTCGATCTGAAACAGAAATTCGATGACCGCCAGCGAGTCCAGCCCCAGGCTTTCCAGCGTGGCATCGGGCAGCAGTTTTTCTTCGCCGATGCCAAATGTCTCGGCAAAAAGTTTGATCAAATCAGAATTCATCACCCAACCAGTAAGTTCTTGTCTGCAAAGCGCAATTGTCTACCACGGCCATGACAACAGGGTTGCTGCTGTCCACAAACTAGTTTACAAAAGCGGCGGTTTCATTTGTGTGTTGTTTTGTGCGGTTTCGCCTCAGGGCGTGTACATCTGCTTGACCGCATCGGACAGGCTGAAGGTGCCCAGCAGCTCCCCCAGGTAGCTACTGGGCGCAGGCGCAATGGCGGCGCCGCCGATTTCGGCGCGCAGGCGGGCATTGCTGAACACCGCGTCGGCCGTCAGAAACGGCAGGTAGGGCTGCAGCGCCTCGTACATCCAGCGCTGGCGGGCAAATTGGGGCGTCGGCACATAGTCGCGGCCGCGCATCACCATCTTGCCGATGCCGGGCATGCTGGTTTTCAGCTCATCGGCCAGCGCCGCGAAAGTCATGGAGTCCTCGCCGGTCGAGACGTGGTAGCAGTCATGCTGCAGGTCCGCCTTGAGCAGCATTTCGGCAAAGGCGCCGGCAATGAAGTCCACCGGCGCAAAATCGAGCTTGCCCAGCGGATCCAGCGGCACATCACCGAGTTCTGCCATCACGGGGATGGACCACAGCATGTTGCGCGACAGCTTGGCGTCGTCAATGCCGCGCGACAGCACGATGCCGGGACGCAGGCTGACAAACGGACTGCCTGCGGCGCGCAACAAGGTTTCGGCATCGCGCTTGGAGCGGATGTAATCGTTGGCGTAACCGGCGAAGGGCATGTCTTCGGTGATCACGCCACGCGGCTCGGTGGTCACGGCGGCGGTGCCGACGAAAAAGCCGCGCTGCGATGGGCTCAGCTGCTTGAGGATGCCGGCGAACTGTTCGGCCGCCTTGATGTTGATCGGGTAGACGCCGGCGCCGGGCTTGAAGGAGGTGCTGGCGGCGGAATGCAGCACCACGTCGGCGGACGCGATGACCGCCGGGCTCAGGCCGAAGTCGGGTTCCACCACATCGCCGGCTTCGGCCGCCACCATGTCGGCAAATTCAGGCTTCCACAAAACGCTTTTTTGCAGGCGTTCGAGCAGCCGGGCACGGGCCTGGTCGGCGTCGGCGGCGCGGACCACAGCGGTGCTGTAAACGCCGCGTGCGGCCAGAAGAAGCATCAACTCCCCGCCAATCAGGCCGGTTGCGCCCGAAAGCAGTACGCGTTTTGACATGTGAAGAAATGTAAGGGTAAGCCAGTGAGTATAAATCAGCCGCTTTCCAGCGGCGGCTCAGGGGCTATGCCTGGCCAGTGCGAACAGGCCCTAGCTTTCCGGCTGCTCCGCGGCGCTGCCCTGGCCGCGCAAACGCCTGGCGATGCGCCGTATGAGCCGCTCCAGGTCGTCGAGGTAGGTGAACACCACCGGCACCACCAGCAGGCTCAGCACCGTGGAGGTGATCAGGCCGCCAATGACGGCAATCGACATGGGCGAGCGAAAGCTTGGATCGGCCGAGCCGAAACCCAGTGCAATCGGCAGCATGCCGGCGCCCATGGCCAGCGTGGTCATGATGATGGGCCGCGCGCGCTTGTGGCAGGCGTCGAGCAGGGCATCCCAGCGCGAGAGCTGGTGGTCGCGCCGCGCCACGATGGCGTATTCGACCAGCAGGATGGAGTTTTTCGTGGCGATGCCCATCAGCATGATGAGGCCGATCAGCGAGGGCATGGAAAAGCTTTTTTGCGCAATCAGCAGGCCGACGAAGGCGCCACCCAGCGACAGCGGCAGCGCCGCCAGAATCGTCACCGGGTGCAGGAAATCCTTGAACAGCAGCACCAGCACGATGTAGATGCAGAGCACGCCGGTCAGCATGGCCAGGCCAAAACTGGCAAACAGCTCGCCCATCACCTCGGCGTCGCCGATCTCCACCACCTTGACCCCGGCCGGCAGGTTTTTCACGGCGGGCAGGTTTTTCACGGCTTCGGTGACGTCGCCTAGCGCCATTCCCGACAGTTCGACCTCAAACTTGACATTGCGCGAGCGGTCATAGCGGTCGATGATGGCCGGGCCGCCCGCCACTTCCAGCGTGGCGACCTGTCCCAGCATCACCGGGCCGACGCCCGGCTTGACGCTGGGCACGGTCAGGCGTTCCAGCACGCTGAGGTCCTGGCGTGCGGCGTCGGCCAGCTTGACGACAATCGGCACCTGGCGCTCGGGCAGGTTGAGCTTGGGCAGCGCTTCCTCGTAGTCGCCGACGGTGGCAATGCGCAGCGTCTCGCCCATGGCGGCGCTGGTCACACCCAGGTCGGCGGCGCGGGCGAAGTCGGGACGCACGGCAATTTCGGGCCGCACCAGGCTGGCGCTCGACGAAATATTGCCCAGGCCGGGAATGCTGCGCAGGTCTTTTTCCACCGCTTGCGCGGCGGTATGCAGGGCATTGGCGTCCTGGGCCGTCAGCACCAGGATGTAGGCCTCGCCCGAGCCGCCCAGCCCGACCTTGCTGCGCACCCCGGGCAGGGTCTCCAGCGCGGCGCGCATCTGGTTTTCAATGCCCTGCTTGCGCGGCCGCTCGCTGCGCTCGTCGAGCAGCACGGTCAGGGTGGCCTTGCGGGTTTCGGCCGCGCCATGCGGGGCGAACGGGTCGGCGCCGGCCGAGCCGCCGCCAATCGTGGTGTAAATGCTTTTGACATGGGCCAGCTGGCTGACCCGCAGGCGCGCCTGCTCCGCCGCGGCGCTGGTTTGCGCCAGCGTGGCGCCGGGTGGCAGCTCCAGGTAAACCTGGGTCTGCGAGTTGTCGTCGGCCGGAATGAAGCCGGTCGGCAGCAGCGGAATCAGCAGCACCGAGCCGAAGAAAAACACGGTGGCGGCGATCATGGTCGTCAGCCGGTGCCGCATGCACCAGGTGGCGGCGCGCATATAGAGTTTCATCCAGCGCGGCTGCGCATGCTCGCCGACGACGGGTTTCAGGATGTAGGCCGCCATCATGGGCGTCAGCGCCCGCGCCACCACCAGCGAGGCAAACACCGCCAGCGAGGCGGTCCAGCCGAACTGCTTGAAGAACTTGCCGGCCACGCCGCTCATGAAGGCGGTCGGCAAAAACACCGCAATCAGCGTGAAGGTGGTGGCGATCACGGCCAGGCCGATTTCGTCGGCGGCTTCCATCGCGGCCTGGTAAGGCGTCTTGCCCATGCGCAGATGGCGCACGATGTTTTCCACCTCGACGATCGCGTCATCGACCAGAATGCCGATGACCAGCGACAGCGCCAGCAGCGTGATCACGTTGATGGAAAAGCCCAGCAGCTGCATGCCGATAAAGGCCGGAATCACCGACAGCGGCAGCGCCACCGCCGAGACGAAGGTGGCGCGCCAGTCGCGCAGAAACAGCCAGACCACCAGCACCGCCAGGATGGCGCCCTCGTAGAGCAGGTTCATGGAGCCGTCGTATTCCTCCTGCACCGGCTGCACGAAGTTGAAGGCCTCGGTGAGTTCCACATCGGGGCGCTGCTGCTTGAGTTCGGCCAGCGCCTGCTGCACCGCCGCGCCGACGGCGACCTCGCTCTCGCCGCGGCTGCGCGCCACCTCGAAGCCGACCACCGGCCTGCCGTCGAGCAGGGCGGCGGCGCGCGGTTCGGCCGTGGTGTCGCTGACGCTGGCCACGTCGCTCAGCCGGATGCGCCGGCCGTCGCCCAGGGTCAGCTCCAGCCGGCCCAGTTCTTCGGCCGACCTGACGGTGGCCAGCGTGCGCATGGGCTGCTCGCTGCCGCCCAGGTCGGCGCGGCCGCCGGCGGCCTCAAGCTGCACCTGGCGCAGCTGGCGCGAGATGTCGGCGGCGGTCGCGCCCAAGGCCTGTAGGCGCGAAGAGTCCAGCGCCACGCGCACCTCGCGCGAGACGCCGCCGACACGGTTGACGGCGCCGACGCCGCGCACCGCCAGCAGCTTGCGCGAGACATCGTTGTCGACAAACCAGGACAGCGCCTCCTCGTCCATGCGCGCCGAGCGTATGGTGAAGGCCAGCACCGGCTGGCCGGCCAGGTCCATCTTGCTGACGACCGGCTCGCGCACATCGCCCGGCAGCTCGCCGCGCACGCGCGCCACGGCGGCCCGCACATCGTCCACCGCTTCCTGCACCGGCTTTTCGAGCCGGAACTCGGCGGTGATGCTGACGCCGCCGTCCTGCACCTTGGTGTAGAGGTGCTTGAGGCCCTGCACCGTCGCAATCGAGTTCTCCAGCCGGCGCGCCACCTCGGTCTCCAGCTGGGCCGGCGCCGCACCCGGCAGCGCGGCCGACACCGTGACCGTCGGCAGATCGATGTCGGGAAAATTCTGCACCTTCATGGCCTTGAACGAGAGCAGGCCGGCAAAGCTCAGCAGCACAAACAGCATGGTGGCGGGGATCGGGTTCCGGATCGACCAGGCGGAGACATTCATCTGAATTCGCTCCTTATTTGATAGCTTCTGGCGCAGAGCTGGCGGGGGCTGTTGGCTGATTTGATGCTTGAGAGTCGTTGACCCTGACCAAGTCGCCATCATTCAAGAAGCCGGCGCCGCTGACGACCACACGGGCATCGGCGGCCAGGCCCGCGCTGATTTCCACCCGGTCGCCGGCGTGCCGTCCGGTCTGCACCTTGAGCTGGCTGACGCGGTTGTCGGGGCCCAGGCGAAACAGGTAGCTGAAGCCGTCGCGCACCACCAGCGCGGGCTGCGGAACCGTCAGTGCGGAGGTCGTGCCCAGGTCGAATTCGCCCCTGGCAAACATGCCGGCAAGTGCTACCCCCACGCTTGTCGCTTCGCGAGCCTTGGGCGTTGCGCCGCCCCTTTCCTTATTAAATGGGGCTGTGTCTGCTTGGGGCGGCCCGGCGCTGCGCACCTTGGCCGGCGCAGCCATGCCGGCCGACACCGGCAGGTCCACATAGACCAGCGCGGCGCGGGTCTGCGGGTCGACGCTGGGCGCGATCATGCGGACCCGGCCGACAAGCCGCGCGCCGCTGGCCGCGACCACGCTGGCCGGGGTGCCGGCCTTGATGCGGCCCAGCTCGGCCGAGGTGACTTCGGCGCGCCATTCCAGGCGTCCGCCGCGAATCAGCCGAAACAGCTCGGTGCCGGCGCCCACCACGGCGCCCACCGTGGCGTTGCGCGCGGAAATCACGCCGTTGTCCGGTGCCAGCACCCGGGTCTGCCGGCCGCGCAGCTGCTGCGCCTCCAGCACGGCCTGGGCCGCCTCGACCCGGGCCTTGGCGGTTTGCTCGGCGGTGTTGTACTGGTTGATCTGCTGCGCGCTGAGCGCGCCCGAACTGGCCAGCGTGCGGGCGCGGGCGGCGTTGTCGGCGGCCTCCAGCGCATGGGCCTGCGCCTCGAACAGGCTGGCCCTGGCCTGGGCCACCTCGGCCTGCACGCTGTCGCCCGAAAACACCGCCAGCACCTGGCCGGCCTTGACCGGGTCGCCGACATTGACCAGCACCTGGACCAGCCGCAGGCCGTTGGATTCGGAGCCGATGATGGCTTCCTGCCAGGCCGCGATGTTGCCGTTGGCACTGATTTTGACCGGCAGCGCGAGCTGCTGCGGCAGCGCCGTGGCCACCGTCAGGGCCGGCCTGGCGGCCGCCGCCTGGGGCGCATCGCCGGTTCCGGACCTGGCAGAAAAAATGACAACCGCCCCCATGGAAAGGGCGGCAACAGCTATCAAAATAATAGCGACTGGCTTGCGCTTGAAATGCTCCATGGTGCTTGGCTTCCGTCTGTCGTTGTGGGCTGGGTCAATGAGGCCAGCGGCTCAGGGCTTGGCGGTCCCGGCTGGCGGGGCGCTGGCAAGCCCAGAGGCCAGGGGCGCCGCCGCAGGCACCGGGCTGTCGCTGCTCCAGCCGCCGCCCAGCGCCCGGTACAGCGCCACCCAGGCGCTTCGGCGGTCGCGCTGCAGGTTGACGACGGCGCTCTGCGCCGCCAGCAGGGTGCGCCTGGCGTCTTCCAGCTCCACCAGGCTGGCCAGGCCGCTCTGGTAGCGGGCCTGGGTCCCGGTGAAGGACGCGCCGTAGCCCTCGGCGGCAATGGCGGCGCTCTGGCTGCGTTCGGCGCTGCTTTGCAGGTTGACCAGGGCTTCCTCGACCTCCCGCACGGCCTGGCGCACGCTGCCGCGGTACTGGGCCGCGGCATTTTCATAACGCGCTTTGGCGGCCTCCACGTTGGCCGCGCTGGCACCGCCGTCAAACAGCGGAATGGTCAGTTGCAGCGGCCCGACCGACCAGGTGTCAAAGCGCTGTGAAAAACCGCGCGTCAGGGACTTGGAGGTGGCGATGGAGCCGCTCAGGCTCAGCCGCGGATAGCGTTCCGCACGCGCGCTGCCCAGCTCCGAATGGGCGGCATCGACCTCGCGCGCCGCGTTGAAGATATCGGGCCGTTGCGCCAGCACCTCGGCCGGCACGCCGATGATGGGGGCCGCGGCGTCCTGGGTCAGGTCGGCCGGTGCCTGGGCCAGTTTGTGCCGCAGCTCCGGCTCGGCGATGGCGGTCAGCGCCACCAGCGCCTTGACATCGAGATCGCACAGCGCGCCCTGCCCGATGGCGTTGCTTTTGCCATCGGCCGCGCTGGCGCGTGCCAGCGCGGCGGTGGCCGGCGCCTGGAAGCCGGCCTGGGCGCTGAGTTCGGCCAGGCGCGCCGTCTCAAGCCGCGAGGCGGCATCGGCGCGCGCGACCGCCAGCAGCTTTTCGCAGGCGCGCAGGCTGTAGTACCGGTTGGCGAGCTCGGCGGCGACCGACACGCGGGCGGCGTGCCACAGGGCTTGGGAGCCAACGAGGCGTTGCTGGTCGGCATCGCGGCTGGCGGCGTACTGGCCAAACAGGTCGATTTCCCACGATGCCTGCAAGCCGGCTTGTCCGGTGGTGGTGATGGGCTGGGCCGCCCGGTTGACCGGGGGCGAGCGGCTGCGGTTCAGGCTGGCGGTCGCGTCCAGTGTCGGCAGCAGGGCCGCCGCCGAGGCCGCGCGGGAAGCGCGTGCCTGTTCAATGTTGGAAAGCGCCGAAGCGATGGAGGGGCTGACGGCCTCGGCGGCCATGATCAGCTCCACCAGCAGGGGGTCGTTTTGCTGCTGCCACCATTGGGCCAGGCCCGTCAGGCTGCCGCCATGCGGCAAGGGGGCCTGCCATTGCGCGGGAATGGCGGCCGCGACCGGCGCTGCTGCGGGTTGCGCGGCGCAGCCCGCGAGCCACAACACGCACAAGGGGGAAAACCGCAACAACGGCGGCAGGCCCCGCAGCCTGGCAAGGCGGCCGGCGGGATCAAACTTGTGCATCGCTTGCAATCCTCATGCGTGGCGCGTTGTCTGCGGTGGGCCATGCCAGCGGTGAAGCTGGCCCCTGCGTCATCGGTTGAATGAAATCCATCAATCGCTTGACTGGAGGATGGCGCCCCAAAGCTGCTGAATCGCCTCGCGCTCGGCCTGCAGTGCCGGCGGTATGACCTGGGTCGGCTCCTCGTTGAGGCGCGCGCCATGCTGCACGCGCCTGAGTTCGCGGTAGGCGCTGGCAGCGCGCTGGCCCACGCCGGGGGGCAGCAGGCCGGCGGCCTCGGCGCGCTGCAGCAGGGCGATGTTGCCGACGTTGGCCACCAGTTCCGGGTGCCGTGCCGACTGCGAGAGCACCAGAAACTGCACCACGAACTCGGCGTCCACCATGCC
Organism: uncultured Polaromonas sp.; assembly: GCA_964633095.1. Lineage (GTDB taxonomy): Bacteria > Pseudomonadota > Gammaproteobacteria > Burkholderiales > Burkholderiaceae_C > Polaromonas. Next base: position 29,285 of record CAZWDK010000002.1, on the reverse strand, counting down.
GCCCGCGCTGTGCTTGAGATCGAATTTTTCGCCTTTGACGGGGTGGGCGTGACGCACTTTCTCGCGCATGGCCACGATCTCATGGCGCAAGGCCGCCGCGTCACGTGGCGCGGTGATCACCGTCTCGCGCACCTGGTCGAAGCGCTGGCGCAGCGACTCGTCGCCCAGGACAAAGTGGGCACGCGTCATGGCTTGGTGTTCCCAGGTCCAGGCGGTGTTGCTGCCGCGCTGCTGCTGGTAGCGGGCATAGGCTTCAAAGCTGGTCACCAGCAGGCCGGAGTTGCCATTGGGGCGCAGGGCGGTGTCGATCTCGAACAGGTCGCCCTCGCCGGTCTTGATGGTCAGCCAGTTGATCAGTTTGCGCACGAAGGCCGAATAGACCTCGGGCGCCTGCTCGTGCTCGTCCTCGTAGACAAACACGATGTCCAGGTCGCTGCCGTAACCGAGTTCCTTGCCGCCCAGCTTGCCGTAGGCAATGATGGCGAACTGCGGGGTTTCGCGGTGCTTGTTTTTCAGGCGCTGCCAGCACCAGTCGGTGGTGACGCGCAGAATGACTTCGGCCAGCGCGCTCAAATCGTCGGCCACCTGCTCGACCGACAGCGCCCCTTCGACGTCGCGTGCCAGGGTGCGGAACACCTCGGCGTGGTGGGCGCGGCGCAGCAGATTCAGGCAGGCTTCCTCATCATCCTCGCCGGTGCGTTTGAGGGCGGCCAGCCGCTGTTGCAGTTCCTGGGTGAAGGCCAAGGGGTCAAAGCGCTCGTGCAGCAGCTCATTGCTGGCCAGCTCGTCGATCACGCCCGGGTGCTGGAGCAGGTAGCGGGCCGGCCATTTGGCCGCCCCCAGCAGCCGCAGCAGCCGTTCATGCACCGCCGGGCGCTCCAGCAGCAGGGCCAGATAGCTTTCGCGCCTGAGCAGCGGCTCTACCCAGTCAATCAGGCGCACCGCCGCCACCTCGCTCACCGCGCCCTCGCTGAGCCACAGCGCGGTGCGCTGCACCAGCCGCGTCAGGCGGGCGCGCGAGTCTTCGCGCAAGGCCACCAGCCTGGGGTGCTGGCGCCACAGCAGCAGGCGATCGCGAAACTGCACCGGCCATTGTTCCGACAACTGCTCGAGCAGCTCGTCGAGTTGCTGCGGCGCTGAGCCGTTGCCGGCGGCGGCCTTGCCGCAGCCCTTGCAGTCGGTCTTGCCGCCCAGCAGCTTGTCAAACTCTTCGGCGACCAGCTCGCGGTGCGCGTCCAGCTCGCTGAGGAAGGGGCCGCAGCTGCTATAACCCAGGGTGTGCGCAATCCAGGCCAGGTCGTCGTCGCGGGTGGGCAGGACATGGGTTTGCTGGTCATCCAGGTACTGGATGCGGTGCTCCACCCGGCGCAGAAAATCATAGGCCCGTGCCAGCGCATCGGCGGTGTCCTGCGGCATCAGGCCGGCGCGGGCAACGCGCTGCAGCGCATCGACGGTGGGGCGGGTGCGCAGTTCGGGAAACTGCCCGCCACGCACCACCTGCAGCAGTTGCACGGTAAATTCAATTTCGCGGATGCCGCCGCGCGACATCTTCACGTCGTTGGCGCGCTCGGGGTGGCCGGCACAGCGCTTGGCCGCGTGCTCGCGAATTTGCCGGTGCAAAATGCGCAGCGCATCGAACACGTTGTAGTCGAGGTAGCGCCTGAAGACAAAAGGCAGCACGGCGCCGCGCAGGGCCTGGGCCGAGCCGCTCTGGATGCATTCCAGCGGCGCCACCACCCGGCTTTTCAGCCAGGCGAAACGCTCCCATTCGCGCCCCTGGCCCTGGAAATACTCTTCCAGCGCGCTCAATGAAATGGCCGCCGGCCCGGAGTTGCCGTTGGGCCGCAGCGCCAGATCGACCCGAAACACAAAGCCGTGTTCGGTGGCGTCGCCAATCAGGCCGAACACGGCCTTGACCTGCTGCGCGAAGTATTCGTGGTTGGAGATCTGGCCGCGGCCATCGCCGCGGCCGGCGGTTTCACCATCCTGGTCATAGACATAAATCAGGTCGATGTCGCTGGAGACATTGAGTTCGCGCGCGCCCAGCTTGCCCATGCCGACCACCCACATGCGGGCCCTGGCGCCGTTTTCGCCGCCCTCGGCCTGCGGCGCGCCATACAGGGCGTCCAGGCTGTCGGCTGCGCTCTGCATGGCGACATCGAGCGCCAGCTCGGCCAGCTCGGTCATGGCGCGGGTAATGACCTGCAGCGGGGCCTGAGAACGCCGCGCAGGGCTGCCCCAAGCAAGTTCAGCCCCCGCGGGGGGCAGCGCAGTACGCGAAGCGACAAGCGTGGGGGCCTCAATCTCGCAGGCACCGTCGCAATCGAGCGCGACCAGCCGCTCCATGACCAGCTGGCGCAGCACCCTGAGCGCCGCGCCGGTTTCCAGGCCGCTGGCGAGCAGGGCCTCCAGGGCCAGCTGCATGCTGGCACGCACCGGCGCGCCGGCCGGCAACAGCGGCAGCTGCTGCGCATAGCGACGGCGAATCCGCTGAATAAACCGGGAATAGTCCGACGCCGTCGGCGCCAAGGGCGGTGGGGTGTCTGGGCAGGCGGTAAAAGCAACGGTCATCACACTACTTCACAAAACTTCATGGGTTTACACCGGGCGAACCCTGGCGCTGGCGGCGATAATTCTCAGGTTAATGGAGTCAACCATTCCTTCAGCGTCAGCCAACCTGTCCGCCTTGCCGTCTCGACGCCTCAGGGGGATTGCTGTTGTCGCGCGCATCCTGCTGGGGCTGGTGGTGACGGCCTGGCTGCTCTTTGGTCTGAGCTGGTTCGTGCTGCATGGCTGGATTGTGCCGCGAATCGGGGACTACCGTCCGCGGCTGGAGGCAGAGGCCAGCAAGGCCCTGGGGGTGCCGGTTCGCATTGGCCGCATCAGCGCGCAGTCGCAGGGCCTGATTCCCTCTTTTGAGCTCAACGACGTGACGCTGCTGGACGCGCAGGGGCGCGAGGCCCTGCGCCTGCCGCGCCTGCTCGGCGCGCTGTCGCCCTCGTCGCTGCTGGGGCTGGGCTTTGAGCAGCTGTATATCGACAAGCCCGTGCTCGACATCCAGCGCGCCGCCGACGGCAAAATCTATGTGGGCGGGCTCGATGTCTCGCAGGGCCGGGGTGTTGGCCACCGTGCGGTGGCCGACTGGTTTTTCTCGCAGACCGAAGTCGTCATACGCGGCGGCACGCTGCGCTGGACCGATGGCTTGCGCCAGGCCCCCCCGCTGGCGCTGACGCAGGTGGACTTCGTTCTGCGCAATGCCCATCGCCGCCACCTGATGCGCCTGGATGCCACGCCGCCGCCTGAATGGGGTGAGCGTTTCACGCTCAGGGGGACTTTCAGGCAGTCACTGCTGTCGCGCAAGGCCGGTGACTTTGCCGCCTGGAGCGGGCAGTTGTATGCCGAGCTGGGCCGCACCGACATGTCCCGCATCAGGCAATACGCCAGCCTGGACTCGCTGGGCGTGGAGCTGATCAGTGGCAACGGGGCGCTGCGCGCCTGGGTCGATGTCAACAAGGGCGAGCCCATCGGCGGAACGGCCGATGTGGTCCTGCAGAACCTGGAGGCCCGATTCGGCAGCAAGCTGGCGCCGCTGGCATTCGACAGCGTGGCGGGGCGCATAGGCGGTGGGCAGCGCGCCAACGGATTTGACCTCAGCACCGAGGGCCTGCGTTTTCGCACCCGGGATGGCCTGCAGTGGCCGGGCGGCAATGTGGCGCTGGCGCACACCCGCGCGCAAGGGCGCACGCTGCAGCACAGCGAACTCAAGGCCAACAAGCTCGACCTGGCCGCGCTGGCCCAGATCGCCAACCGCCTGCCGCTGGACAGTGGCACGCACGCGCTGATCGACTCCTTCGCGCCCCGGGGCCTGGTGGAAACCGTCGAGGCCCGCTGGCAGGGCCCGCTGGCAGGGCCCGCCAGCTTTGCCGCAAAAGGCCGCGTCGCCGGGCTGAGTCTGGCGGCGCTGGCTGCGCCCGGGGTGAGCCTGGGCGGTGTCACGCACGAAACACCGGGACGGCCCGGCGTCAGCGGCGCCACCATTGACTTTGACCTCACGCACGAGGGCGGCCAGGCGAAAGTGAACATCGTCAAGGGCGGGCTTGATCTGCCGGGGGTTTTCGAGGCGCCGCAGCTGGCGCTGGACCAGCTGTCGGTGGAGGCGAGCTGGAAGCTGTCGGGACGGAAAATTGAGGCGAAATTGCGCAACCTGCAGTTTGCCAATGCCGATGCGCAGGGTGAAGCGCAGCTGAGCTGGCGCACCGAAGAGGCGGCACCCGGCGCCGACGGGGACGGCAACGCCTCCGATGGCCGCTTTCCCGGCGTGCTGGATTTGCAGGGCAGCCTGAGCCGGGGCGACGGCACCAAGGTGCACCGCTATTTGCCGCTGGTGCTGCCGGACGCCGTGCGCCACTATGTGCGTGACGCGGTGCAGCAGGGCCAGGTCAGCGACGTGAAATTCAAGGTCAAGGGGCCCGTCAACCACCTGCCGTTCAGCAACCCGGCGCAGGGCGAGTTCCGGGTGTCGGCCAAGGTGCACAAGGGGCAGTTTGCCTATGTGCCCAAATCCATTCAACCGAATGACGCGGCGGCCTGGCCGGCCCTGACCGATCTCGATGGCGAGCTGGTCTTTCACCGCGCCTCGCTGGAGGTCAACGGTGCCAGCGCCAAGGTGGCCGGCCTGCCCGGGCTGCAACTGGTCAAGGCCAATGCACGCATTCCCGACCTGACCCACGATGCCACGGTGGAAGTGGGGCTTGAACTGAAAGGGGCGCTGGCCGACGCACTGGGCTTTGTCAATACCTCGCCGGTGGGCGGCATGACCAACCGGGCGCTGGCCAAGGCCGTGGCCAGCGGCACCGGGGACTACCGCTTTCGCCTGGTATTGCCGATTCATGCGATCGACAAATCCCGGGTGGAGGGCAGCATCACCCTGCCCGGCAATGACGTGCAGTTCGCACCGGCCACGCCCCAGCTGAGCAAACTCAAGGGCGTGGTGAGCGTGAGCGAACGGGGCTTCACGGTCACGGGGGCCCAGGCGCAGCTGCTGGGCGGTGACATCCGCTTTGACGGCGGCATGCGCCCGGGGCCCCGCGCGGCGCCGGGCAGCCCGGCGGCAGCGGACAGCGGCATCGCCTTCAAGGCCCAGGGCACGCTGACGGCGGAAGGGCTGCGCCAGGCCCAAGAGCTGGGCCTGGTCGCACGCGTGGCGCAACACGCCAGCGGCAGCAGCGCCTACACGGCCTCGCTGGGCTTCAGGCGCGGGGTGACCGAGTTCATGGTCTCCAGCAGCCTGCAGGGCCTGGCCCTGAATTTGCCCGCCCCGCTGGGCAAAACGGCCGAGGCGGCGCTGCCGATTCGTTTTGAAAATGCCCTGTTGGCGGGCACCATGGGTCCGGGGCAGAAGCTGCAGGACCAGTTGCAGCTCAGCATAGGGCGGGTGGCCGCCATCAATTACCTGCGTGACGTGAGCGCTGCTGAACCCCGCGTGATCCGCGGCAGCATAGGCGTCGGGCTGGAGGACGGTGAAACCGTGCCGGTGCTGGAAAGCGGCGTGGCGGCCAACATCAAGCTGGCCCGGGTCGACCTGGATGCCTGGGAAAAAATCCTTGCCGCCGCGCCGGCGGCGACCGCAGCGGCCCCGCCGGCCGGCGCGGCCGTTCAGCGTGCCGCCGCCAGCGAGGAGCTCGGCTACCTGCCCACGGTGATGGCGATACGGGCCAAGGAGCTGCGGGTGGAAGGGCGCACACTCAACCAGGTGGTGGTGGGGGGCTCGCGCGAGGGTTTGAACTGGCGCACCAATATCGATGCGGCCGAGCTCAATGGCTATGTTGAATTTCGCCAGCCCGGCAGCCAGGGGGCCGGTCGTGTCTACGCGCGGCTGTCACGGCTGAGCCTGGCGCCCAGCACGGCCAGCGATGTGGAAGCCATCCTGAATGAGCAGCCGGCCAGCATCCCGGCGCTGGACATTGTGGTGGAGGACCTGGAGTTGCGTGGCAAGAAGCTGGGCCGCGTTGAAATAGACGCCGTCAACCGGGGCGCATCGGCCGCCTTTCGGGAGGGCCTGCGCGAGTGGCGGCTGAACAAGTTCAATGTGATCCTGCCCGAAGCCGTGCTGACGGCCGCCGGCAACTGGGTGGCGGTGAATGCGCTGGCGCCTGCCGGTGCGGCCGCGACGCGCTCGGGCATTGAGCGCCGCCGCACGCTGCTGAATTTCAAGCTCGACATCGCCGATTCCGGTGAATTGCTGAAGCGTTTCGGCATGCCCGGCGTGATTCGCCGCGGCAAGGGCAAGCTGGAAGGGCAGGTGGCCTGGATGGGCTCGCCCCTGAGCCTGGACCATCCGACCCTGAGCGGGCAGTTCAACGTCAACGTCGAGTCGGGGCAGTTTGTCAAGGCCGACCCCGGCATCGCCAAGCTGCTGGGCGTGCTGAGCCTGCAGTCCTTGCCGCGGCGCCTGACGCTGGATTTCCGCGATGTGTTTTCCGAGGGCTTTGCCTTTGACTTTGTGCGCGGCGATGTCAACATCAACCAGGGGCTGGCGCACACCAACAACCTGCAGATGCGCGGCGTCAACGCCGCCGTGCTGATGGAGGGCAGTGCCGACATTGCCCGTGAAACGCAAAACATCAAGGTGGTGGTGGTGCCTGAAATCAATGCCGGTACCGCCTCGCTGATTGCCACGGTCATCAACCCGGCCGTTGGTCTGGGCAGTTTTCTGGCGCAGGTCTTTTTGCGAAAACCCCTGATCGAGGCGGCCACGCAGGAGTTTCATATCGACGGCACCTGGTCCGACCCGAAAATCACCAAAATCGACCGCAGGGCCGCCGCCAGCAGCAAGACGGGCGATATTTCCATGGAGACGCGCTAAGCAACATGAAAGTAGCCGCCATTCAAATGGTTTCAGGGGCCGAGGTCCAGGCCAATCTGGACGCTGCCGCGCAGCTGCTCAGGGACGCGGCGGCGCAAGGCGCCGAGCTGGCGGTGCTGCCCGAATATTTTTGCGTCATGGGCTGGAAGGACAGCGACAAATTGAAGGTCCAGGAGACGGCCGGTCAGGGCCTGATCCAGGATTTCCTGAGCCATTCGGCGCGTGAACTGGGGCTGTGGATTGTCGGCGGCACGCTGCCGGTGGCGACCGCTGACGCCAGCCGTGCGCGCAACAGTTCGCTGGCCTACGCACCCTCGGGCCAGTGCGTGGCGCGCTACGACAAGATGCATTTGTTCCGGTTTGCGCAGGGCAATGAAGACTACGACGAAACCCGCGTGCTGGAGCCCGGCACGCGGCCGGTCAGTTTTGAACTGCCATCGCGGGATGGCCATGTCTACACCCTGGGCATGAGCGTTTGTTACGACCTGCGCTTCCCCGAGCTTTACCGCGCGCTGAAGGCCGATGTGCTGCTGGTGCCCAGCGCCTTCACCTACATCACCGGCCAGGCGCATTGGGAGTTGCTGCTGCGCGCCCGCGCCATCGAGAACCTGGCCTATGTGGTGGCGGCCGCCCAGGGCGGCCTGCATGACAACGGGCGCCGCACCTGGGGCCACAGCATGGTGGTGGAGCCCTGGGGCCAGGTGCTGGGCCAGCAGGCCGAGGGCGCCGGGCTGGTCATGGCCGAAGTCCTGGCCAGCCAGCTGCAGCGCGTGCGCAGCCGTTTGCCGGCCCTGAGCCATCGCGTGCTGTGAGGTGCCGGGCGTGAAGTTTCTGCATATGACCGGCGACCGCTGGGCCAGCCGGCGCTGGCTGCTCTGGGTCTTGCTGATGGCGCTGGTGCTGGCCTTGCTGGTGATGCTGGTCTGGCTGGCCGGCCGCTATGAGTCCAGCCAGGTGCAGGGCCGGCTGGAGCACAACGCGGCGGAAACCGTCGCCGACATTCGCTCCGGGCTGACCCGCAACATCCAGTCTTTCCAGGCCTTGCAGGCCGGCGACAGGACGCCGGAAAGCTGGCATGCGCCGGCCGCCGAGCTGCTGCGCGAGCACCGCGAAATCATGCGGCTGGAATGGCGCAACGAGGCGCTGGAGGTGCTCGGATTTGTCGAGACACCTTACCGCACCCCGGTTTTCGAGCGGCTGGGGCGGGGCAGCCTGCAGGCCGATGTCAGCCTGACCTGCAGCACCGCCGCCCGCCTGAGCGGGGCGGCCTATTCCACCAGTTATTTCATGCCCCAGCCCGACGGCCTGGGCATGGAGGTGCTGGACATGTGCCTGCCGATTGTGGTGGCGGGCCGTCTGGCGGGTTACACCGTGGCCACCTATTCCCTGCAGGACATCCTGGCTGAACTGGTGGGCCGGCAACTCGCCCGTGGCGTCGGCCTGTCGTTCACGGAAGCCGATGGCACGCGGCTGGCGCTGCATGGCGTGCCTGCGCGCGGCAGCCGCGTCTACATTGCGCAGCAACTGCTGGATTTGCCGGGCAACACGCTGGTCGTGCGGATGGAAAACCGGCTGGGCACGCCGGCGCTGTTTCCCAATGTCCTGACAGCGCTGGTGGCCGCCCTGTCGCTGGCCCTGCTGGCCGTGCTTTTCTTGCTGGCCCGCGACATGCGGCGGCGGCTGAAGGTGGAGCACGACCTGGGGGAGGCGCTGGCGCTTCGCAAGGCCGTGGAAGACTCGGTGTCGACGGGCCTGCGCGCGCGCGATCTGCAGGGGCGCATCACCTATGTCAATCCGGCGTTTTGCAAGATGCTGGGGGTGGAGGCCAGCGAGTTGCTCAACCAGAGCTTTCCTTCATCGTATTGGCCGCCGGAGCTGGCGGACATGTACCAGCAGCGCCAGGAAATCCGCCTGGCGGGCAACAGCCTGCCGCGCGAGGGCCATGAGTCGGTGTTCATGCGGCGCGACGGCACACGGTTTCCGGTGCTGATCATGGAGGCGCCGCTGATCAACGCGGTCGGCAAACACACCGGCTGGGTCAGCGCGATCCTCGATGTCAGCGAGCAGCGCCGCAATGAGGAGCTGTCGCGGGCCAGCCAGGAGCGCCTGCAGGCCACGGCCAGGCTGGCCATGGTGGGGGAAATGGCCTCCTTGCTCAGCCATGAGCTGAACCAGCCGCTGGCGGCGATTTCAAGCTATGCCACCGGCTCGCTCAATCTGCTGCAGGATGAGCTGGGTGCGGCGGCGCAGGCTTGCCGCGGCCAACTGGACGCGGCCCATCCGCTGCAGCCGCTGTCGGAAGAGCTGCAGCTGGCCATGCGCCGCATTGCCGAGCAGGCCGAGCGCGCCGGCAAGGTGATCAAAAGCGTGCACGACGTGGTGCGGCGGCGCGAGCGGGTGCGCGAGGCGGTGGCGCCGCGCGCCCTGCTCGATGCGATCATGCCGCTGGTCAGCCTGCAGGCGCGCAAGCTCGGCGTGCGTGTGGCGCTTGAACTCGACAAGGCCTGCGAGCCCGTGCTGTGCGACCGCACCATGGTCGAGCAGGTGCTGCTCAACCTCTCGCGCAACGGCATGCAGGCCATGCAGAACCTCGATGAAACGCCGGCGTCGGGGCCGTCACCGGGCCCGCGCGAAAAACGGCTGACGCTGCGGATCCGGCCGGCGGCCTCCAATGCGCATCGCCGCTGGGTGGAGTTTTCCGTGATCGATTGCGGCGCGGGCATTTCCGACGAGGTCGCCGAACAGCTCTTCACGCCCTTTTTCACCACCAAGGTGGAGGGCATGGGCCTGGGCCTGAACCTGTGCCGCACCGTGGTAGAACAGCACGGCGGCTTTCTGGGTTTTGAGGCCGCCCTGCCGCATGGGACGGTTTTCAGCTTTACCCTGCCGGTGGCTGTGGCCCGGGCCGGCCGGGCCGCTCGGGATGAGCCACCGATGATTTAAGAAAGAAAGCCATGGAACCGATTCAACATGCCACGGTGTACATCGTGGACGACGATGCCAGCGTGCGCGAGGCGCTGGCCTGGCTGCTGCGCTCACGCCGTTTGCTCAGCGAGAGTTTTGACAGCGCCGAGGCCTTCGATGCCCGGCTGGCGCAGCAGTTTGAGGTCCGTTCGCCGTCCTGCGTCCTGCTTGATGTGCGGATGGCGGGCCTGAGCGGCCTGGCCATGTTTGACAAGCTGATCGGCTACGGCCTGCTGCCCACGCTGCCGGTGATTTTCCTGACCGGCCATGCCGATGTGCCGACCGCCGTCGATGCCGTCAAGCGCGGCGCCTTTGATTTCTGCGAGAAGCCGTTTTCGGACAATGCGCTGGTAGACCGGATCGAGCAGGCGCTGGCCCGGTCCGCCGCCGCGCTGGCCCTGCATGGGCAGTCCATCAGCCTGCAGGCGCGGCTGGAGGGGCTGACCGAGCGCGAACGCGATGTGATGCGGCTGGTGGTGGGCGGCCTGCCCAACAAGCTGGTCGCCGACCAGCTCGACATCAGTGTGCGCACGGTGGAGGTGCACCGCGCCCGGGTGTTTGACAAAATGGGGGTCAAGTCGGCGGTGGAGCTGGCTAACTTGCTGCGAAATTTGTAGCAGATGGGGCTTATTTGCGATCCGATTCCGGCTCCGGCCCGGGCTGCGCCGGGTCGTCCTTCAGCTCGCCGTTCTGACGTCCGGAAAACATCGTCCACCACACAATGAACACCAGCAGCAGCAACGCCCCCAGGGCTTCGAGCAGGAGTAGGGCCATGACATTTCCTTGGATTGCAAATACGGTCTCAATACGCTCAACGCGGCTGGCCTCAATTATCGCCGTGGCCGCGCTGCTGGCGTCCTGCGCCAGCCCGCCCATGCCGCCATGGCTGGCGCCGCCTGCGGTCTCCGCGCCGGCTGGCGCGACCACGGCCCGGCCCGATGATGGCTTTCCCCTGCCCGCGCCGCTGCTGCAGGGCAAGAGCCGCTGGGTTCCGGTGTACTGGGCCGAATTGCCGGGCTTTGACGAAGATGCGCTGTTCGAGGCCTGGAATGCCTGGCTCAAGAGCTGCGAGCGGCCGGGCCCGGTGTTTGCCCCCCTGTGCGGCGAGGTCAGGCGCCTGAGCATTGCCAGCGGCGAAGAGCAGCGCGCCTGGATGACGAGCCGGCTGCAGCCCTACCGGGTGGAGAGCCTGCAAGGCGCGGCCGATGGCTTGCTGACAAGCTACTATGAACCCGTGCTCAAGGCGAGTCGCCAGTCTGGCGCCGGTTACGAGGTGCCGCTGTACCGCCCGCCGGTCGCGCTGGGCAGCCGCAAACCGTGGTTTTCGCGGCAGGAAATTGACACCCTTGCCGAGGCCAAGTCTGCGCTGAGGGGGCGTGAGATTGCCTGGCTGGCGGACCCGGTCGAAGCGATGTCGCTGCACATTCAGGGCTCGGGCCGGCTGAACATTGCCGAGCCCGACGGCTCCCAGCGCCTTGTCCGGGTGGCTTATGCCGGCTCCAACGACCAGCCTTACCGCAGCGTTACCCAGTGGCTGCAGGATCAGGGCGAAGGCCGGATGGTGGCACCCTGGGTGGAGTCGACCAAGGCATGGGCTGCGAAAAATCCGCAGCGCGTGCAGCAAATGCTCTGGAGCAATCCGCGCTACACCTTTTTTCAGGAGCAGCCCCTCAGTGATTTCGATGCCGCCTTCGGCCCCAAGGGCGCGCAGGGCGTGGCGCTGACGCCGGGCCGCTCGATTGCGGTCGACCCCGGCAGCATTCCCTACGGCACACCGGTGTGGCTGGCGTCGCGGGGCGCGGCCGCCACTCTGCAAAAGCTGGTGTTTGCGCAAGACACCGGCAGCGCCATTGTGGGCGCCGTGCGGGCCGACTATTTCGCCGGCACCGGCGCGCAGGCGGGCGAGCTGGCGGCGCGCGTCAGCCAGCCCTTGCGGCTGTGGGTGCTCTGGCCCAGGTGAATGGGTTTTAATTTGCTATTTGATTGATAGCGGTTGGCGCCCTTGTGATCGGGGTTGAAGCTCGATTTCATTGGTATTTCAGGGCGCGGCGCGCACCAGGTGCCCCAGCGGCAGGGCGCTGCTGGCCTTGACCTCGCCCAGCGAAAAGCTGGTGTGCAGGTCTTTCACATTGGGCAGGTTGATCAGGCTTTGCAGGGCAAACTTGCTGAAGGTCTCGAGGTCCTGCGCCACCACCTGCAGCTCGAAGGTGCCGGTGCCGCTGATGTAGTGGCAGGCGATGACTTCGGGCAGCTTCTTGATGGCTTCTTCCAGCTCGCGCGTGGCGTTGCCGTTGTTGCGGTCGGCATCGAGCCGGACAAAGGCCAGCACGCCCAGACCGATTTTGTGGCGGTTGATCTCGGCCCGGTAGCCGGTGATGAAGCCGGCCTCTTCCAGCGCCCGCACGCGGCGCCAGCAGGGTGCGGCCGACAGGCCGACGCGCGAGGCCAGTTCGGTGTTGCTCAGGCGCGCCTCGTTTTGCAGGGCATTCAGGATGGCGATGTCAAACTTGTCTAAATCATTCATTTTTCGTATTTTCCAGCAATATCCTTTCTATGACCAGCCTAAATCGGGCAAAGAAAGCAAAGACATATCAGGCTGTCGGGCATACACTTTGCATTCGCCTAGAGGCCTGACCCTACCCGGGGCGGGTTTCGCCCAAGCCCGCCCACAAGGCCGCATTACAAACCGTCTGGAGACCCACGAACATGAACGCCCCCTTGCCCGAGCACATCCGCCAAGCGCTGGAAACCGTCACACTGGACGACAAATACGCACTCGACCACGGCCGGGCCTTCATGAGCGGCGTGCAGGCCTTGGTGCGCCTGCCCATGCTGCAGCGCACGCGCGATGCGATCGCCGGCCTGAACACCGCCGGTTTTGTCAGCGGCTACCGGGGCTCACCGCTGGGCGGCTATGACCAGGCCTTGTGGGCCGCCAAAAAACACCTGGCGGCGCAAAACATCGTGTTCCAGCCCGGCGTCAATGAAGAGCTGGGCGCCACCGCGGTCTGGGGCACGCAGCAGCTCGACCTGTACCCGCAGACGAAAAAATTCGACGGCGTGTTCGGCATCTGGTATGGCAAGGGGCCGGGCGTGGACCGCTGCTCCGACGTGTTCAAGCATGCCAACATGGCGGGCACGGCCAGGCACGGCGGCGTGATCGCGATTGCCGGCGACGACCACATCAGCAAGAGCAGCACCGCGCCGCACCAGAGCGACCATATCTTCAAGGCCTGCGGCCTGCCGGTGTTTTTCCCGTCCAGCGTGCAGGAGATCCTGGACATGGGCCTGCATGCCTTTGCCATGAGCCGCTTCTCGGGCGTCTGGTCGGGCATGAAGACCATCCAGGAGGTGGTGGAGTCCTCGAGCTCGGTCTCGGTCGATCCGGACCGCGTGAAGATCATCCTGCCGGAGGACTTCCAGATGCCGCCGGGCGGCCTGCACATCCGCTGGCCCGACGCGCCGCTGGAGCAGGAGGCGCGCCTGATGGACTACAAATGGTATGCCGCGCTGGCCTATATCCGCGCCAACCGGCTCAACTACAACGTGATTGCCGGGCCGAAAGACCGTTTCGGCATCATCGCCAGCGGCAAGGCCTTCAACGACACGCGCCAGGCCCTGGCCGACCTGGGGCTGGACGAAGACACCTGCCACCAACTGGGCATACGCCTGCACAAGGTCAATGTGGTGTGGCCGCTGGAGGCCACCATCACGCGCGACTTTGCCGAGGGCCTGCAGGAAATTCTGGTGGTGGAGGAAAAGCGCCAGGTCATCGAATACCAGCTCAAGGAAGAGCTCTACAACTGGCGCGCCGACGTGCGGCCCAACGTGCTGGGCAAGTTCGACGAGCCCGAGGGCGATGCCTCGGGCGGCGAATGGTCCAGGCCCAACCCGAGCGAAAACTGGCTGCTGCGCGCCAAGGCCGACCTGACGCCCGCCATCATCGCCAAGGCGATCGCCAAGCGTCTGAACAAGCTGGGCGTGCCCGCCGACATCATCGCGCGCATGGAAACGCGGCTGGCGATCATCGAGGCGCGCGAGCGCGCCATGGCCGACATCACGGTCGACACCGGTGAGCGCGCCCCCTGGTTCTGCAGCGGCTGCCCGCACAACACCAGTACGCGCGTGCCCGAGGGGTCGCGCGCCGTGGCCGGCATCGGCTGCCACTATATGGCGACCTGGATGGACCGCTCGACCTCGACCTTCACCCAGATGGGCGGCGAAGGCGTGACCTGGGTCGGCCAGTCCGCCTTCACGACCGACCGCCATGTCTTTGCCAACCTGGGCGACGGCACCTACTTTCACAGCGGCCTGCTGGCGATTCGCCAGAGCATTGCCGCCGGGGTCAACATCACCTACAAGGTGCTCTACAACGATGCCGTGGCCATGACCGGCGGCCAGCAGGTGGGCGAGCGGCCCGAGGGCCATTCTGTGCCGCAAATTGCCCACAGCCTGCGGGCCGAGGGCGTGGCCAAGCTGGTGATCGTCACCGACGAGCCCGAGAAGTACCACGGCCGTATGCACACCGGCCCGATCAGCCCCGCGCGTGCGGGCCACCCCGAGTTGCTCGACTCGCTGCCGCCAGGTGTCGGCGTGTACCACCGCGACGAGCTCGACCGCATCCAGCGCGAGTTCCGCGAACTCAAGGGCACGACCGCCATCATTTACGACCAGACCTGCGCCACCGAGAAGCGCCGCCGCCGCAAGCGCGGCACCCTGGCCACGCCCGACAAGACGGTGCTCATCAACGAACTGGTGTGCGAGGGCTGCGGCGACTGCTCGGTGCAGTCCAACTGCCTGTCGGTGGAACCGGTGGAAACCGAGTTTGGCCGCAAGCGCCGCATCAACCAGAACAGCTGCAACAAGGATTTTTCCTGTGTCAAGGGCTTTTGCCCCAGCTTTGTGACGGTGGAGGGCGGCAGCCTCAAGAAGCCCAAGAAGGAAAAAAAGGGCGGCCTGGACAGCCTGCCGGCGATTCCCGAGCCGGTACTGCCGCTGGCGGAAAGCGCCTGGGGCATCGTGGTCGGCGGCGTGGGCGGCACCGGTGTCATCACCATCGGCCAGTTGCTGGGCATGGCGGCCCATCTGGAAGGCAAGGGCGTGGTGACGCAGGATGCCGGCGGCCTGGCGCAAAAAGGCGGTGCCACCTGGAGCCATATCCAGATCGCCAACCGGCCCGAGGCCATCTACACCACCAAGGTCGATACCGCCAAGGCCGACCTGGTGATAGGCTGTGACCCGATTGTGGCGGCCAACAAGTACACGCTGGCGGTCATGCAGCCCGGCCGCACCTATGTGGCGATGAATTCCCACGGCACGCCGACGGCCGCGTTTGTCACCAATCCCAACTGGCAATTCCCCGGCGGCAATTGCGAGAGCGCGGTCACGGCGGCGGTGGGCACGGAGCTGCTGGGCGCCTTTGACGCCGAGCAGGTGGCGGTACAGCTGATTGGCGACTCGATTTACACCAACCCGCTGATGCTGGGTTTTGCCTGGCAAAAGGGCCGGGTGCCGCTGTCGCATGCGGCGCTGATGCGCGCGATTGAGCTGAACGGCGTGCAGGTGGACAACAACAAGGCGGCCTTTGCCTGGGGCCGGCGCTGCGCGCACGATCTGGCGGCGGTGCAGGCGCTGTTCAAGGCGGCCCAGGTGATCGAGTTCGTGAAGAAGCCGGCGCTGCATGAGATGCTGGCCAAGCGGGTGGATTTCCTGACCGCCTACCAGAACGCGGCCTACGCACAGCGCTACCAGGCCTTCGTCGACAAGGTGCGCGCGGTGGAAGCGCCCTTGGGCAAGAGCACGCTGACCGAGGCCGTGGCGCGCTACCTGTTCAAGCTGATGGCCTACAAGGACGAGTACGAGGTGGCGCGCCTGCACACCGATGCCGGCTTTCTCAACCAGGTGAACGCCATGTTTGAAGGCGACTTCAAGCTTCACTACCATCTGGCGCCGCCCCTGCTGGCGGCCAAAAATGACAAGGGGGAGCTGCAAAAGCAGCCCTTCGGCCCCTGGATGCTGACCGGCTTCAAGCTGCTGGCCCGGCTCAAGGGTTTGCGCGGCACGCCCTTCGATGTGTTTGGCCGCACCGAGGAGCGCAGGATGGAGCGCGCCCTGATCGATGAGTACAAGGCCAGCCTGGAGGAAGTGCTGGCCGGCCTGAGCGCGGATAACCATGGCCTGGCCCTGGAAATTGCCCGCATCCCCGAGCTGATCAAGGGTTATGGCCATGTCAAGGAGCGCCACCTGTTGGCGGCGCGGCCGCAATGGGCCGCGCTGATGCAGTCCTTCCGCCAGCCCGCAGCCGCTGCCCGGCAACAGCGGGCCGCCTAAAGCCTGCACGTTCCCTCCGGTGCGGGGCTGTCAGGGGCCGCGATAGGCGGGTAAGCCCGGCTTGAAAATAGCCGGGAACCTGCCATCTACAACTTCTTGTAGCCGCCCGCCGCATACAATCAGGGACGTTGCGCTCTGGCCTCGGGGTCGGAGCGCTTGTCCGTTTTTTCAATCATTGTGGAGTTAGCCGTGTTCATTTCTTCTGCATTTGCCCAAACCGCTCCCGCCGCCGCCGCAGGAGGCGACATGATGTCCTCGTTGACCGGCATGCTGCCCCTGGTGTTGATGTTTGTGGTGCTGTACTTTGTGATGATTCGCCCACAAATGAAAAAGCAAAAAGAGCACCGCACCATGATCGAGGCGCTGGCCAAGGGCGATGAAGTGGCCACCGCGGGCGGCTTGCTCGGCAAGGTCACCAAGCTCGGTGACGCCTACCTGACGCTGGAACTCGCTCCCGGCGTGGAAGTGCAGCTGCAGCGCAGCGCCATCGTCCAGGTGCTGCCCAAGGGCGCGATCAGTACCGCCAAATAAGCCAGGCGCTCATCACGGCGTTGCCAAGGCCTTGACGGCCCGCTGGGGTCGGCAAGGCCTCTTATTGTTCATCCGTCCACCAGGAACAGCTCTCCCATGAATCGTTATCCGGCCTGGAAGTACGCCCTCATTGCGGCCATGCTTTTGATCGCAGCCCTGTACACGCTGCCCAACTTTTTCGGTGAAGCACCGGCGGTGCAGGTCTCCAGCAGCAAGTCCACCGTCAAGATTGACCGCACGACCCTGGCCCGGGTGGAGCAGGCGCTCAAGGATGCGGGCATTGCGGCCGATGCCATCACCCTGGATGGCAATTCCATCAAGGCGCGTTTTGGCGACACCGACACGCAGCTGAAAGCCAAGGATGCGGTGCAGAAGGCCCTGGTCCCGGACGCCACGGATTCCGCCTATGTGATTGCCCTGAACCTGCTGTCGCGTTCGCCCACCTGGCTGACTTCGCTGCGCGCTTTTCCCATGTACCTGGGGCTGGACCTGCGCGGCGGTGTGCACTTCATGCTGCAGGTGGACATGCAGGCGGCGCTGACCAAGCGGGCCGAATCCCTGGCCGGCGACATCCGTATGTCGCTGCGGGAAAAAAACATCCGGCACAGCGGCATCAGCCGCAACGCCCAGGCCATAGAGATCAAGTTCCGCGATTCCGCCACACTGGCCTCCGCCAGGGTGCTGATTCAGGACCAGTTTCCGGATCTCCAGAGCGTCGAGGTGCCCGAAGGCACCGACTACAAATTGACGGCCAGCATCAAGCCCGAAGCGGCGCGACGGATTCAGGACCAGGCGCTCAAGCAGAACATGGTGACGCTGCACAACCGGATCAACGAGCTGGGCGTGGCCGAGCCGGTGATTCAGCAGCAGGGCATAGACCGCATCGTCGTGCAGTTGCCCGGCGTGCAGGACACGGCCAAGGCCAAGGACATTCTCGGGCGCACCGCCACGCTGGAGATGCGGCTGGTGGAGGACGGCGCCGAGGCGCGCGCCGCAGAGAACAACACCGGCCCGGTGCCGTTTGGCGCAGAGCGCTTTTTCGAGCGCAATGGGCAGGCCGTGGTCGTCAAGAAGCAGGTGATTTTGACCGGTGAAAACCTGACCGATGCACAGCCCGGCTTTGATTCCCAGAACCAGCAGCCCAAGGTGGACCTGACGGTCGATGCCAAGGGCGGGCGCATCATGCGCGATACCAGCCGTGAAAACCTCAAAAAGCGCATGGCCATCCTGCTGTTTGAAAAGGGCAAGGGCGAGGTGCTGACGGCGCCGGTGATCCAGAGCGAACTGGGCAACCGCTTCCAGATTTCCGGCTCCATGAGCGTCGGTGAAGCCAACGACCTGGCGCTGCTGTTGCGTGCCGGCTCGCTGGCCGCGCCCATGGAAATCATTGAAGAGCGCACGATCGGCCCGACGCTGGGTGCCGACAATATCTCCAAGGGCTTTCACAGCGTGTCCTGGGGCTTTCTGGTGATAGTGGCCTTCATGGCGGCTTACTACATGCTGTTTGGCCTGTTTTCGGGCCTGGCGCTGGCCGTCAACCTGCTGCTGCTGGTGGCGGTGCTGTCCATGCTGCAGGCGACCCTGACCTTGCCGGGCATGGCGGCCATGGCACTGGCGCTGGGTATGGCGATTGACTCCAATGTGCTGATCAACGAACGGGTGCGCGAGGAATTGCGCAATGGCGCCTCCGCGCAGGCGGCGATTCATGCGGGTTATGAGCGGGCCTGGGCCACCATTCTGGATTCCAACACCTCGACGCTGATTGTGGGCCTGGCCTTGCTGGCCTTTGGCTCGGGTCCGGTGCGTGGTTTTGCCGTGGTGCATTGCATAGGGATTTTGACCAGCATGTTCTCGGCGGTGTTTTTCTCGCGCGGCCTGGTCAATCTTTGGTATGGCCGCCAGAAAAAGCTCAAGACCGTGTCCATCGGCACGGTGTGGCGGGCGCCCGGGTCCACTGCCGTGACCAAATAATGCCAGCCCTTTTTCCCTGAGCTATTCCCAAGGACCCTCGATGGAATTCTTCAAAATCCGGCGCGATATCCCGTTCATGCGGCATGCCTTGATCTTCAACGTCATCAGTTTTGCGACCTTTGCGCTGGCGGTGTTTTTCCTGTTCTCGCGTGGCCTGCACCTGTCGGTCGAGTTCACCGGCGGCACCCTGATGGAGGTCAGTTACACCCAGGCGGCCGATGTCGAAAAAATCCGCGGCACCGTGGCGGGTTTGGGCCTGACCGATGTGCAGGTGCAAAATTTCGGAACCTCGCGCGATGTGATGATCCGTTTGCCGGCAAAAAAAGGCGTCAGCACGGCCCAGCAAAGTGAGCAGGTACTGGCGGCGCTGAAGGCCGCCAACAGCGATGTGACGCTGCGCCGCACCGAGTTTGTCGGTCCCCAGGTGGGCGAAGAGCTGGCCCACGACGGCCTGAAGGCCCTGGCCATGGTGGTGTTTGGCATCATGATCTACCTTGCCTTTCGCTTCGAGTGGAAGTATGCGGTGGCCGCCGTCATTGCCAACTTGCATGACGTGGTCATCATTCTTGGTTTTTTTGCCTATTTCCAGTGGGAGTTTTCGCTCGCCGTGCTGGCCGCCGTGCTGGCGGTGCTGGGTTATTCGGTCAATGAATCCGTGGTGATTTTTGACCGGATCCGGGAGAACTTCCGCCGTTACCGGAAGATGAACACGGTCCAGATCATCGACAACGCGATTACCTCCACCATCAGCCGGACCATCATTACCCACGGCTCGACCCAGATCATGGTGTTGTCCATGCTGCTGTTTGGCGGCCCTACCCTGTTTTATTTCGCCCTGGCCCTGACCATTGGCATTTTGTTCGGTATTTACTCCTCGGTGTTTGTGGCCGCCGCCATTGCCATGTGGCTGGGCATCAAGCGGGAAGATCTGGTCAAGGCGCCGGCCAAGAAGGACGAAGACCCCAACGACCCGAATGCAGGGGCCACGGTGTAAGCTATAGATTCCAACTACTCAGGGTGGTCGTGGTTCCAGCTCACAAAAAGAACAGTTTTCTGGCCGAGCAGGCACGTGCGGTGTTCACGCAGCGTGCCGTACGGATCTTGCCCGAGCTGGCCAAAGCGATTCAGGGCCGGTTGTCGACGCTGGAGAGTCAGGCCGGCGGGGCACGTGAAATGCAGGAGCGACGCGATGCCTGGCAGGCCTTCCAGAAAGGCGGCGCGGCGTGGGTCCGGGGCACCAGCAGCGCCTGGGCCAAGGCGCAAGCCATTCCTGCCAGCACGGCGCCATCCCGATTCAGCGAGAGCCATAAATTCGAGCTGATGGGCGACGAGGTGATGGAGGACAAAATCCTCGCCTCGCGGCTGGCGCTGCGCATGCTGGATTTTGCGAGCTGGGAGCTCAATGACCTGCGGCTGCGCGTGCAAAATCTGGAGGCAATCCCCGAGCTGCACAAGCAGGACATTTTTCGTCCCGAGGTGCTGGCGCAGCATATGGTTGAACAGTGGACGCGGGCACTGTTGCCGCGGGAAGTCTGGGTGATGGTGCAGGACTTGATCCAGGATGGCATGGCCGGGCATCTGCTGGAGAGCTACCACGCGACCAATGAGTTTCTGGCTCAGCAAGGCGTGATGGTCGAAATTGATCTGCGGCCCCTGGTCAAGCGCACGCCCTCTGCCGCAAAACTGGGCGGCAGCCCTGGCGCCGGGAGCCATGGCGGTGCCGGGCCTGCGACAGGAACAGGCATTGCGACAGG
>CAZWDK010000002.1:0-8770 GCA_964633095.1 uncultured Polaromonas sp. | reverse complement strand
CAGGCATTGCGACAGGTGCAGGCACGAGGCCGGGGCTGACGGGCTCGGGACATCCGGTGAACGACGAAACACGCATGCAAACGGCGACTACGCCGCTGGCGCGGGCCCGCATGCGGGCCCAGGGCGTGATGGGTCACCTCAAGCGGCTGCTGTCGGACCATGTCGCGGGTTTTGACGACACGCGCCCGAACCAGGCCTCGGCACCGCTCGCCCAGGCCATGGCCAGCGTGCAGCGGCGGGAAGCCGCGAATGACGAGCAGACCCTGCTGGCCGAGGCGGCCGGCCCGGTGCAGTATGGCCAGGTGCATGTGGAGCAGGCCATGGGCGCGCTGCGGGAGCGCACCAGCACGCTCAAGCAGGCGGCAACCAGCTCAGTCGAAAAGGCGACGATCGAAATTGTGGCCTTGATGTTTCAAAGCATTCTGGCCGAAGACCGGATTTCCGCGGCCATTCGCGTCTGGTTTGCGCGCCTGCAAATGCCGGTGCTGCGCCTGGCGATTTCCGAGCCCGAGTTTTTTGGCTCGCTGCAGCATCCCGCGCGCCGCCTGATTGACCGCATGGGCTCTTGCGTGCTCGGTTTCGATGCCACGGTGGCAGGCCATGCGATGGAGTCGGAAATCAGGCGCGTCGTGCAGGTGATCGAGCAGTACCCTGAAACCGGCCGCCGGGTGTTTCAGCTGGTTTACGATGAGTTCGAGAAATTCCTCTCGAAATTTCTCTCGGAGCAGGGCAATGCGGCGCGCGTGGTTAGCGTGGCCCAGCAGGTCGAGCAAAAAGAGACCATGGCCATCCAGTACACCATCGAGATGCGCAACATGCTCGATGACATGCCGGTGCGCGACGAAATCCGCGAATTTCTGTTCAGGGTCTGGGCCGAGGTGCTTGCCATTGCGGCGATGAAAAAGGGGCCCCAGCACGCGGAAACCATCCAGCTCAAGCGCGCCGCCGCCGACCTGGTCTGGGCCGCCAGCGCCAAACCCGACCGGGCCGACCGTGCCCGCGTCATTGCCGATTTGCCCAAGCTGCTGCAACTGCTGCGCCAGGGCATGGCGATGCTGGGGCTGGGCGCGCCGGAGCAGGACCAGCACCTGAAAGTCATCAGCGGCACGCTGGCCGACGCCTTCATGTCCAAGACGGACGCGATTCCCGTGAGCCGCATCGAGGCCATGGCCAAGCGGCTGGCCAATCTGGAAGACTACCTGTCGGATAAGGATGTGGGCGATTTGCCGCTGGACATCGAGAGCCTGGTGACCATGATTGGCATTGATGTCGGGGATATTCAGGTTATTGCCGATGGCGGCAGCCAGCCCACCGATGCCATGCGTTCCTGGGCGCAGGAGTTGCAGCTGGGCAACTGGTTCAGCCTGGACCACAATGCCAAGGTCAGCCAGGTGCAATTGGCCTGGTGCAGCGAACGCAAGCAGTTGCACCTGTTTGCCGCGGCCGACGGGCGCAGCTTTCTGATTCAGGCGCGCCGCCTGGCGGCCTACCTGCAGGCGGGCTTGCTGGTGCCGGTAGAAGACGAAACACTCACGGTGCGTGCCACGCGCGACGCCCTGGCCAAGCTGGACGCCAATCCCGAACGTCTGCTGGGCTGATTCCCTGGTTGAGGGTTCCTAATGCGCGACCCGGGATTCTGTGTCGTCACAGAGTTCGTCAAGAATCAGCGCATCGGGCTCCTCGCCAAAGCTCCAGTACACCATCAGCACGATGATCTTCAGGTCATCCAGGCTGACCGGATCGCCCGGTGCCGCCATGGCGCGGTCTATGACAATCTCCCGCATGTGGGGCGGCAGCACGCCCGAGGCTTCCAGGAAGCTGAGAAATCCCAGGCTTTCGGCGCCCAGATGCACCTGTTCGGCGACGGAGTAAATGCGCAGGCTGTGGGCCGACTGCGGCTGGATGGTGGGCGAGGCCGGGGCGGCTTCGACGGCGCCGGAAGGCGGTTGGGCCGGCAAGCCGATTTGCGTCCCGTGGGCGGCGTTGTTCAGGCCGTCCAGCCAGACCAGGGCCGCCTGAATCTCCTCGGCATCAAACCCTGCCGCGGTGAGTTTGCGTTCCAGCCGGTGAGGTTCGGGGCAGGCGTCGCCTTGCCAGTAGTTCTCGTAAACGTACACCAGTACTTCAAACATGCGTCCAATATAACGCAGATGGCAGCGGCAGTGTCAAGTGGGTGAATCGGCGCCGAATGGCGGGCTTCAGCCCGCCGCCAGGCGTTGAAACAGGCCGCCGGGCAGGCGTGCCAGCTGGCCGCTCAGCTCGAGTTCCAGCAGTTGCGCCTGCAAACGGGCGGTTTCCAGGCCGGTGCGTGCCTGCAGGGCGTCCAGGCTGACGGCATCAAAGCCCAGCGCCTCGAGCAGCGGGTCATGGCCGGGCTGCGCGCTGGCTGCATCGGCGCGGTCCGGGGCCATGGACGCGCTGCCGCGGCTCCCCGCCATGGGGAGCTTCAGCTCTTCCAGCACATCCTGCGCCAGCTCCACCAGCTTGGCGCCCTGCTTGATCAGGGCATGGCAGCCGCGCGACTGCGGCGAGTGAATCGAGCCGGGGATGGCGAACACCTCCTTGCCCTGTTCGGCCGCCAGCCGCGCCGTGATCAGCGAGCCCGATTGCAGCGCCGCCTCCACCACCAGGGTGCCCACGGACAGCCCGGAAATAATGCGGTTGCGCTTGGGGAAATTGGCCGTCAGCGGCGGCGTGCCGAGCGGAAATTCACTGACGATCAGGCCGTGTTGGGCAATCCGGTGGGCCAGGGCCAGGTGTTTTTTGGGATAGACCCGGTCCAGCCCGGTGCCGACCACGGCAATCGTCTCGCCGCCGCCCAGCAGGGCGCCATCGTGCGCGGCACCGTCTATGCCCAGCGCCAGGCCCGACACCACGCACAGTCCGGCGCCGGCAAAGGCCTTGGCAAATTGCCGGGCGTTCGCTTCGCCCTGCGGCGTGGGGTTGCGGCTGCCCACCATGGCCAGCTTGTTTGCGATTGTTTTTGTCGCTGGCTGCGCCCGGTTGAGCTGGGCACCGAGCATGTAAAGCATCAGGGGCGGGTCTTCGATGTCGAGCAGCGCCGCCGGGTAGCCGGCATCGCCGAGGGTGACAACGCGCCTGTCGTCGCCGGCCTGCAGCCAGTCCAGCGTGGTCTGCAGCTGGCCGGCCAGGCCTGCCGGCTCGGTCTGCAGGGCGCTGGCCAGTTTGTCTGGGCCCAGTTGCCGCAGCGTGAGGCTGCTTTGTTCGAAGACGGCCTGCGCCGAGCCGAAGGCGGCCAGCAGCTGGCGCGCCGTCCCGTTGCCCACGCCGGGTGTCAGGGTCAGGCGCAGCCAGGCCTGAAGTTCCTGGGAGTCCAGCTGCAGGCCGGTCGGGCCCGGCATCAGTTCGGATTGACGAAGCGGTCGCCGACCCTGACACCGTCGGTCACCTGCAGCACCAGCGCGTAAGACAGGTTCTCGAAGGTGCGGAACACCATCATCAGGCCGTTGCGCTCGTTGGGCAGCTTGATTTGCGGCCGGGCGCTGTCGGTCTTGTCCTGCAGGCGCTCGCCGTCCTTGATGATGGCCATGACATGGCCGCGCTCCAGCCCGTCCCGGGCGCCGCGGTTGATCACGACGACCTGGTTTTCCGCCGCGATGGCGACGGCGCTGCCGTAGACCGAGACGATCTGGCCGTTGATGGCGCTGGCCGGCGCATGGGGCACATAGTTGCGCAATTCCCGGGCCGGCTCGGCCATCAGGCGGTCGCCCACCCGCATTTCTTCCTTGGTGGACACGATGTCTATGGTGGCCGGCACAATGTCGGTTTGCGGCTGGTCATTGTTGCCGGCGACCTGGGGGCCGGATTCGCTGCGCACCAGTTCGGCCTTGCCGACATACTGGGCTTCGTAGCCCAGCACTTGCTGGGTGCCCGGGTCTTTCAGGGCCTTGGCGTCGCGAAACACCCGAAAGGCCTGCGGCTCGCCTGGGGCATCGCTCAGGCGCCTGCCGTTGGCGTTGCCGCCCCCATACTCGCCACGCGCATAGGCGCGGTCGCCCCGGCTCAGCAGCACCCGGCCCTCCTGCGCGGCCACAATCCGCGGCGCCGCCGCAAACGTGGCCTCATCGACAATCATGGGTTCGGCCAGGAAGGGCTCGATCAGGTTGGGCGCCAGCGTGGGCAGGGCGGCATCCGCCAGCGACTCGAAACGGGTGCGCGGCGATACCTTGATCGTGTCCGTGGGCGAGCCGTCGGCCGCGGCCTGGCGGGTGCGCAGGGTGGCCCGGCCATTGGACTTTTCAAGGTAAAGCTGCTGGCCGGGGTAAATCAGGTGCGGGTTGCGGATGTCCTGCAGGTTCATGCCCCACAACTCGGGCCAGCGCCAGGGGCTTTTGAGAAACAGGCCGGAAATCGACCACAGGGTGTCGCCGCGCTTGACGCTGTAGCTGTCGGGCGCATTGGGGGCCAGGTCGGCCAGCGCCACGCCGGTTTCGGCGACCTGGCTGGCGATGGCCTTTTGGCCGGCGGTAATCGGGAAGTTCTGGGCATGCAGGCCGGCGCTCAGGCCCAACAGGGCGGCGGCGGCTATTGAAATTTGACTGAAACGACCAAAAATAATATGCATCTTGAAGGCCTTAGGCGCTGGTACGAGGCTGGCCCGCTTCCAGCGGGCTGGAAAAGGCCGTGTTGCTATCTTGATAAATCACTGACGATTTTGTATCTAAGCCCTTGATTAAGCAACGATTAGCAGATTCTGGGAATATCGGAGTGCTGAAAAATCTGGAAAAGTGGCGAAAATAGCGACATCCGGCTTGCCGCCCCTTTCCCTGCCTCCGCCTTTTCTTACTTGCGACCCATGACCCAACTGTCCATTCTTCGCTACCCCGATCCGCGCCTGCACAAGGTCGCCAAACCCGTGGCCGCCATCGACGCACGCCTGCGCCAGCTGGCGGCCGACATGTTCGAGACCATGTACGAGGCGGCGGGCATTGGCCTGGCGGCGACGCAGGTGGACGTGCATGAGCGCCTGATCGTGATCGACGTCAGCGAAAACCGTGACCAGCCGCTGGTGCTGATCAACCCCGAAATCACCTGGGCCAGCCCGGAAACCCGGGTCGGCGACGAGGGTTGCCTATCGGTGCCCGGCATTTACGACGGTGTCGAGCGCGCCATCGCCGTCAAGGTGCAGGCGCTGGACCTGGACGGCAAGCTCCGGGAGCATGCGGCCGAAGGCATGCTGGCGGTCTGCATCCAGCATGAAATGGACCATCTGATGGGCAAGGTGTTTGTCGAATACCTGTCACCCTTGAAGCGCAACCGCATCAAGACCAAGATGATCAAGCAGAAAAAAGACGAAGAACGCGAATTGGTGCGCTAACAGCGGCGCGGCTGAAGCCGGCCGGCGCCCCGCCCGCGGGTTTTTAGGGCGCAAGCACGGGTTTTCCCCGATGAGTCCTTAAAATCCCCAGCCATGCGCCTTATTTTTGCCGGTACCCCCGAGTTTGCCCGTGTGGCGCTGGCGCGATTGCACGCGGCCGGCTTTGAAATCCCCCTGGTGCTGACCCAGCCCGACCGCCCCGCCGGCCGCGGCCTGAAGCTGCAGGCCTCGGCCGTCAAGCAGTGGGCCGAAGGCCGGCAGATTCAGGTGGCGCAGCCGCGCAGCCTGCGGCTGGATGGCAAATACCCCGACGATGCGGCCGCCGCGCGCGACGCCATGGCGGCCGCGCAGGCCGACGCCATGGTGGTGGCGGCCTACGGACTGATCCTGCCGCAATGGGTGCTTGATGCGCCCCGGCTCGGTTGCCTGAACATCCACGCCTCGCTGCTGCCGCGCTGGCGCGGCGCCGCGCCGATTCACCGCGCGATCGAAGCCGGCGACCTCGAAACCGGCGTGACCATCATGCAGATGGATGCCGGGCTGGACACCGGCGACATGCTGCTGGCCGATCGCCTGCCCATCACGCCCGGGGACAGCACCGGCCGCCTGCACGACCGGCTGGCGGAACTGGGCGGCCGCCTGATTGTCGAGGCCTTGGAACTGGCGGCCCGCGGCGGCTTGCGGCCGCTCAAGCAGCCCGAGGCCGGTGTCAGCTATGCCCACAAGATCGACAAGGCCGAGGCGCTGGTCGACTGGAGCCAGCCGGCCGAGGCGATAGGCCGGCGGATCCGCGCCTTCGACCCGTTTCCTGGCGCCCACAGCCCATTGGGCGGCGAAGGCATCAAGCTCTGGCGCTATGAAATTGAGAGCTATCCGCATCCGTCTGATGTGGGTTGCGGCACGATTTTGTCTGTGGATGCGGCGGGCGTCAGGGTCGCCTGCGGCCAGGGCGTGCTGCGCCTGACCGAGTTGCAGCGTGCCGGCGGCAAGCGCCTGGCTGTGGCCGACTTCCTGCGTGGCTTCGAGCTGCGGCCCGGCATGATTTTTGGAAAGTAAAGCCCGTGTTCCTGCGTCCCGCCTATTTCCGCCATCCCGAATTCCGCCGGGGCGCACGCGACATGGTCGCGGTTGCCCCCGGCTTTGCCGCCTGGGGCCTGATGACCGGCGTGGCCATGGTCAATTCCGGCATGAGCGTGCCGGAGGCGCTGCTGATGACGGTGCTGGTCTATGCCGGCAGCGCCCAGCTGGCCGCCATTCCGCTGATCATGGCGGGCGCGCCCATGTGGGTGATTCTGGCGGCCGGCCTGTGCGTGAACCTGCGTTTTGTGGTGTTCAGCGCGCATCTGCGCGGCTACATGATGCATTTGCCGCGCTGGGAGCGCCTGCTGACCGGTTTTCTGACGGCCGACCTGACCTATGTGCTGTTCGTCCAGCGCTTCCCGGCGCCCAGCGAGGAGCCAACCCAGCGCCTGGCGCAGCAGGCCTACCTGGCCGGCAACTGCGGCCTCTGCTGGGCCAACTGGGTCGGCAGCAGCGTGATCGGCGTGGCCCTGGCCAACTTCATCCCGTCCAGCTGGGGCCTGGGTTTTGCCGGCGTTCTGGCCTTGCTTGGCATCACCTGCTCGCTGGTCAGCAGCCGGCTGCGCGTGGTGGCGGCCGGTGTCGCCGGTGCGGCGGCCGTGGCGGCCTTTGCCTTGCCGCTCAAGCTCAATATCCTGGTGGCCATTGCCGCCGCCGTGGCGGTGTGCCTGCTGCTGGAAAAAACCGGCTTGCCGCCTGCCGCGCAGCCCGCGCCGGGCAAGGCCCGGGAATCCGGAGAGGCCGCATGAACCAGACCGATGCCTGGACGCTGCTCACCATCGTCGGCCTGGCGCTGGTGACCGTCCTCACGCGCTCCTTCTTTTTTATCTCCAGCAAGCCCTGGACCCTGCCCGGCTGGGCCCGACGCGGGCTGGACTATGCGCCGATTGCGGCGCTGGCGGCGGTGATCGTGCCGGAAATGGTCATGACGCAGGGCCAGCTGATCGGCAGCTGGCAGGACGCGCGGCTGTTCGCCGCGGTGGCCGGCGCCGCCTGGTTCTACTGGCGCCGTGGCGTGCTCGGCACCATCATCGCCGGCATGGCGGTCTACCTGCCCCTGCACCTGGGCCTGGGCTGGTAACGGCCGCAAGCCGTAACGCCTGCGGCCGCGCGACTCCTACAATAGCGGGCGCGTCGCCGACCCGCTCAGGAAGCTCCGAGAGCTTCCCTTACCCTTACTTTGCGAGCCTTCATGAATTTCATCCGTTTTTCCGATTTGTGTGCCAGCGGCAAGGCTGCGGGCCAACGCGTTTTCATCCGTGCCGACCTGAATGTGCCGCTGGGCGAGGCCGGCGGCATCAGCGAAGACACCCGCATCCGGGCCTCCATTCCCTGCATCCAGATGGCGCTGGATGCCGGTGCGGCGGTGATGGTGACCTCGCACCTGGGCCGTCCGGTGGAGGGCGACTTCAAGCCGGCCGACTCGCTGGCCCCGGTGGCCAAACGCCTGGGTGAACTGATGGGACGCGAGATTCCGCTGCTCGCCAACTGGGTCGATGGCGTCGAGGTCCAGCCCGGCCAGCTGGTGCTGCTGGAGAACTGCCGCGTCAACAAGGGAGAGAAGAAAAACAGCGAGGCGCTGGCGCGCAAGATGGCCGCCCTCTGCGACATTTTTGTGCACGATGCCTTCGGCACGGCGCACCGCGCCGAGGCCTCCACCTACGGCATCGCGCAATATGCCCGGGTGGCCAGCGCCGGCCCGCTGCTGGCGGCCGAAATGGATGCGATTGCCACCGCGCTCGCCAATCCGCGCCGGCCGCTGGTCGCCATCGTGGCGGGCAGCAAGGTCTCGACCAAGCTGACCATCCTGCAGGCGCTGGCCGGCAATGTGGACCAGTTGATCGTGGGCGGCGGCATTGCCAACACCTTCATGCTGGCGGCCGGCCTGAAGATAGGCAAAAGCCTGGCCGAGCCGGATTTGCTGGCCGAGGCCAAGGCCGTCATCGAGGCCATGCAGGCGCGCGGCGCGGCGGTGCCGATTCCGACCGACGTGGTCACGGCCAAGCGTTTTGCCGCCGACGCACCGGCCAGCATCAAGGCCGCCACCGAGGTCGCCGACGATGACCTGATCCTGGACATTGGCCCGGACACCACGGCCCGGCTGGCGGCGCAGCTCAAGGCCGCCGGCACCATCGTCTGGAACGGCCCGGTCGGCGTGTTCGAGTTCGACGCCTTTGCCCGGGGCACCGAGGGCATAGCCCGCGCCATTGCCGAGAGCGGCGCCTTTTCGATCGCCGGCGGCGGCGACACGCTGGCCGCGATTGCCAAGTACGGCATCGAGAAGCAGGTGGGCTACATCTCCACCGGCGGCGGTGCCTTTCTCGAGGTGCTGGAGGGCAAGACCCTGCCGGC
>CAZWDK010000001.1:48603-56619 GCA_964633095.1 uncultured Polaromonas sp. | reverse complement strand
AGCCCAGGTCCAGCGAGCAGGTGGCGTCCAGGTCGGGCATCAGCACGCGCTTTTCGGGCGAAACAATCTTGGCCGTCTCCCCCATGAAGCGCACGCCCGACACCACCAGCGTCTGCGCCGCATGGTCGCGGCCAAAGCGCGCCATCTCCAGCGAGTCGCTGACCAGGCCGCCGGTTTCCTCGGCCAGGTCTTGCAGGTCCGGGTGTACGTAGTAATGGGAAACCATCACCGCGTTGCGCTCTTTGAGCAGGCGGCGGATCTTGTCCTTGAGCGCGGCGCGCTCGTCGGGTGCCGGCTCCTGCGGCACACGGGCCCAGGCGTGGCGTGTGGTACAGCTCGGCTGCTCGTACTCAACATCAATCACCGAATTCATCACAGCCCCCATCACAGTTCCTCAAAGCGCATGGAAAAATCCGTGGCCTTGACATCCTTGGTCAGACCTCCAACGGATATGCGGTCCACACCGGTTTCTGCAAGGGCGCGCAAGCCCTCCAGCGTGACGCCGCCCGAAATTTCCAGGATGGCGCGGCCCGCATTGAGGCGAACCGCTTCCCGCAAGGTCGGCAAATCCATGTTGTCCAGCAGCACCATCCTGGCATCGGCCTTGAGCGCCTCTTCCAGCTGGGCCAGGGTTTCGACCTCGACCTCGACAAAACTCGCCTGCGCAGCCACACGCGCCGCGGCCTGCAGCGCCGCCGTCACGCCGCCGGCGGCCGCGATATGGTTTTCCTTGATCAACACCGCGTCATACAGGCCGATGCGGTGGTTGGTGCCGCCGCCCATGCGCACCGCGTATTTTTGCGCCAGACGCAGGCCGGGCAGGGTTTTGCGCGTATCCACGATCTGCGCCCGCGTGCCCTTGACGACGTCCACAAAGATCGCGGTCTTGCTCGCCACGGCGCTCAGCAACTGCAGAAAATTGAGCGCCGTGCGCTCGGCCGTCAGCAGGGCCTGCGCCCGCCCCTGCAGCTCCAGCACCACCTGGTTGGCGGCGCAGCGCTCACCGTCTCGCACATGCCAGTTCAAGCGCGCCTCGGGGTCCAGTTGCAACACCGCCGCCTGCACCCAGGCCTGGCCGCAAATCACGGCGCTTTCACGCGCCAGCACCTGCGCCCGGCTGCTGCGGCCCGGCTCAATCAGGCCCGCCGTCAGATCGCCAGCCCCCACATCTTCGGCCAGGGCGCGTGCCACATCGGCCTCGGCCAGCCTGGCCAGCGTTTCCGCAGAGAAATCAACTGAATTTTTCATATAACTAATTTGAATAAGGTCTCGCCTAAACTAGCGGTTAAACAGGCTAATTGTTACTTATTTCAGGGCAGCCCGTGCTCCATTGTCCCGCCTGTTTTCCGTCCCCCCTTTTTTTGCAGATCACCAGGCCCTCTCATGTTCCGTACCCTGCTCAAATCCAAAATCCACCGTGCCGCCGTCACCCACTGCGAACTCAACTACGAGGGCTCCTGCGCCATCGACGAAGACCTGCTGGACGCCGCCAACCTGGGCGAAAACGAGCAGGTGCATATCTGGAACATCAACAACGGCGAACGCTTCATCACCTACGCCATCCGCGCCGAGCGCGGCAGCCGCATCATCTCGGTCAATGGCTCGGCGGCACGCCGTGCAGCGGTGGGCGACCTGGTCATCATTGCGGCCTTTGCCCAGGTGGAAGAAAAAGAAGTGGCGGGTTTTTCGCCCAAGCTGGTGTTCGTCAACCCGGACAACCGCATCAAGGAAGAGCGCTCGACGATTCCGGTGCAAATGGCCTGATTGCCCCGCCCTGCAGCGCGAGCCGCGCATTTCCGCCCTTTTGAAAACGGGACCCCCATGGACAACCCCTCGCTAATCGAGCGCAGCCTGCGGCATGTGTGGCACCCCTGCACACAAATGAAGCGGCACGAGACGCTGCCCCCTGTGCCCATTGCCAAGGCCGAAGGCGTGTGGCTGTATGACTTCGAGGGCCGGCGCTACCTCGACGGCATCAGTTCCTGGTGGGTCAACCTGTTTGGCCACGGCCATCCGCACATCAAGGCCGCGCTGCGCGATCAGCTGGAGCGGCTCGATCATGTCATGCTGGCCGGCTTTACCCATGCGCCCGTGGTGGAACTGTCCGAGCGGCTGGGCGCCCTGACCGGCCTGGGCCATGCGTTTTACGGCAGCGACGGCGCCAGCGCCACCGAAATTGCCCTGAAGATGAGCGCGCATTACTGGCGCAACACCGGCCGCCCCGAAAAATGCCGCTTTGTCGGCCTGGCCGGCGGCTACCACGGCGAAACCGTGGGCGCGCTGGCCGTCACCGACATCGCCCTGTTCCGCGAAGCCTATGCGCCGCTGATACGGCTGGCCGCCACCGTGCCCAGCCCCGATGCACGGGGCGCGCTGCCGGGCGAAAGCGCGGCCGATGTCGCCCGCCGCGCCGCCGGCGACCTGGAGGCCTGGCTGCAGCAGCACCACGCCAGCACCGCCGCCCTCATCGTCGAGCCGCTGGTGCAATGCGCCGCCGGCATGGCCATGCACGACGCCGGCTACCTGCGCCAGGCGCGCGCCCTGTGCGAGCGCTACGAGGTGCACCTGATTGCCGACGAAATCGCCACCGGCTTTGGCCGCACCGGCAGCCTGTTTGCACACCAGCAGGCCGGCATCCGGCCCGACTTCATCTGCCTCTCCAAGGGGCTGACCGGCGGCACCCTGCCGCTGTCGGCCGTGCTGACCACCGATGCGGTCTACCAGGCGTTTTACGACGACGAGGTGGCACGCGGCTTTCTGCACTCGCATTCCTATACCGGCAACCCGCTGGCCTGCCGCGCCGCACTGGCCACGCTGGAGCTGTTCGAGCAAAGCGACGTGCTGGCGCACAACGCCGCACTGGCGCAGCGGCTGGACCGGGCCTTTGCGCCGCTGACGCAACACCCCTCGGTGCGGCATGCGCGCCGCCAGGGCATGATCTGGGCCTGGGACATTGACGAAGGCTTTGACGGCGCCAGGCCGCAGCCCGGATTTGCCGGCCGCTACGCCCGGCACGCCATGGCACAGGGGCTGGTGTTGCGCCCGATTGGCCACACCGTTTATGCCATGCCGCCCTATGCCCTGGATGCGGAAACGGCCGCCCATCTGGCGCAAGGCGCACTGGCCGCGCTGCAGGCCACGCTGGCCGACAAAGGTGATGCCCGTGACTGACGCCCGGCCCCAGGCACTGTCCATTTTCGTCACCGGCACCGACACCGGCGTGGGCAAAACGCTGGTCAGCACCGCCCTGCTGCACGCCTTGGCAAAACGCCATGCCCGCGTGGTGGGCATGAAGCCCGTGGCGGCCGGCACCGAGCTGATCAACGGCGTGCAGGCCAATGAGGACGTGATCG
Source organism: uncultured Polaromonas sp. (assembly GCA_964633095.1). Classification (GTDB taxonomy): domain Bacteria; phylum Pseudomonadota; class Gammaproteobacteria; order Burkholderiales; family Burkholderiaceae_C; genus Polaromonas. The sequence continues at coordinate 53,266 of CAZWDK010000001.1, read as the reverse complement.
CCCTGCGCGCAGCCGCCACCTGTTCCGTGCCGCCCGAACTCGACAACCCGATACTGCTGTCCGACCCGGTGTCGCCGCACATCGCCGCCGCGCGCGCCGGCGTCCAGATAGACATCGCCCACCTGGTCGCCTGCCAGCGCGCACTGGCGGCGCTGGCCGATGCGGTGGTGGTGGAAGGCGCAGGCGGCTTTCTGGTGCCGCTCTCGCAGACCGAGACCGGCGCCGACCTGGCACAGGCCCTGGGCCTGCCGGTGCTGCTGGTGGTAGGCCTGCGGCTGGGCTGCCTGAACCACGCCCTGCTGACCGCCGAAGCAATTCGCGCGCGCGGACTCACGCTGGCGGGCTGGGTCGCCAACCATATGGATGCCAGCATGCTGGCGCAGCAAGACAACATCGCCTTTTTGCGGCACAAGCTGCAGGCCCCGCTGCTGGCCGCTATTCCCCACCAGTCCACGCCCGACCCGCGCGCACTGACCTTCAACCTTCCAGAGGAATGGCAATGACAAACTCCTGGCTAGACGACTTCCCGGCGCGCATCGCCGAACTGGACCGCGCCCACCTGCGCCGCCGCCGCGCCGTGGTCACACCCGACGGCGGCGCACGCCTCAAGGTCGATGGGCGCAGCATGCTGGCCTTTTGCAGCAATGACTACCTGGGCCTGTCCACGCATCCCGAGCTGGTGCGGGCGGCCTGCGCCGGCGCCCAGGCGTTCGGCGTCGGCTCGGGCGGCTCGCCGCTGGTGAGCGGCCACAGTGCCGCCAACGAGGCGCTGGAGCAGCAATTGGCCGCCTTTGTCGGCCTGCCGCGTGCGCTGTACTTTTACGCGGGTTTTTCCACCAACACCGGCATCATTCCGGCACTGATGGGCGCCGGTGATGCGATCTTCTCGGATGCGCTGAACCATGCCTGCCTGATCGATGGCGCCCGGCTCTCGCGCGCACAGATTCACCGCTACGCCCATACCGACCTGAAGGCCCTGGACCACGAACTGGCGCACAGCGGCGCCCGCCGCAAACTGGTCATCAGCGATGCCGTCTTCAGCATGGATGGCACCTGCGCCGACATTCCCGCCCTGCTGGCCCTGTGCGAACGGCACGACGCCCTGCTGCTGCTGGACGACGCGCACGGCTTTGGCGTCAGGGGCCCGCAAGGCCGCGGCAGCCTGGCCGAGGCCGGGCTGTATGGCGAGCAGGCCTCGCGCCGCGTGCTCTACATGGCCACGCTGAGCAAGGCGGCCGGTGCGTCCGGCGCCTTTGTGGCCGGCGACGAGGCGCTGGTGGAATGGCTGCTGCAAAAAACCCGCAGCTATATTTTTGCCACCGCCGCGCCCGCGCTGCTGGCCAGCGCCCTGAGCGCCAGCCTGCGCGTGATTGCGCAGGACGAATGGCGGCGCAGCCACCTGAACCGGCTGATTGCGCGCCTGCGCAGCGGCCTGACGGCCGGCCTGCAGGGCAGCGGCTGGCAGCTCTCGGAATCGCATACCGCCATCCAGCCGCTGCTGATCGGCCCCAATGACAAGGCACTGGCCGCCATGCAGGGCCTGCGCGAGCAGGACATCTGGGTGCCGGCGATTCGCCCGCCCACGGTGCCCGAAGGCACGGCCCGCCTGCGCATCGCGCTGTCGGCCGCCCACACCGAGGCCGATGTCGACCTGTTGATTGAAACCTTGACCACCCTGGCCAAGGCCTTGCGCTAAACCGGTTCGCAACGCCGCCTCCGCTAGACTCCGAAACCCATTTTCCAGAAGGAAAGCCCAACATGTCCACCCCTGTAGAACAAGTCGTCACGCTGCACCGCCCCCGCACCGCCGAGGCAAAGGCCGCTAGGCCTGGGGCCGAACGCTGGAGCGTTGACGCGATCGAAGCCCTGTTCAACCTGCCCTTTCCCGAGCTGATGCACCGCGCCCAAAGCGTGCACCGCGAAAACTTCGACCCGACGCTGGTGGAATTCGCCACCCTGCTGTCGATCAAGACCGGTGGCTGCGCCGAAGACTGCGGCTACTGCCCGCAGGCGGCGCGCTACGACACCGGCGTGGAAGCCAGCAAGCTGATGGAGCCCGAGGAAGTGCTGGCGGCCGCCCAGCGCGCCAAGGACGCCGGCGCCACCCGTTTTTGCATGGGCGCCGCCTGGCGTTCGCCGAAAGACCGCGACATTGAAAAAGTCGCCGAGCTGATCCGCACCGTCAAGGGCCTGGGCCTGGAAGCCTGCGCCACGCTGGGCATGCTGGAAGACAGCCACGCCCAGACCCTGCAGAGCGCCGGCCTGGACTATTACAACCACAACCTCGACACCGCGCCCGACTTTTACGGCGACATCATCACCACGCGCGACTACCAGGACCGGCTGGACACCCTGGAGCGCGTGCGCAACGTCGGCGTCAAGGTCTGCTGCGGCGGCATCGTGGGCCTGGGCGAAACACGGCGCCAGCGCGCCGGCCTGGTGGCCGAGCTGGCCAACCTCACGCCCTACCCCGAGTCGGTGCCCATCAACAACCTGGTCAAGGTCGAGGGCACGCCGCTGGCGAATCAGGCCGACCTCGATCCGTTTGAGTTCGTGCGCACCATTGCCGTGGCCCGCATCACCATGCCCACGGCCCGGGTGCGCCTGTCGGCCGGTCGCCAGCAAATGGGCGACGGCGTGCAGGCGCTGTGCTTCCTGGCCGGTGCCAACTCGATTTTTTACGGCGACAAGCTGTTGACCACCGGCAACCCCGACACCGATGCCGACGTGAAGCTACTGGAACGCCTGGGCATGCGCCGTTCGGCCCCTGAAGTGCGCTAAAAGCCCCGACTGAAACACCTTGAAGCGCTGTGTCGGGACGCCCTCAACAAGCGTCCCAAACCAGCCACAAGCTGGTTAGACTCTCGCTAAATTCAGGAGCCGCTCCATGACAAGCACCGCCCCCCCCTCGGCAACCCCTTACGGCACGCTGCCGCCCAACGCCACGCCCGCGGCGCGCAAACCGCTGAGCCTGCCGCGCCTGCGCGAAATGCACGCGCAGGGCGAAAAAATCGCCATGCTGACCGCCTACGACGCCACCTTTGCCGCCGTCGCCGATGCCGCCGGCGTCGAATGCATTCTGGTCGGCGACTCGCTGGGCATGGTCTGCCAGGGTTTGAGCAGCACCGTCGGCGTGACGCTGGAAACCATGCGCCACCACACCGAATGCGTCGCCAACGGCCTGCGCCGCGCACAGGCCACGGCCTGGCTGATCGGCGACCTGCCCTTTGGCAGCTACCACGAGTCGAAAGAGCAGGCCCTGCGCAGCGCCGTGGTGCTGATGCAGGCCGGCGCCCACATGGTCAAGCTTGAGGGCGGCGGCTGGACTACCGAGACGGTGCGCTTTCTGGTCGAGCGCGGCATTCCGGTCTGCGCCCACCTGGGCCTGACACCGCAAACCGTGCATGCGCTGGGCGGCTACCGGGTCCAGGGAAAAACCGACGAAGCCGCGGCCCAGCTCAGGCGTGAGGCGATTGCCCTGCAGGATGCCGGCGCCGCCATGCTGGTGCTGGAGATGGTGCCGGCGGCGCTGTCGGCCGAACTGACCCTGCAACTGGCGCACTGCCCCACCATAGGCATAGGCGCCGGCAACGGCACCGCCGGCCAGGTGCTGGTGCTGCACGACATGCTGGGCATGAACCTGGGCAAGATGCCCAAGTTCGTTCGCAACTTCATGGACGGCGCAGGCAGCGTGCGCGGCGCCATGGAGGCCTATGTCCACGCCGTCAAGGACGGCAGCTTTCCGGTCAACGCCACCCACGCGTGGTAATTCAGATTTAGTTCACAACAAGCAGCCGAGGAGACTTCATGCACATCGTTCACACCATCGCCGAACTGCGCGAGAAACTCAGCGGCTTCAAGCGCCCGGCCTTTGTGCCCACCATGGGCAATCTGCACGACGGCCATATCGCCCTCGTCAAGCAGGCCAAGCCGCTGGGCGACGTGACGGTGTCCAGCATTTTTGTCAACCGCCTGCAGTTTGCGCCGCACGAAGACTTTGACAGCTACCCGCGCACGCTGGATGCCGATGCCCAGCGGCTGGAAGCGGCCGGCTGCAACGTGCTGTTTGCGCCGCGCGAAAAAGAGCTCTACCCCGAGCCGCAAACCTACAAGATCCACCCCGCCACCGACCTGGCCGACATCCTCGAAGGCCATTTCCGCCCCGGCTTTTTCATCGGCGTCAGCACCGTGGTGCTCAAGCTGTTCTCCTGCGTCTATGCCGGCATGCCCGCCGGCGTGGCCGCCTTTGGCAAAAAAGACTACCAGCAGGTGATGGTGGTGCGCCGCATGGTGCAGCAATTTGCCCTGCCGATCGAAATCCTGGCCGGTGAAACCCAGCGCGCCGAAGACGGGCTGGCGCTGTCGTCGCGCAACGGCTACCTGAGCCCGGCCGAGCGCGCGGAAGCAGCGCAGCTTTGCCAAGCCCTCAGAGTCCTGGGCGACGCCGCCCGCGGCGCCAGCGTGGCCGAACTGCCGGCCCTGGAAGCGCAGGCCATGCAGGCGCTGGCGCGCCGCGGCTGGAAGCCGGACTACCTGACCGTGCGCCGCCGCGCCGACCTGCAGCCGCCACAAGGCGCTGGCCCAACGACCGAGCCGCTGGTGGTGCTGGGCGCGGCCCGGCTGGGCACGACACGGCTGATCGACAACCTGGAAATTTGAGTGG
>CAZWDK010000001.1:11259-48503 GCA_964633095.1 uncultured Polaromonas sp. | reverse complement strand
GGCGCGGCCCGGCTGGGCACGACACGGCTGATCGACAACCTGGAAATTTGAGTGGGCCGAAGCTGGAAGCGGATTGGCAGCACGCCAATCCGCTCTCTTTTTACGAGATCGGCCTTACGGCCTATAGGCAACGGCCTCGATCTCAATCTTGGTGCCGACCATGTTTTTCGCCTGTGTTGTCGATCGCGCCGGCTTATTTCCAGGGAAGAACTCGCTGTAAACGCGATTGAAATCATCGAAGTCGCGTGCGTCATCGAGCCAGACCGTGGTCTTCACCACGTCCTCGAGCGTGCAACCGGCCAATGCCAGCGCCTGAGCCACATTTTTCATCGTCCGGCGCGTCTGAGCCTCTATCCCCCCTGCGATGAGGTCGCCGTTTTCGTCCCTGGCTACTTGGCCGGACACAAACACAAAGCCACCGGCCTGCGTCGCCAGCGAGCGCGGCAGTGTTCGTGTAGCCACATTACTCTCTTCAAGGAATGCGATTGTCATTTTCGGCACCTTTCGCGAAGAAGAACCCGTCGATTCTGCGCGACCGGGCCATTGACGTCCACTCCTACTCTCGGTAACGACGTCATGACCTTACATGACTTGAGGGCGGCACGGGGAGTCCGATCCAAGACACTTCCGTCTCGGATCGAACGATTGAGCTGGTGGTCCAAAAGGACACCCAACCCTTGATCGGGACTTCCCCTCAACGGCAAGAAACTGAGCAATGGCTTGGCTTTGGGAGAAGCGCCCGATGCGTGCAAGCCGCTTCGTCGCAACACCTGCTCTTGTCAGGCGCCTACATCAGCGGCGCGTCAGCGCCTATGGACTGATCCAGGGGCGGCTCCGCAGGCGGTTCAGCCCGGCCGGCCAGCCATTGGTAGCCCTTCCACGCCAGCAGCGCCGAACCGGCGCCCAGCAGACCGTAGCGCAGCAAGTGCAGCAAGGGCCGGCGCGCGCCTGACAGGGCCAGCGTCAGCAGCGAGCTGGCCAGCGGTGCGCGCCTGAGCAGCTCCAGGGCCAGCGGCAGGCCTTTGGCCAGGGCCAGGCCGGGGATGCCGCCGCTTCTGAAAAAACGCACCGACTGCCGTGCCGCGTCAACAGCGCCGACCATCTCGGCGCGCTCCGTCGCGGCGCGCATCAGCAGCAACTGCTTCCTCAGCGCGCGCTGGGTGGCGGCGTCTGCCTCGCTCATGGTGCGGCTTCGCGCTGCGCGCTGGCTGACAAGGCAGCTTGCAAGGCCTCGCGGTCCTGCGCCATTTCGGCCAGCGTTGCCTGAAAAAACGGCGGGCGCGTCGCCAGCGCACGCTGCAGGCGCCACCAGAACCAGCCGCCCAGACCGAGGTAGCCCAGCGCCAGCAAGGCCAGCACCGCCACACGCTGCGTGGCGTCAACGGCCAGCACCAGCAGCAGCGTGAGCATCAACATGCCCACCAGGCCAAAAACCAGCAGCCCCAGCAGGCTCAGCAACAGGCCGATCAGCCGCTGCAGTTCATCTTCCAGCTCGACGCTCGCCAGGGCCATGCGCGTGTGCGCCATGCCCAGTAGCGTGAGCAGCAGCTGGCGCAGCGAGGCGAACAGGCGCGGCGGCGAGTTCGCCTCGGTCGGGGCTGCGCCGGGAGCTTGTGGCCGCGGAGTGTTCATGCGGGCGTCAGTCATTCACCTGAACCGGCGGGCTGGCGGCTTCGCGCATCGTGCGGCCGCTGTTATGACTTGCGGTTGACCAGCAAGCCAATGAAAAACCCGGCCGCCGCGGCAATGCCGACGGCCCGCCAGGGGTGGGCATGGACATAGTCGTCGGTGATCCTGGCCGCCTCTTTGCCCTTGAGCAGCGCCGCTTCCTGCAGCCCGCTCAGTTTGTCGGTGGCCAGTTTCAGCTTGTCGGCCGCTTTTTCACGCAGGGCCACGGCGGTTTCGCCGGTGGCCGCGGCCGCTGACTTGAGCAAGTCCTCGACGTCGGCGAGTACCACTTTCATGTCGGTGATGAGCTTGTCTTTGTTGGTGTCTTCCATGGAATGCTCCGAGGTGTTGTTGGTGAAAGTCAGGCACGGCGCGAAACGGTTTTGAGTTTAGTCCAATCCCGAGAGGCGCAAGCCCCAAACAGCCTGGCCGTTGGCCTGCCAAGGGGGCTCAGGTTACCCAGAATTGGCCGCGGGGTCAAAACGGTCTGCCGTGCAACAGACCTGGCCGCTCTCCTTTTAATAGCTGCCTACGCCCGTTCCGATTGGGCTGGCGGCCTGTTTTTCTTGAAAATGGCGGGCCAAACCCGAGCGCGCCACTCGGATGCCTGACGGCGCCCCTGGCCCTTCAGGTATAACTGGCTCCGGCAACCGCAGCACTTTCCAGGAGCTCCATCATGGCCATTGAACACGCCGCCCCAGGGCAAGTCATTGACGTTCAGCCGCTTGCGGGCAAGCTGTCGGAAGCACGCACCGCCGCCCTGTTCAAGAGCGAGGCGCTGGAGGTCATGCGGCTGGTCGTGCCGGCCCAAAAAAGCGTGCCCTCGCACCAGGTCAAGGGCGACAGCACGGTGCAGTGCCTGGAAGGCGAGGTGGACTTCACGGCCGACGGAAAAACCCAGCGCCTGAAGGCCGGGCAGCTGCTCTGGCTGGAAGGCGGCGTGGCGCATGGCCTGACCGCCGTGCAGGACGCCTCGCTGCTGGTGACTATCGTGCTGCAAAAACAGTGAGGCAAGCAGCACTGCAGCCCAATCGGATCGGACGCAGGCAGCTATTAAAAACATAGCAAACCGACCGCCTTCGGTCAGGCCAGCTCCGTCGTGGGCTCGCGCTCCATCAGGGCGGCCACCGCCTGCTCCGGCCTGAGCCGGCCATCGAGCAGCGCCACCACGCTCTGCGCGATCGGCATGTCGACCCCCAGGCCTGCGGCACGCTGCACCACGGTGCGGGCGCAGTAAACGCCCTCGGCCACATGGCCCAGCGACCCGACCGCCTCAGCCTGGCTCTTGCCCTGGGCCAGCAGCAGGCCGACCTTGCGGTTGCGGCTGAGGTCGCCGGTGGCGGTCAGCACCAGATCGCCCAGGCCCGACAAGCCGGTGAAGGTTTCGGCGCGCGCACCGAGCGCGACACCCAGCCGGGTCATCTCGGCCAGGCCGCGCGTGATCAGCGCCGCACGGGCATTGAGGCCCAGCTGCAGGCCATCGCAGAGACCGGTGGCAATCGCCAGCACGTTTTTGACGGCACCGCCGACCTCGACGCCCACGATGTCGTCGTTGGCGTAGACGCGCAGCGTGCTGCTGTGAAACGCCGCCACCAGCGCATCGCGCACCTCGGCGTGTTCGCTGGCGGCCACCAGCGCCGTCGGCTGGCCGCGCGCCACCTCCAGCGCAAAGCTCGGCCCGCTGAGCACGCCCGCTCTTAAATTGATAGCTACCTGGGCCCGTATTTCGTGGACCAGCAGCCCGAATGATTCAGCAGAGGGAGCGGACGCGACGGGCGCCTCAAAGCCCTTGCTGAGCCAGGCCAGCGGCACGCTGGCGTGCTGCAGGCTGTGCAGCAAGCCCCTGGCCGCCGACACCGGCGTGGCCATGATGATCAGCTCTTGCCCCCGCACCGCGTCGGCCAGCGATGCCGCACCACCGCCCTTGAGCTGCAAGCGCTCAGGCAGGGCAATGCCGGGCAGGTAACGGCTGTTGCTGCGCTCGGTTTGCAGGGCCTTGACCAGCGCCGCATCGCGCGCCCACAAGGTGACCTGATGCCGCGGCGCAGCCGCCGCGCTGATTGCCAGCGCCGTGCCCCAGGCGCCGGCACCAATCACCACTATTTTCATGACGACAACACCTGGTAGGGGCGCGCGGCGCTTCAGGCAGGCATCAAACGATGATCTGCGGGGCGGCGGGCGCTGCCGCCGCGGCGGCTTCGGCCTGCTGCTGCTCGTACATGGCCTGGAAGTTGATTTCGGCCAGGTGCACGGGCGGGAAACCGCCGCGCTGAATCACGTCGGCCACGTTGCCGCGCAGGTAGGGGTAGACGATTTGCGGGCAGGCAATGCCGAGCAGCGGACCCATTTGCTCGGGTGAAATATTGCGGATTTCAAAAATGCCGGCCTGCTTGGCCTCGACCAGAAACACGGTCTTGTCGGCAATCTTGGTGTGCACGGTGGCGGTCACGCTGACTTCAAACAGGCCATCGGCCACCGGCGTGGCATCGACACCGAGCTGGATATCCACGCCGGGCTGATCCTGGTTCAGCAGGATGTCGGGCGAATTGGGCTGCTCCAGTGACACGTCCTTGAGGTAAACGCGCTGAATTTGAAAGACGGGGTCAAGATTGGCTTCAGCCATGGTGAACTTTCGGGTTACTGTTAAGGGTCAAAAGGGGAAAAGGCCTGCCGGCGATGCGCAGGCGTGGCGGCATTATGTCAGCCGATATTGAGCAGCGGCAGCAAGCCGCCCTTGCCGTCCAGCGCCACCAGGTCATCGCAGCCGCCCACATGGGTGTCGCCTATGAAGATTTGCGGCACGGTGCGCCGGCCGGTGATGTCCATCATTTTCTGGCGCTCGCCGGGCAGCTGGTCCACACGGATTTCATCGAGTTCGGTGACGCCGCGCTGTTTGAGCAGCTGTTTGGCGTGGATGCAATAGGGGCAGGTGCCGGTGGTGTAGATTTTGACGGTTTGCATGCTGGTTCAGAATCGCGGGAGGACAAAGCGGAGAGTGAAGGCCCTTTTCAGGCCTGCTGGAGACGGATCAGGACTTCTCGACGGGCAGATTGGCCTCTTTCCAGGCCTTGAGTCCGCCGCCCAGGGCTTGCGCCTGCGCGTAGCCGAGTTTCTTGGCCACCGCCACGGCACGGTTGCCGCGTGCGCCGCTGGCGCAGACCAGGATCAGGGGCAAGGCCTTGTTTTTCACGACGCCGGGCAGCTTGGCCTCCAGCTCGCCGAAAGGCACGTTCTTGGCGCCGACCACATGACCGGCGGCAAATTCGCCGGGCTCGCTCACATCAATCACCACGGCTTTTTCGCGGTTGATCAGCTGCACGGCGCCGCTGGCGCTGAGCGCGCCGGCATTCATGCTGCCGGCAATCATGGGCCAAACCAGCATGCCGCCGGAGGCCAGAGCGATGGAAATCAGCATCCAGTTATCGATCAGAAATTTCACGTTGTACCTTTGTGTGTTTTTTTCACCTAACCCGTGATTTTAGAATGGAGGGGAGAAGCCGCCTTGCGGCCATCGCTTAGCCCCACCTTTTCACGTCCATTTCACCCCCTAACTCCCCCCTAACGCTTTCCACCATGTACAAACTCGTGCTCATCCGCCACGGCGAATCGACCTGGAACCTTGAAAACCGCTTCACCGGCTGGACTGACGTAGACCTCACGGAAACCGGCATCGCGCAGGCCAAAAGCGCCGGCCAGCTGCTGAAAAACGAAGGCTATGACTTCGACCTGGCCTACACCAGCGTGCTCAAGCGCGCCACCCGCACGCTGTGGCACACGCTCGACGAGATGGACCGCACCTGGCTGCCGGTGGTGCACAGCTGGCGCCTCAACGAGCGGCACTATGGCGGCCTGCAGGGCCTGAACAAGGCGGAAACCGCCAAGAAATACGGCGACGAGCAGGTGCTGGTCTGGCGCCGCAGCTACGACACCCCGCCGCCGCCGCTGGAGGCCGGCGACGCGCGCAGCGAGCGCGGCGACCCGCGTTACGCCAAGCTGCAATCCGGGCAGGTGCCGCTGACGGAATGCCTGAAAGACACGGTGGCGCGCGTGCTGCCCTTCTGGAATGAATCCATGGCGCCGGCCATCAAGGCCGGCAAGCGGGTTGTGGTGGCGGCCCACGGCAACTCGATACGCGCGCTGGTGAAATACCTGGACCAGATCTCGGACGACGACATCGTGGGCCTGAACATTCCCAATGGCATTCCGCTGGTGTATGAGCTGGATGCCGAGCTCAAGCCGCTGCGCCACTACTACCTGGGCGACAGCGAGGCGGTGGCCAGGGCCGCCGCGGCCGTGGCCGCGCAAGGCAAGGCTTGATCAGATTTCATGTAAAAGTCAGGTAAAAACCGGCAAAAACTGCACATTGATGCGGTTTTGGCCGGTTTGGCGACTGCGCAGCACGGAACTGCGGAATGGGGCTTTTCTCCAAGGTGTATATTGCTTGAAGTACTGAAAACAGTGCTCAAACTAGTGCGTACTCAGGCCCGCAACGCAGGCCAAAGAAGGTGTTTATGGGGCAGAAACTCAAGATAGCAGGCTGGATTTCCATTGGCGCGGTAGCAGGTGCCCTCACAACCGTGCAGCTGCAGGCCGTCGCCCGGGGCGGACTCTCGCCCTTGCCCCTCGAAGAGCTGCAGCAACTGGCGGCGGTGTTTGGCATGGTGAAAACCGACTACGTGGAGCCGGTTGACGAGAAAAAGCTCATCACCGACGCCATCTCGGGCATGGTGGCCAGCCTGGATCCGCACTCGGTTTACTTCGACAAAAAATCCTACAAGGAATTCCGCGAAGGCACCAGCGGCCGTTTTGTCGGTGTCGGCATCGAGATCACCCAGGAAGACGGGCTGGTCAAGGTGGTGTCGCCGATCGAAGGCTCGCCGGCCGACCGCGCCGGCCTGAAGCCCAATGACCTGATCACCCGCATCGACGACACGCCCGTCAAGGGCCTGAGCCTGAACGACGCGGTCAAGAAAATGCGCGGCGAGCCCAAGGCCAAGGTGATACTGACGATTTTCCGCAAGGATGAGAACCGGACCTTTCCGGTCACCATCATCCGTGAAGAGATCCGTACCCAGTCCGTTCGCAGCAAGGTGGTCGAGCCCGGCTACGCCTGGATTCGCCTGAGCCAGTTTCAGGAGCGCACGGTCGACGACTTCGTGACCAAGCTCGAGCAGATTTACAAGCAGGAGCCTCACCTGAAAGGCCTGGTGCTGGATCTGCGCAACGACCCCGGTGGCTTGCTGGATGCGGCGGTTGCCGTATCGGCGGCCTTTTTGCCCGAGAACGTGACCGTGGTGTCCACCAACGGCCAGCTGGAAGAAAGCAAATTCACCTACAAGGCCGCACCCGAGTTTTACCAGCGCCGCAATGGCGTCGATCCGCTCAAACGGCTGCCCGCCGCGCTCAAGACCGTACCGCTGGTGGTGCTGGTGAACGAAGGCTCCGCCTCGGCCAGTGAAATTGTTGCCGGCGCCCTGCAAGACCACAAGCGCGCCGTCATCATGGGCAACCAGACCTTCGGCAAGGGCTCGGTGCAGACCGTGCGCCCGCTGGGGCCCGACACCGGGCTCAAGCTCACCACCGCACGCTATTACACGCCCAGCGGCAAATCGATTCAGGCGCGCGGCATCGTTCCCGACGTGATGGTGGACGACACCGCGGAAGGCAGCCCTTTTGCCGCCCTGCGCACGCGCGAGGCCGACCTGGAAAAGCACCTGAACAGCGGCCAGGGTGCCGAAGTCAAGGATGCCGGCCGTGAAAAGGCCCGCGAAGAAGCCATGAAGCGGCTGGAAGAAGAGGCCAAGAAGCCGCCCGAGCAGCGCCGTCCGCCCGAACTGGGCAGCGACAAGGACTTCCAGCTGACGCAGGCCATCAACAAGCTCAAGGGCCGCACCGTTCTGGTCAGCAAGACCGCCGTGGTCGAGCCCAAGAACGAGAAAAAAGAAAACTGACCCGGCATTGATGAGCAGTTTTCCTTCATGAACGACGAGCAACTGCTCCGCTATTCGCGCCACATCCTGCTCGACGAGATCGGCATTGAGGGCCAGGAAAAACTGCTGGCGTCGCACGTTCTCATCATTGGCGCCGGCGGGCTGGGTTCACCGGTGGCCCTGTACCTGGGCAGTGCCGGCGTCGGCCGCATCACCATCGTCGACCATGACCGGGTCGACGCCACCAATTTGCAGCGGCAAATCGCCCACAACCTGGCCCGCATCGGCGCCTTCAAGGCCGAATCTGTGGTGCAGGCCATTGCCGCCATCAACCCCGATGTAAAGGTCATTCCGGTCACGCAGCGGGCCGATGAGGCCCTGCTCGAGCAGCTCGTGCAGCAAGCCGACCTGGTCATCGACTGCACCGACAACTTTGCCAGCCGCCACGCCATCAACCGCGCCTGCGTCCAGCATCGCAAGCCGCTGGTCTCGGGGGCGGCCATCCGCTTCGACGGGCAGATAGCGGTCTATGACCGACGCAGCGCACAATCGCCCTGCTACGCCTGTGTTTTCCCGGAGTCGGACTCGCTGGAAGAAACCCGCTGCGCCACCATGGGCGTGTTTGCGCCGCTGGTGGGCATTGTGGGCACGGTGCAGGCCGCGGAAGCCCTGAAGCTGCTGTGCGGTGTCGGCGCGCCCCTGACCGGCCGGCTGCTGATGCTGGACGGCCGCAGCATGGCCTGGAACGAGATGCAGCTGGTGCGCAACATGCGCTGCAGCGTCTGCGCGACACACTGAGTTCGGGGCGCCGACATCATTGCTTGCCGGCTTTTGCGCCGACGCTCGCCCCGGCAAAAGGCTTGGCCGCCTGCGCCAGAACACCCTGGCAGTCCGCGTCCTGACCCGGCCCGGTTTCCACGGTAGCCGCCAGCGCCAGCAAGGGGTTGACGAGGCCCAGCGCCAGGGCCATGCCGGCCCGTCCTGCCAGGGCTGTCTTGTCCGGCCCGGCGGAGGGTGACGCAAAGGTTCCACCAATCTTCAGCGGCGACCTGAGGCTCAGGATGCTGCGGTCTTTGGGCGCTGGCTGCAGCACGATGTCCAGCGTTTCCCTGGCCAGATTCACCTGGCCCTGGCCGGTAATCACCGTATCCGCCGTGTCCAGCACAATGGTTCTGCTGCTCATCACGCCGTCTTTCACATCAAAGGCGGCCGCGGCACAGCGCAGTTCCACATTGACATCCCCGCGCAGCAAAAACTTGATGACCTCGCCGCCGTCCAGCCCCATGAACTCCATCAGCATGTTGCTGATTTGGCCCTTGCCCATCAGCACGGCCACATCGCCAGAGGCGGAGCCCAGCATTTGTGCGGCGGAGTTGCCGCGCCCCTTCAAATCGAACTGCCCGCTGATTTTCCCGAAACTGCTTTTTGTCGTCTCGACCGCGGGAAACAGCTGGTTCAACTGCACGGCGCGCACATCCAGCCGGGTCGTCAATGCCGCTGGCGCGACATTGGCATCAATGCGGATGCTGCCGGCCACCGTGCCACCCGCCACGCCCAGCGAAACAGGCTCGAGCTGCAGCACGCCTGCATTGAGCTTGACGTGAACACTGCCTTTGTCCAGCGGCAGCGCCTGCACATGCCGGATATCGGCCGCCGAATAAGTCACGTCGGCGTTCATGGCCTTGAGTCTTGCGACGTCCAGGGATGCAACAGGCAGCACCTTGCGCGAGGATGCTGCGCTTCGGTCTGGCCTGTCCGCAGCCGATGCCACGACCTGGCCAGGGACAGGCGCGGCCTTGGCAACCGGCGCCGCCTGGGGCGACATGCCAACCATGGGCCCCAGGTCCTCGAAATCCAGCCGTTTTGATTGCACCTTGCCCGTAAGCAGCGGCACGGCCGCCGACTGGTCAAAGCTGAGGTCACCGCTGAGGTCGGAACTGCCCAGGACGCCCTGTATCTGGCTGGCAGCCCACAGCTTGCCGTGCCGGCTCAGCTTGCCGCGCAGTTTGTAAGGCGGTGTCGACGGCAGCACCACGCCCAGCAGCTTGTACAGCTCTTCCAGGTTGCTGCCCTGCAGCTCAAACGTCGCATCCAGGCCGCCCAACTCTGCGAGATGGTCGATGCTGCCCTTGGCTGTGAGGCGGGTTCTTCCCACGGCCGCATTGACCTCGATGGGAAAGGCTGCCTCGACATGCTTGCTCAGCGTCAGCACGCCGCCGGTCCGCCCGCTGACGGTGAACGCTTCGTTTTTCCATTTGCCGCCAGCCTTGTAGGTCAAAGGAAGCTGTTCGTCCGACTCCTGCGCCAGAGAAAATTCGGCGCTCACATAGGCGCCCTGCGCCAACGCCATGTATTTCACGGTGCCGCGGTCAACCAGCAAGGCGCCTATGTCGGGGATGGCGCCCGCATCGGCGGTGTCGCGCGACAGCGCCCAGGTGCGCCGCCCATCCGGCTCGATCTGCAGCCCCATCTGCGGCTCGGTCAGCGCAATGCGGGGCAGCACCACCCTGCCCAACAGCAGCGGCAGCAACTTGATGTCGAATTCGGCAGCCCTCGCCTTGAGCAGATAAGGTTCGCGGGCCCACTCAGGATTGGCAAACTCCAGACCATCGGCCCTGACGGTTGTGGTGAGTCCCAAATCCACATCGAGATGCCGTGTGATCTCAAAGCGGCGCCCCAGCTGGTCGGACACATAGTGGTTGACAGGGCCGCGCAATGCATCCCACGAGAAAAATAAAACAAGCAGTACCAGGGCCAGCAGCAAGGCGGCCAGGCCCGCGAGCACTCTGCGAATAACGGGGGATTGCAACAGGGTCGTGGTCATGCGCTATGGGTGGGTTTCAAGCCAGCATCACATCAGGCTTGCCCTGCAATGCCTGACGAACACATTGCGTTGCAGATAGCTGACTATCGGATGGATCGCCCTCTTGCGCAGTCGGCAAGTGCCATGAAAGACTGTGGGCGCCAGCCTACAGGACAGGCGTAGGAGGCATCCTACATTGACTGACCTCTGCCACTGGCAGAATAAACTTCAGCCGGAGATACATTAGGAAACATGGCGGACACTTTATCAGCGCTCCATTTGCGCCCCCCACTTTCAGACCTTTCGCCATCGTCCGAAAGCCATGCCGCACCCACCTGGACCCGAGCTGTGAGACTGAAAACCTATATTGTCGAAGACAACCCCACCATTCGAGAAAACCTGATTGGTACGCTTGAAGAACTGGCTTTTGTCAATCCCGTAGGAACAGCAGAAACCGAAAATGACGGCACCGCATGGCTGACCGAGAGTCGCAACGAATGGGACCTGGCCATCATCGATCTGTTCTTGAAACAGGGCAGCGGCCTGGGTGTGCTCGCCGCCTGCCGCAATCGCGCACCCGGGCAAAAGGTCGTGGTGCTCAGCAACTACGCCACCGCAGACATTCGCCGGCGCTGTAGCCAGCTGGGCGTCGATGCGGTGTTTGACAAGTCCAACGAGATTGACGCCCTGGTGGCGTATTGCATCCAGCAGAGCGGCATCGCTGCAGCTTGACCTCAATCAATCAGCTTGTTCTTGAGCGCGTAATAGGTGAGGTCGCTGTTGGAGGCAAGACTCATTTTTTCCATCACGCGGGTTCTGTAGGTGCTGACGGTTTTCACGCTCAGCGAAAGCGCCTTCGCAATATCGCCAGCCGTCTCCCCTTTCGCCAGCTTGAGGAAGACCTGAAACTCCCGCTCCGACAATTGCTCGTGCGCCGCCATGTCGCTGGGCCGGTTCAATTGTTGCGCCAGCAGTTCCGCCACCGCCGGGGTGATGTAGCGCTTGCCCAGGGAAATCACGCGAATGGCATCCACAATTTCCGACGGGTCGCACTCCTTGTTGAGATAGCCACTGGCCCCCTGTCGAATCAGGTTGACGGCGTAATGCTCTTCGGGGTAACCGCTCAAGATGAGTATGCCCACGTCCGGCGCCTTGGCGCGAATCATGGCCAGCGCATCGATGCCGCTCTGGCCCGGCATCGAAAGATCCATGACCAGCACATCCAGCTCGACATTGCGAACCAGGTCAATCGCCTCGCGGCCGTTACCCGCCTCGCCCACAACGCGCAAATCGACCTGGTCGGAGAAGAACTGCTTGAGTCCCGAACGCACAATGGCATGGTCATCCACAATTCCGATTTTTATCATGTCGGTGCCTTTCAATTTAGCCCGCCCAGGCGGGAACACCCTGGAAAGGATGACCGCAGGCCGGTCATCCGCATTGATGTCCTGGGCCCATTATTGACGAATACCCGACCTGATTGAAACAGCGAATGGAGTTTGCCGTGAAGCGATTTTCAATACCCAGAATGGCCATCAGCCTGCCCCTGGCGGTGCTGGCCGCCGCCATCCTCATTTTCATCAATGAGGCGAGTTTTCGCGCGTCCACGGATGCGGCAGCCGACATTGAAGTAGCGCAGCAAACCCGTGGCGCGGTTAACAAGTTGTTGCAGCACATGCTGGACGCCGAAACCGGGCAGCGGGGCTATTTGCTGACGGGCGACCCACGCTACCTGAAACCTTATGATGCCGCGACGGCGGAGATCAACCAGAACCTGGAGCTGCTGCGCCAGCTGTTCACGCCCTACCAAAGCCAGCTGGCCGAGTTCGGCACCATGACCCAGCATATTGCACGCAAGCTGGCCGAGATGGACCTGAGCGTGCGCATGCGCAAGGAAGGCAATGAAGATGCCTGGAAATTCGTCCTGACCACAGATGTCGGCAAAGAGCATATGGAGGCCATCCGCGAGCAGTCTGCCAAGCTGGAGGCCCACAGCAGCGGCAGAATGGAACGGGGCCGGGTCCAGATCAGGAATGCCCTGCAGTTGTCCCGTATCGGCGTTGCCATCATGGCCCTGGCCGGTCTGCTGGCCTTTTACCTGTACCTGCTGCAGACCGAGGCGGTGTTCGCCCTGGGCCAGCGCGAGCAGGAATCCCTGCAACGGGAGCGCGACCGGCTGGATACGCTGGTCCGCGAGCGTACCGCCAGCCTGGCCGAACTCGCGACCCATTTGCAAAATGTGCGGGAGGATGAACGCGGCCACCTGGCACGCGAGCTGCACGATGAGCTGGGCGCACTGCTCACGGCGGCCAAGCTGGACGTGGCCCGGCTCAAATCCCGCCTGGCGGGCCACCTGCCGGAAGCGGCGGAACGCCTGGAACACCTGACCCGCACACTGAACAGCGGAATTGCGCTGAAGCGCCGCATCGTTGAAGATTTGCGGCCTTCCTCGCTGTCTCACCTCGGCCTGGTGGCCTCACTGGAAATCCTGGCGCGTGAATTTGAAGAGCGTTCCGGACTGGCCATCAGCACCGACCTGGAAGCCGTCGAACTGGGCGACTCGGCCCAGCTGACCGTCTACCGGCTGGTGCAGGAATCACTGACCAACATGAGCAAGTATGCGCAGGCCAGTGCGGCCGAGATCAGCCTTCACAACTTTGACAGCTACATCACCGTGGCGGTCAAGGACAACGGCAAGGGTTTCAAGCCGAGCAGCGCGGGGACGGGAAGCCACGGCCTGGCAGGCATGCGCCATCGCGTGGAAGCGGCGGGTGGACGCCTGACCGTCGCCAGTGGCGAAGGAAGAGGCACGCAGATTTCCGCCGTGCTGCCCAGGAGCTCCTGACCGGGGCGCGCGCAGCCAATCGTCAGCCCCCTCCTACAGCGCGGCCGCCCCGCCGCTGACAGCGCGACACGCCGGCAGCCGATGAGGAAGCACCGGCAATCCCCTTACCCTTGGCTAACAGGCGTTTCCAAAGAGGCCCCGCCAACCGCCAGGCAAGGAGATCAAGATGCTGCACTATTCCGTCATCTTTCTGGTGATCGCGCTGATCGCCGCCGTGTTCGGCTTTGGCGGCATCGCGGCAGGCGCCGTTGAAATCGCCAAGATTCTTTTCTTCATTTTCGCCATCATGGCCATCGTGGGGTTTGTGGCCGGCCTGATCAAAAAACGCTGACACCGCCTGAGCGATGCCGAGTGGCGCGCGATGCAGCAGCAGGCGCACCCAAGGTCAAATTCAACTTCCCAAGGATCCGACATGCATACCAACACCCCGCCCACTTCCCGCGATGCCATGCCCGCCATGCGCCAGGCTTCCGCCGAGATGCCGCAGACAGCAGGCACGGCGATGGACCTGGCAGACAACAAGGTGCGCGGCTTGCGCGGCAACGTCGAGCCTGTCGTCGACAGGCTGGCCTCCAAAGCGCAACAGCTGGCCCTGCAGAGCCTGGACCTGGCCGGGGAAGCCAAGGACCGCACCCAGCAATCCTTGAACCGTGCCGCGAGCGCCACCACCCGCTATGTGTCCGAACAGCCGCTGCGCTCCGTGCTGATCGCGGCGGCAGTGGGTGCGGCGGTGGCCTTGCTGGTTTCCTCATCCCGCCAGCGCCGGCAAAACCGTTATTGATTTATCACCGTCATCCCGCACGCGACACCCCATGCCGCACCCTGCTTTTTCAACGCCGCGACAAAGGCCAGGCCTGGTGATGGGCCAGGTTTCGGCCCATGCCGCCTGGTTGCGGCAGGAAGGCTTGCGAGCCGGCGCTGAAGGGATGGCCCGCGTGGTGGCCCGGCTGCGGGCCAGCTTGAAGCCGGCGCAGCTTTCCAGTAGATTGGCGAGGTGCCGCCGATCAACCGGCTTTTCAAACCCTGCACCAAATCAATGAAACCTACTCAAGGGGAAAACAACATGAAATACGCTCGCGCACTTGCCTTCGCCGCACTGGCAGGCATCACCATCATCGGCAGCGGTTGCGCCGTCGTGCGTGGCCAGGAAACCACGGGCGCCTATGTCGACGATGCGGCCATCACCACCTCCGTGAAGGCCAGGTTTGTTGAGAACAAGTCGGTTTCGGCCACGGCCATCAGCGTTGAAACGCTCAATGGCACGGTCCAGCTGTCCGGCTTTGCGAAGTCCGACGCCGAAAAAATGCAGGCTGAAAACATTGCCCGCGGCGTGAAGAACGTCAAGGGCGTTCGCAACGACATCGTCGTTCGTCCTTAAGCGGTCAAGCGTCTAGCGCTTGCCTCCGCCCGGCGCCGGCTCCAAGTGGCGATGGCCGGATCAAATAAAAAAAACTGGCGATGAATCGTTTCATCGCCAGCTTTTCTACCTTGGCCAGCAAGCGGCCCGGTCCGTGGCGCGCTTAACCCGCCTTCAGCACCAGCTTGTTGTCCACCGAGCTCACGCCCTTGACCGCCTTGGCGATGTTGCCCGCCTTCTCGCGCGCGGCCTCGGTGGGCGCCGATCCATTCAGGGTGACGGCACCATTCTTGGTGTCCACATTGATTTTGAAGGCGCTCAAATCAGGGTCTTTGGCGAGACCGGCCGACACGGCGGTCGTGATGGCCATGTCATCCATCGCCTCCCCCGCTTTGCTCGCCATGGCTTTGCCCGAGGCCTCGGCATTCTGCGCGGCGTCTTTCATCGCAGACGCGGCGTTGGCCATGGCGCTTTCGGTTTTGGCCTTGGCCTCCGTGGCGGCCTTTTCGGTCTTGCTGATGGCCGAATCGATTTGCTGGCCGGCTGTCTTGCCATCGCCCGGCTTGTAGTCGCAGGCGCTCAACGCCAGAAGCAGCGCCAGGGAACTGAGCACGACCCAAGGTGTATTCAAACGCTGGCCTGCCGGTGAATGGTTTGAAGTCAGTGTATGCATGATCTCTCCTTGTGTGAAAAACAGGCATGTCCCAAAAACGAGGTTCGCGAGGGCCATGCGATCAGGCGGCGATTGTGAAATCGCCCGTTTTCAATGTAGCCAGCAGCCTCATGGCGGCAGGTCAGCACCGGCCGAACTTGCCGTAGGACAAGGGCCAACACCCGGCGCGGGGCTGGCGCCTGGCTATCACTCAATAACGGCAAGAGCCGTGCCGTTGTCGAAATTCACGGGGTTCCACGGGCGCAGCGCCACGGCCCCGCGCAAACACGCCACGCCCGGCGGCTTTGGCCCGGCTTTGCTGCGAGGCGTAGGGGCCTGGGTTGTTGCGGTAGCGGTAGGACCAGGCCTGCCCTTGCGTGACCATCCAGGCCCCCTGGTCTTCGCCCTTGAGCAGCAGCCGCGCCAGCAGCCGGCCGTAGTCGTCATGGCGCCGGCCCTGCACGACCACGCGCTGGCCCAACACCCGGCGCTTGAGCGCATCGCGCGACGCGCTGCCGCCCGGCTGGCAGAGCTCCGGCGCGTCAATGCCCTCGAGCCGAACGCTGACCGGCTTGCCGCCGCCGGCCGGCCGCACCCGGACGGTGTCGCCATCGACCACATGGCTCACCACGCCCTGCCAGGCGGCGCGGGCCGGCGCCCTGGCCTGGGCCACGGAAACGCCTAGGGCCAGCCATGCCAGGGCCAGCACGGCCAGCGCCCGGCCCCATGGCCGCCGGCCTGCCTTCTTCGATGTGCTCTCGAATTGATAGCTACATGCGCCCGATTTCATTGGGCTGGCGGCAAAAATCATGCTGAATTATTCCTGGTGGGCGGAAAGCACGGCAGTATACTGTTTATTTGCACAGCCCCTCATGCTGCGCAGCCGTTTCCTCGATGTCAAGGCCTAATGAAGCCGGCGTCGGCGCCAGAGCAAAGCATAGATCGCCCCATTGATGACGAGCAGCAGGCCGCCCAGCGCGAACTGCCACTCGCGTGTCAGTTCGCCGGGATAGATCAAGGGGAACAGGTAGCGCTCGACAAAGCTGCCGGCATAGCCTGCCACGCCCCCGGCCCGGCGCAGCGCGTTTTCCAGCGGCGTCAGCGGGCAGATCCAGCCCATGAACTCCACCGTGGCGCTCCAGGCCAGGACCGGCAGGTGCAGCCAGGGCAGCCAGCGCCAGCGCAGGGCCAGCACGCCGCCCGCCAGCGCGAACACGATGAACAGCAAGTGAAGACCAAGGACCAGGTCGGCCAGCAGCCGGTAAACCATATGCTATAAATTTTATAGCTACTGACACCCATAGGCAAAGGACTTGCGCCAAATTCGCTTCAGGCGCTGAAGCAGGCATGGGCGCCTGGAGTCAGGCCGTGACGATCCAGCCCTCCAGCGGGTCCATCTGCGCCGGCAGGCCATAGCGCGGCGCGCCCTGCTGCTGCGCCCAGGCCGCCTGCAGCAGGCACAGCACGGCATCCAGGCTGTCGCCGCTGGCATCGTCCACCAGCGCATCGCGCTGCGCATGGCTGAGCTTGAGGCGCAGGCCCAGCCGCGTCTGGCCATGTTCCAGCCCGGTGATCAGGTCCTTGCGCGCGATCAGGCGCTCGGCCGTCTGTTTGGCCTTGTCGTCGCTCTTGTACGAGCGCTGGCCCAGCAGTTCGCGCGCCAGCAGGCCCGGATAGCCTTCCAGCGCCACCCGCTGCGCATCGCCCTCGTGCAGGCCGGGCAGCTGCACGCCCGCGGCCAGCAGCCGCGGCACGCCGGCATGCAGCATGTAGGCCACCGGCGGGTTGACCCACTTCATCGACGGGCTGGAGCCGGCCGGCTTGTCGGTGGCGCGGTGCGCGAACTTGCCGCCCGGCGGCCGCGCGTCGCAGAAGGCGGCAAAGGTGGCGCGGATGTCGGCGCGGCTCAGCGCCGCATAGTGGCGCATGCAGTCTTGCCACTGCAGCGGCCAGTCCAGCTGCGTCACCAGTTCACGCGGCAGGCCAAACGGGAAATCAAAGGCGCCCAGCCAGGGCCCGGGCTGCTGCAGCCACTGCCCGAACCCTTCCAGAGACTCGATCCGCTCTATTTTTGATAGCACACAGCGCCCATGGGCCATGGACCCGATGGCTAACACAATCGGTTTTCTGGGGCTCGGGCTGCTGGAGAAATCGCAGCCTAGCAGCAAGGGCGCCGTCATCGCGGCCTCAAGCCAGCGCCAGGCCGGCGACAGCGGCAAGGCGCGCATTGCCGCCGGCGAGGTTCCCGCCGGCATGAATCAGTCCGGCGAGCCGCACGGGGGCCAGGGCGCCTGGGGACACGCGTCAGGCCGGCGCTGCGCGAGACTCACACCCTGCCGCAAATGGCGGCCGTGGCCATCAGGTCTTCGAGCAGCGCGAACGACACCTTGCCCGACACCGAATAAGGGTCGAGTTCGGCCTTCTCGGAATACTTCAGCAGGATGGAGTGGTTGAGCTTGGACATATTGACCTGGCCCATGGTCCAGCCGCCAAAGCGGCGCTCGGTGATTTCCTCGTAGTCCAGCAGCACCACATCCTTGTGCCGCGGATCGCGCTGGATATGGCCGTACAGCTCGCTGACCGCCATGCGGCCGCCTTCGATGGCCTGCAGGAAGATGCCGCCGCCGTAGCAAAGAATGCCGGTGATGCCGGAAGCCGGGTTGTGCTGGCGCGACTGCGACAGGATGGCCTCGACGGCGCCGGCGCTGCTGTCGACGGCGCGGCTGGCATAAAGCAAACGTACCAACATGGGATTAGCCTTTCTGCGGTATCAGCGCCAAAAACTCGCGGCGCAGGCTCGAATCTTTCAGGAACACGCCGCGCATCACCGAGTTGATCATCTTGCTGTCCATGTCTTTCACGCCGCGCCAGGCCATGCAGTAATGGCTGGCCTCCATCACGATGGCCAGGCCATCGGGCTGGGTCTTGTCCATGATCAGGTCGGCCAGCTGCACCACCGCCTCTTCCTGGATTTGCGGCCGGCCCATGACCCACTCGGCCAGCCGGGCGTACTTGGAAAGGCCGATCACATTGGTGTGCTCATTGGGCAGCACGCCGATCCAGACCTTGCCGATGACCGGGCAAAAATGGTGCGAGCAGGCACTGCGCACCGTGATCGGCCCGACGATCATCAGCTCGTTCAGGTGTTCGGCATTGGGAAACTCGGTGATGGTGGGCGCATGCACGTAACGGCCCTTGAACACCTCGTTCAGGTACATCTTGGCGACGCGGCGGGCCGTGTTGTTGGTGTTGTGGTCGCCCGCGGTATCTATCACCATGCTGTCGAGCACGGCCTGCATCTTGACCTCCACCTCATCCAGCAGCTTTTCCAGCTCACCGGGCTCAATGAAGGCGGCAATATTGTCGTTGGCATGAAAGCGCTTGCGCGCCTGGGCCAGACGCTCGCGGATTTTGACGGAAACAGGCGTTCCCTCGTCGGTCGACTCTTGGGGGGGCGTGGTGGACTTCATAAGCATGCCAGATATTACCAGCCTCCCCCGAAACGCAGCTTGCTTTGGCCTTCTCCCGATTTATCAAGGGTTTTTAGGCTCCAGTCCTTAGCTCACGGGCGCAACCAGCTATTGATTCAATAGCAACTCAAGCCGGAAACGCAGCGCGGCGCGGCCCGGCCCCGCTCTGCCGCGCCCTCAATAGCGCTGCCCGATCACCAGCAGCGCCAACCGCATCAGGGCATACGCCAGCCAGCCGCGCAGCCGCTGGCCCAGTGGCCTGCGGCTGTAAGCGGTGGGATCTATGCGCCGCCCATGGCTGGCCATGGCCTGGCGCAACTGGCCCCTCAAATCTTCGGCAAAGGCCCTGTCCTGCACCACCACATTGGCCTCACGGGCCAGCAGCAGGCTCAGCGGGTCCAGGTTGGACGAGCCCACGGTGGCCCAATGCCCGTCCACCACGGCCACCTTGGCATGCAGAAAACTGGGCTCGTACTCATAAATCTCGACCCCGGCCGCCAGCAGCGCGCCATAGACCGTCCGCGCCGCGTGGTATTGCATGAAATACTCGTACCTGCCCTGCAGCAGCAGGGTCACGCGCACACCGCGTTTGGCCGCCCTGACCAGCGCACGACGCAGCTTGCCGCCGGGCACGAAGTAGGCATTGGCCACGATGACCTCCTGGCGCGCCTGGCCGATCGCCTTGCGGTAGGCGCGCTCAATGCTGCTGCGGTTGCGCAGGTTGTCGCGCAGTATCAGCGAGGCTCTGGCGCGGGAACTACCGGTCGCTGCGGCCTCGGCCTGGCTGGCGAGTTGCGCGGCATCGGTGCGTCCGCCGTAACCGGCGGCCCTGACCGCCTCCCATGCCACGCTCAAATGCCTTTGCCTTGCGCTGTGGCCGGCCTGAACGCGCCACCAGAGCAGCGCCATGGCGTCGGCCGCATCGACCGCCAGCGGCCCGGTCGCGGCCAGGGCAAAATCAAAACGCGGGGCCTGCAGCGGGCCGTGGTTGGGGTCATAAAAATCGTCCAGCACATTGATGCCGCCGCAAAACACCGTGTGCTGATCGACCACGCACAGCTTGCGGTGCAGCCGGCGCCAGCGATCCGGCAGCAGCAGGCCCAAGCCGCCCAAGCCGGCCGCCAGGGGCGAGTAGACGCACCAGTGCACGCCGGCTTCGCTGAGTTTTTTCTGCCAGGCGTCGCTCAAGGCCGCGGTGCCAATGCCGTCCACCAGCACCTGCACCGTGACTCCGCGCCTTGCCGCCCGCATCAGGGCCTCGGCCACCTCGGCGCCGGCGCCATGGAAATCAAAGATATAGGTTTCCAGCTGCACCCACCTGGCCGCCGCGTCAAAAGCCTGGATCAGCGCGGGAAAAAACGCCTGCCCGCCCTGGAGCAGGTGCAATGCCTCGAACTTTTGGCGTGAGGGCATGGGTGGTGGCGTGGCGTATCAAATAGCGGGTGATGAGCTGATTTAAACCAAGAAGCGCGGCAAGAGCAAGAGCGCCTCGGCATTGGAAGGGGAAAAACACAGGTCGGCCGCCGCCCGGTGCGGCAACCACCGCCAGGCAATGTGCTCGTTCGGACTCAGGGTCACGGCGCAAGCCTCGGGCAGGCACAGGCCAAACACATGCTCGGTGTTGTGCGTCACGCCCGGCGCATAGCGATGGCGCCAGGCCGGATAAATTTCATAAATATTGGAGATGGCCCAGTCGCGCAGCTGCGCGGGCTGGGCCGCAATGCCGGTCTCCTCCCTGACCTCGCGCAGCGCGGTCTGCGGCAGCGGCTCGTCCGGCGCATCTTTGGAGCCGGTGACGCTTTGCCAGAAACCGGGATGGTCGGCGCGCTCAATCAGCAGCACCTCCAGTTGCGGCGTGTGGATCACGACCAGCACCGACTCGGGGATTTTGAAGGCTTTCAAAACGTCCCCTGTCGTCTTTCAGCAGCCTGTTGGCGGCGCCAACTCCCCAGCCCGATCGCCTTCAGGCCGGCTGCGGATTGCGCAGGCGGATGTGCAGCTCGCGCAACTGCTTTTCGTCCACCGGGCTGGGGGCATGGGTCAGCAGGCACTGGGCGCGCTGGGTTTTCGGGAAGGCGATCACATCGCGGATCGACTCGGCGCCGGTCATCAGGGTGACGATGCGGTCCAGGCCAAAGGCCAGGCCGCCGTGCGGAGGCGCGCCATACTGCAGCGCGTCCAGCAGGAAACCGAATTTCTGCTGCGC
The DNA here is from genome assembly GCA_964633095.1 of uncultured Polaromonas sp. Lineage (GTDB taxonomy): Bacteria > Pseudomonadota > Gammaproteobacteria > Burkholderiales > Burkholderiaceae_C > Polaromonas. The sequence continues at coordinate 27,572 of CAZWDK010000001.1, read as the reverse complement.
CTCTTCGGCCCCGATGTTCAGGGCCTTGAAGACCTTGCTCTGCACCTCGGCGCGGTGGATGCGGACCGAACCGCCACCGAGTTCCCAGCCATTGAGCACCATGTCATAGGCCTTGGCGATGCAGCGGCCGGGGTCGCTGTCCATCCAGTCTTCATGGCCGTCCTTGGGCGCGGTGAAGGGGTGGTGCACCGCGCTCCAGCGCTGGCCTTCCTCGTCGAACTCGAACATCGGAAAGTCGACCACCCACAGCGGCTTCCAGCCCTTGGTGAACAAACCGGCTTTCTTGCCGAACTCGCTGTGCCCGACCTTCAGGCGCAGGGCGCCGATGCTGTCGTTGACCACCTTGGCCTTGTCGGCGCCGAAAAACAGCAGGTCGCCATTCTGGGCACCGGTGCGCTTGAGGATTTCGGCAAGCGCAGCGTCATGGAGGTTCTTGACGATGGGGCTCTGCAGGCCTTCACGGCCCTTGCTCACGTCATTGACCTTGATCCAGGCCAGGCCCTTGGCGCCGTAAATCTTGACGAATTCGGTGTAGCCATCGATCTCGCCGCGGCTCATTTCCGAGCCGCCCGGCACGCGCAGGGCCACGACACGGCCGCCCTTGGTGGTGGCCGGGGCGCTGAACACCTTGAAGTCGACATCGGCCATCACATCGGTCAGCTCGGTGAACTCCAGGTTGACGCGCAGATCGGGCTTGTCCGAGCCATAGCGGTGCATGGCATCGTTGTAGGCCATGACCGGGAACTCGCCCAGGTCGGTGCTCAGCACGGTCTTGAAGATGTTGCTGATCATGCCCTGGAACAGGTTGCGGATGTCCTGCTCGCCCATGAAGGAGGTCTCGATATCGATCTGCGTGAATTCGGGCTGGCGGTCGGCGCGCAGGTCTTCGTCGCGAAAGCATTTGGTGATCTGGTAGTAACGGTCAAAGCCGGCCACCATCAGCAGCTGCTTGAACAGCTGCGGGCTTTGCGGCAGCGCGAAGAACTGGCCTTCGTTGACGCGGCTGGGCACCAAATAGTCGCGCGCGCCTTCGGGCGTGCTCTTGGTCAGCATCGGCGTTTCAATGTCGATGAAGCCATTGGCATCGAGAAACTTGCGCGTTTCCATGGCCACGCGGTAACGCAGCATCAGGTTGTTCTGCATGTAGGGGCGGCGCAGGTCCAGCACCCGGTGCGTCAGCCGCGTCGTTTCCGACAGGTTGTCGTCATCGAGCTGGAACGGCGGCGTGACGCTGGCGTTGAGCACGATCAGCTCATGGCACAGCACCTCGATCTTGCCGCTTTTCAGGTGGTCGTTGACCGTGCCTTCGGGGCGGGCGCGCACCACGCCCAGGACCTGCACGCAGAACTCGTTGCGCACGCCTTCGGCGGTCTTGAACATGTCGGCGCGATCCGGGTCGCACACCACCTGCACGGAACCCTCGCGGTCGCGCAGGTCGATGAAGATCACGCCGCCATGGTCGCGCCGGCGATTGACCCAGCCGCACAGGCTGACGGTTTGGCCCATGAGGCTCTCGGTCACCAGACCGCAATAGTTGGAACGCATTTGGGAAACGATAGCCATAAAAATACTCGAACTTTCAGCGCTGTTGCGCCGTTTACAGGGGTGGGGTCAATGTGGGGGACATGGGTGGGGCGGCAGACTTGGGCGCCACAACGCCCATCGAAATGACATAGGTCAAGGCCTCGTCGACACTCATTTTGAGTTCAATGCAGTCGGATCTCTTCAGCATCACGAAGTAGCCGCCGGTCGGGTTGGGGGTCGTCGGCACATAGACGCTCAGATACTCGCCCGGCAAATGGTTGACCACATCGCCGCCGGGCAGTCCGGTCAGGAAACCAATGGTCCAGACACCCTCGCGCGGCCACTGCACCAGCAGCGCCTTGCGAAAGGCATGGCCGTTTTCCGAGAACAGCGTGTCGGACACCTGTTTCACGCTGGAATAAATGGACCTGACGATGGGAATCCGGTTGAGCAGGGCATCCCACCAGACCACCAGCTTCTTGCCGAGGAAGTTGGTCGCCACGGCGCCAATCAGCAGCACAATGGCCAGCGCCAGCAAAACGCCAAAACCGGGAAGGTGAAAACCCAGCAATTTGTCGGGGTGCCATGCACCCGGCAGAATCAGCAGCGTCTGGTCCAGCGTTCCGACAATCCAGTCAAGCACCCACAGGGTGATGGCCAGCGGCACCAGCACCAGGAGTCCGGCCAGCAGCCACCGGCGAAGGGAACTCATCACGCGGCTTTGGCGGGCGCGGCGGGCGCTGGCGCAGGATTGGCTGGCGCAGGCGCGGCGGCCGGAGCAGCGGCCGCGCCGCCCTCTGCGGCCTTGCTGCTGGCTGGCGCGACAGCGGTGGTTGGGGCATCGGCTGATTTGGCGCCCTGGGCTGCGCCGTCACCCCCGCGAAAGTCCGTCACATACCAGCCCGAGCCCTTGAGCTGGAAGCCGGCGGCCGTGAGCTGCTTGGTAAAGCTGGATTGACCGCAGTGGGGGCAGTCGGTCAAGAGTGCATCCGACATTTTTTGCAAAACGTCCTTGGCAAACCCGCAGGACTCGCATTTGTAGGCGTAGATTGGCATGGTGCTAGAGCTTCTGTCTGGGAAATTTCGCCCGAAAAAGGCTTGGCGGTGCAAAACCTTTAATTATAAGCGTTCACCGCCAACCCAGGCCCCGCCACGGCATCCCTGCCGGCCGGCCCGGCAGGCCTCAGAAAAGCCGCACGCGGAGCATGAACTGCATGGCCAGCAAGCCCAGGGCAAAGCCCAGCCCACCGTAAATCAGGCTTTGCAACAGCTTGTTGGTGCGTTTTTGTTCAGCCAGCAGTTCTTCCAGCTCACGGCGGTTGCCCCCAGGTGAGGCCTTCAGGTACTGCGACAGCAGGCGCGGCAGCCCCGGCAGCAACTTGGCGTAGGTCGGCGCTTCGGCCTTGAGCTGGGCCAGCAGCTTTTCCGGCCCCATCTGCTCCAGCATCCACTTCTCCAGAAAAGGCTTGGCGGTGCTCCAGAGGTCCAGTTCGGGATCAAGTTCCCGTCCCAGGCCTTCGATATTGAGCAGGGTTTTTTGCAGCAGCACCAGTTGCGGCTGAATTTCGACCTGGAAGCGGCGCGAAGTCTGAAACAGGCGCATCAGCACCATGCCCAGCGAAATTTCCTTGAGGGGCCGGTCGAAATAGGGTTCGCAGCAGGCACGGATGGCGGCTTCCAGTTCATCGACCCGGGTGGCGGCCGGCACCCAGCCGGACTCAAGATGCAGCTCCGCCACGCGCTTGTAGTCGCGCTGGAAAAACGCGCTGAAATTTTGCGCCAGGTACTCCTTGTCGACCTCGGTGAGCGTGCCCACAATCCCGAAATCGAGCGAGATATAGCGCCCGAAGGTTTCGGATGCGAGGCTGACCTGGATATTGCCGGGGTGCATGTCGGCATGAAAAAAGCCGTCGCGAAACACCTGGGTGAAGAAGATCGTGATGCCGTCACGCGCCAGCTTCTTCATGTCCACACCGGCATCGCGCAGGCTCTGGGTCTGGCCTATGGGCACACCCTTCATGCGCTGCATCACCATGACATCGGGCATGCAGAAGTCCCAGAACATTTCCGGGATCATGACCAGCTGCAAGTCCTGCATGTTGCGGCGCAGCTGCGCAGCATTGGCGGCCTCGCGCAGCAAATCCAGTTCGTCGTGAAGGTATTTGTCAAACTCGGCCACCACCTCGCGCGGCTTGAGGCGCTTGCCGTCGGCCGAGGCGCCCTCGACCCAGCCGGCCATCATGCGCATGAGCGCCAGGTCTTTTTCAATCGCCGGCAGCATGTTGGGACGCAGCACCTTGACGGCCACTTCACGGCTGTCATGCAGGACGGCAAAGTGAACCTGGGCAATCGAGGCGCTGGCCACCGGCGTGTGCTCAAAGCTGGCAAAAATGCGGTCCAGCGGCTTGCCAAACGCTTTTTCGATGATGGCCACCGCCACGGCGGACTCAAAAGGCGGCACCCGGTCCTGCAAGCGTGCCAGTTCATCGGCGATGTCGGGCGGCAGCAAATCACGGCGGGTGGACATCACCTGCCCGAACTTGACAAATATCGGCCCCAGTCTTTCCAGTGCCTGGCGCAGGCGCTCGCCGCGCGGCGCCTTCAGATTGCGCCCCAGCGAGACGATGCGGGCCAGCAAGCGGATCCACGGCCTTTCAAAGCTGGACAGCACCAGTTCGTCAAGACCGAAGCGCAGCGCCGTCCAGACAATAAAAGCCCCCCTGAATATCCGGGTCATGCAGAGGCTTTCGCGGCATCGGGCTCAGGCTTGGATCCGGCGGATGAGGTCGCGGCCGGCGCGGACGGTGCCTGCGCCAGGAACTGTTTCAGGCCGCCCAGCAGTCGCCGCCCGGCTTCGGCCAGGGCATGGGCGGGTGCATCGCCGATCACGCGGGACAAATCCTCTTCCGCATCCCAGCGCAAATTTTCGGCCAGCCAGCCGACCTCGGCCGCCAGCTGCACATCGCCCTCAATCTTGACCGGGGGCGGCTTGCCGGCCATGACCGACTGCATGATGGCCAGGGGTGATTCGGTCGCCACCGACAGCAACAGGTCATGCCTGGCGCCAGCCGGCGCACGGTCGACCAGGCCGGCCGGAGTCACTATCAAATCAATAGCAAACACGCCCCACCTGACATGGACCACCCGGCCTTTTTGCCGCAACAACCGGTCTTGCGCCGGCGGCTCCTGCTGCAGCACATGGTTCAGAAACAGCACCAGCCGCTGCTGCCCTTCATCAACCGCCCAGGCGGGCGGCTGAAAACGGCTGACGATGGACTCCAGAAAAGAAAAAGGGGACGTGTTATTCATACGTCCCCGATTTTGCAGGATAAAAAGGCTTTTTGACGCCAGGCCCGGCCGCCCATGCCGGGAGGGCAATTCGAATTACTGCAGCGCCTGCACGCCAGCGACCAGCCAACCGCTGCCGCCATTGCGGGGTTTGGTCATGTTCCAGACCTCGCGGAAGGGGCTGGCACCGGCCGAGGCATCTTCGCGAATCATGCCGGAAAACTCCACGCTGGCCATGTAGACATCGCTCAATTCCTCAATGCCCAGCAGTTGCGCGTTGAGCATCACGACCTCGGTTTTGTTGGCCACACCGCCGGTATGGGACTCACGGTCAGCCAGCTGGGCCTTGATCTGCGCCAGCATGTCGTCCGTCATCATCGCGCGCAGGCTCTGGATGTCGGAGCGATCCCAGGCATCCTGCAGTGTGATGAAGTTGGTTTTGCTGGCCTTGAGGAAGCCCTCGGCATCAAAGCCCGCCGGAACGCCCCAGGACTGGGTTCCCAGCAGTGCCGAACCGATCATCGAGCCGCCAGCCACCGAAGCAGCGGCATCCTGTTTGCCGGCATCAAAGGCCATGTTGCCGCGCTCCCAGGGACGCGCCGAGGCATCGTTGCCGACATTTTCAGGACTGTAGCTTTTCGGTGTATCGGCACTGCCCGCCCCCTGGAACGCAAAAGGCGTCTGGCCGCGCGCCGAGCCCGGCGCATCGGCCGCGCCGCCCTTGAGCTTGCGCATGACAAAGCCCAGCACCAGCATGACCAGCAGCGCCAGCAAGGCGAACATGATGATCTGGCCGAAGGCCCCGCCCAGCCCCAGGGAAGAGGCCAGCCAGGCCAGGCCCAGGCCTGCAGCCAGGCCACCCAGCATGGCGCCCCAAGGCTTCTTCGGTGCCGGGGCAGCCGGCGTTGCGGCCGGGGCTGCCGGTTTGGCGGCGGAATTGGCCGCGGAGTGGGCACCTGCCGGCGCCGCTTCGCGGTGCGTGACGTTGGACGATTGCTTGCCAAACGACTTGCCACCGCCCAGGCGGGCGGCCTCGGCAGCCGGTCCCGCCAGAGCCAGGGTCAATACCAGCGCGGCGGAAAGAATGGCCGACCAAATTTTCATAACGTCTCCTTGTGCACGGCTTTGAGCCAGATTAATACGCTGCTTCGCTTCAACACTTGATTCCAACATGTAATGCGACTACGCCGCCCGACATGTTGTGATAGTCCACATGACCAAAACCACCTTTAAGCATCAGGGCTTTGAGTTCTTCCTGGCCCGGGTGCATGCGAATCGACTCGGCCAGATACTGGTAGCTGGTGTCGTCATTGGCCACCAGCTTGCCGAGCCTGGGCAACACCTTGAACGAATACCAGTCGTAAATCTTTTCCAGCGGCTTGGCCACCTTGGAAAACTCCAGCACCAGCAGCTTGCCGCCGGGTTTGAGCACGCGGTTCATTTCGCCCAGGGCATCTTCCTTGTGCGTCATGTTGCGCAAACCGAAGGCCACGGTCACCACATCAAAGCAGGCATCCGGAAACGGCAAATGCTCGGCATCGCAGACCAGCGTCGGCAGATTCACACCGGCATCCAGCAGCCGGTTGCGGCCCTCCCTGAGCATGGCCTCGTTGATGTCGGTGTGCACCACACGCCCGGTGCTGCCGACCTTGGGCGCAAAGGCCAGCGCCAGGTCACCGGTTCCCCCGGCAATGTCCAGCACCTGATAGCCCTCCTTGACATTCGCCACCAGCACGGTGTAGGCCTTCCAGGCACGGTGCAGCCCCATGGACATCAGGTCGTTCATCACGTCGTACTTGGGCGCAACGGAGTCAAACACGCCACGCACGCGACGCGCCTTGTCCCGCTCGTCAACCGATTCAAAACCGAAATGGGTACTACTCATAAAGTGAATGCTAGAGGGCAAAGCCCAAATTGATAGCGACAACCCTTTGATGCCTCGGGGCATTGCCGGGTTTTATGCCGGAAAAACAACAGCGCAGCGGCGCGGACGCGCTGCCGGCGCGCCATCAGTCAATCAGTGATGACCGCAGGCGTGGCCGCCCGCTGCGACCATGGGCGCGTCGCGCTCCACGCCGGCCGCCTGCAGGCGCCGGTGGTAGTCGTCCCACAGCTGCTGTTCGTCCGCCCCCAAGTGGTACAGATAGTCCCAGGAAAAGATGCCGCTTTCGTGGCCATCCGAGAACACCGGCTTGACCGCGTAGTTGCCCACCGGCTCCAGCGCGACCACGTCGACCTCACGCTTGCCGGTCTGCAGCACTTCCTGACCGGGCCCATGGCCCAGAACTTCCGCGGACGGCGAATAGATACGCATCAGCTCAAACGGAATCCTGAAATGCGCACCGTCGGAAAAGGTGATTTCGAGAATGCGCGACTGGCTGTGAACCGTCAATGCGCTAGGGGTCGGTGACCCGGCTTGAAGACCTGCCATGGTGGCGTCTCACTTTCTGAAAATAAACAAGAGCTGCCAATCAGCTCGCCATTTTTTCGGCGATCAGGCGGTTGACGCCCTCGCAGCGCAAGGCCAGCGCCGCCAGTTTTTCCTCGTCCACGGGGCGCTGCGCGACGCCCCAGACCGGCGCCGGAAAATGGCTATCCCCCTCAAAGCGGGCGATCACATGCCAATGCAGATGCGGCACGACATTGCCCAAGGCGGCCAGGTTGACCTTGTGCGGCTGCAACTGCGTGCGCAGCACCTGCTCCACCGTCACCACGGCCTGCATGCAGGCCTCGCGTTCGCTGGGCGAAAGATCGGAAAACTCGGCCACATGCCGGTTCCAGACGACCCGGTAAAAGGCCGGAAAACCGGCCTCATGGGCCTGGATGATGCGCAGCTGCGCATTACGGAAAACCAGCAGCCCGCCATCGGTCTGACACAGGGGGCAAGCACTTGCGGTCATGGCCTGTCCACTACACCAGCACCCGCTCGATCCCGCCGTGGTTGGCGGCCTCGACATAGGCCGGCAGCCATTCCTTGCCCAGAATCTGGTTGGCCATCTCGACCACGATGTAGTCGGCCTCCAGCAAGCCGTTCTGCAGGTCGTTGCCGTAGCGCGACAGGCCTTGCAGGCAGCTGGGGCAGCTGGTCAGGATCTTGACATTTTCTTTTTCGCCCAGGACTCCCGATGCCCGCAACGCGGCCTCGCCTTTTTGCAGCTCTTCTTCCTTGCGAAAGCGGATCTGGGTCGAAATATCGGGCCGCGTGACACCCAGCGTGCCCGACTCGCCGCAGCAGCGCTCGTTCTTCAGCACGTTGTCGCCGAGCAGCGCCTTGACCGTCTTCATCGGCTCCTGCAGCTTCATCGGGCTGTGGCAGGGGTCGTGGTACAGATAGCCCTGGCCGGTTTGCAGCGTGATGTTTTTCTCCAGCAGGTACTCGTGGATGTCGATGATGCGGCAGCCCGGGAATATCTTGTCGAACTCGTAACCCTGCAGCTGGTCGTAGCAGGTGCCGCAACTCACCACCACGGTCTTGATGTCCAGGTAGTTCAGCGTGTTGGCGACACGGTGAAACAGCACGCGGTTGTCGGTGATGATTTTCTCGGCCTTGTCATACTGGCCGCTGCCGCGCTGCGGGTAACCGCAGCACAGATAACCCGGCGGCAGCACGGTCTGCACGCCGGCGTGCCACAGCATGGCCTGCGTTGCCAGCCCCACCTGCGAAAACAGCCGCTCCGAGCCGCAACCGGGGAAGTAAAACACCGCTTCGGTTTCAGCCGTGGTGTTTTTCGGGTTGCGGATGATGGGCACGTAATCCTTGTCTTCAATGTCCAGCAAGGCGCGCGCGGTCTTCTTGGGCAGGCCACCGGGCATTTTCTTGTTGATGAAGTGAATCACCTGCTCCTTGACCGGCGCCTTGCCGACCGTGGCCGGCGGCTTGGCGGTCTGCTTGCGCGCCAGGCCCCGCAGCAGATCATTGGCCAGGCGCTGGGCCTTGAAGCCCATATCCACCATGGCGCTGCGCATGAGCTTGATGGTTTGCGGATTGGTCGCGTTCAGGAAGAACATGGCGGCGGCATTGCCGGGCCGGAAGGACTTGTGGCCCATCTTGCGCAGCAGGTTGCGCATGTTCATCGACACATCGCCGAAGTCGATGTCAACCGGACAAGGCGTCAGGCACTTGTGGCACACCGTGCAATGGTCGGCCACATCCTCGAACTCTTCCCAGTGCTTGATGCTGATGCCGCGCCGGGTCTGCTCCTCATACAGAAAGGCCTCGACCAGCAGCGAGGTCGCCAGGATCTTGTTGCGCGGGCTGTACAGCAGGTTGGCGCGCGGCACATGGGTGGCACACACCGGCTTGCACTTGCCGCAGCGCAGGCAGTCCTTCACGCTGTCGGCAATCGCGCCTATGTCGGACTGCTGCATGATCAGCGACTCATGGCCCATCAGGCCAAAGCTCGGCGTGTAGGCATTGGTCAGGTCGGCGAAAAATGCCTCCCCGAGCTCAGTCTTATCAGCATTATTGGCCTCCAACCCAGCAGCGACGGGCGCCTGCAGCTCCTGATTTCGTAGCAGCTTGCCTTTGTTGAAACGCCCTTGCGGGTCCACCCTGGCCTTGTAATCGGCAAAGGGCTGGAGCTCTTCATCGGTCAAGAACTCCAGCTTGGTGATGCCAATGCCATGCTCGCCGGAGATCACGCCATCGAGCGAACGCGCCAGCACCATGATGCGCGCCACCGCTTCGTGCGCGGTTTGCAGCATCTCGTAGTCATCGCTGTTGACCGGCAGGTTGGTGTGCACATTGCCGTCGCCGGCATGCATGTGCAGGGCGGCCCAGACGCGGCCCTTGAGCACGCGCTTATGAATGGCGCTGCATTCGCCCAGGATGGGCAAGAATGCGCCGCCGGTGAAAAGGGCCTGCAGCGGCGCCCGCAGCTGGGTTTTCCAGCTGGCGCGCAGCGAGTGGTCCTGCAACTGCGGGAACAAGGTCTCCACATCCTGCAGCCAGCCGGCCCAGAGGCTGCGCACCTCGGCCACCAGCGCGAGCGCCTGGGCGACCCGGTCTTCCAGCAGCTCGGCCGAGGGAATGTCGTTGGCGTCGTCCGACTTGCCCAATGGCAGCTGGCCCCTGCGGAAAAAAGCCTCCAGCTCGTCGCACAGCCTGATCTTGTTGCGCAGGCTCAGCTCAATGTTGATGCGCTCGATGCCGTCGGTGTACTCGCCCATGCGCGGCAGCGGGATCACCACGTCCTCATTGATCTTGAAGGCGTTGGTGTGGCGGGAAATGGCCGCCGTGCGCTTGCGGTCCAGCCAGAATTTCTTGCGCGCCTCGGGGCTGATGGCGATAAAGCCCTCGCCGCTGCGCGAGTTGGCGATGCGCACAATTTCGCTGGTGGCGCGGGCCACGGCATCGGCATCGTCGCCGGCGATGTCGCCAATCAGCACCATCTTGGGCACGCTGGACGCAGGGCCGCCGTGCGCGTCCGCGCCGCGTTTGGATTTGGTGGCATAACCGACGGCGCGCAGGTAGCGGTCGTCCAGGTGCTCCAGCCCGGCCAGAATGGCGCCGCCGCGCTTTTGCTCGGCGAACATGAAGTCCTTGATTTCAACAATGCTGGGCACGGCGTCCTTGGCATTGCCAAAAAACTCCAGGCAGACCGTGCGCGTGTGCGCCGGCATGCGGTGCACGACCCAGCGCGCGCTGGTGATCAGGCCGTCGCAGCCCTCTTTCTGGATGCCCGGCAAGCCGCTCAGGAACTTGTCGGTAACGTCCTTGCCCAGGCCTTCCTTGCGGAAGCTTGGGCCCGGAATATCCAGGCGCTCGGTGCGCACCGGGGTCTTGCCGTCGGCTTCAAGGTATTTGAGCTCGAAGCTGGCCATCTCGGCATCGTGAATCTTGCCCAGGTTGTGGTCCAGCCGCGTCACTTCCAGCCACTGCGCCTCGGGCGTCACCATGCGCCAGGAGGCCAGGTTGTCCAGCGCCGTGCCCCACAGCACGGCTTTTTTGCCGCCGGCATTCATGGCGATGTTGCCGCCTATGCAGGAGGCTTCGGCCGAAGTCGGGTCCACCGCAAAGACAAAACCGCCGCGCTCGGCGGCATCGGCGACGCGCTGCGTGACCACGCCGGCCTCGGTCCACACCGTGGCCACGGGCTGCGCAATGCCGGGCAAGGCCACCATTTCCACCTCGGTCATGGCCTCCAGCTTTTCGGTATTGATGACGGCCGACTTCCAGCTCAGGGGAATCGCGCCGCCGGTGTAGCCGGTACCGCCGCCACGCGGAACAATCGTCAGCCCCAGCTCAATACAGCCCTTGACCAGTCCGGCCATTTCGGCCTCGGTATCGGGCGTCAGCAACACAAACGGGTATTCGACGCGCCAGTCGGTCGCATCGGTCACATGCGAGACGCGCGACAGCCCGTCAAACTTGATGTTGTCTTTCAGCGTCAGCTTGCGCAGCTTGCGTTCGGTCTGGCGACGCAGGCTGGCCACTTCATCAAACGAGGCCGAAAAGCGACCCACCGCCGCCCTGGCCGACGCCAGCAGTTCACCGACAACGGCATCACGCTGGCTGTCCGCATCGGGCGTGCGGCGTTTTTCAACCTCGGTGAGGCGATGCTGCAGGGCCTCCACCAGCAATTTGCGGCGTTTCGGGTTGTCCAGCAGGTCGTCCTGCAAATAGGGATTGCGCTGAACCACCCAGATATCGCCCAGCACCTCATACAGCATGCGGGCCGAGCGGCCGGTACGGCGCTCGTCGCGCAGGCGGTTCAGCAACTCCCAGGCACGCGCACCGAGCAGCCGTATGACCACTTCACGGTCGGAAAAGGACGTGTAGTTGTAGGGGATTTCGCGGATGCGAGCTTCGTCTGGCTTCGCGTTGTCGGCAAAAGCATGGAGTTCTTGAAGGGTAGTAGGGGCGTTCATCGTGATGATTCAGCGGCTTCGGACCCATGTCCAGCGCTGTGGTTCGATATTATCGCAGCGCAACATTTGCGGGCATTGCGCCCAAATTGCCCTCATGGAAACCCTGCTTGTTGGGACACCGGCAAATCGGTTAAATCCTTGTGTCACAAATAGTTTCTAGGCTGCTTCATTTAACTGACGCACTCACAACAGGAGTTTCGATGAAAAACCGCCTCTCGGCACTGGCTTTCGCGGCTTGCGCCCTGGCTGCGCCACTGGCCAGCCAGGCCCAGACCGAAGTCCAATGGTGGCACGCCATGAGCGGCCCGCTGGGCGAATGGGTCAATGACCTGGCCAAGGAATTCAATGCCAGCCAGAAGGATTACCGGATCGTGCCCACCTTCAAGGGCACCTACGACGAGTCCATGACGGCCGCGATCGCCGCCTTCCGCTCCGGCAATGCCCCGCACATCCTGCAAGTCTTCGAAGTCGGCACGGCGACCATGATGGCCGCCAAGGGCGCCATCAAGCCGGTCGGGGAGGTGATGACCGAAGGCGGTGCGAAATTCGACACCAAGGCCTATATTTCCGCCGTCGCCGGTTACTACACCGCTCCCAACGGCCAGATGCTGAGCTTCCCCTTCAACAGCTCCACCACCATCTTCTACTACAACAAGGACGCCTTCAAGGCCGCCGGACTGGACCCCAACAAGGCCCCGACGACCTGGCCCGAAGTGGCGCTGGCCGCCGCCAAGCTGAAGGCCGCCGGGCACAAATGCCCGTTCACCACCAGCTGGATCAGCTGGACCCAGCTGGAGAGCTTCTCCACCTGGCACAACACGCTGTTCGCCAGCCAGAACAACGGCTTTGGCGGCCCTGCCGCGCGGCTGGCCTTCAACTCCCCCCTGCATGTGCGGCATTTCGAGAACCTGGCCAACATGTCCAAGCAGGGGCTGTTCGTCTACAAGGGCCGGGCCAATGCGGCTGACATCTCCTTCCCCTCGGGCGAATGCGCGATGATGACCGGCTCGTCGGGCCTCTACGCCCGCGTCAGCAAGGAAGCCAAATTTGCCTACGGCATCGCCCAGCTGCCTTATTACCCCGATGTGGCGGGCGCACCGCAGAACACCGTGATAGGCGGCGCCAGCCTCTGGGTCATGGCGGGCAAAAAGCCGGCCGAATACAAAGGTGTGGCGGCATTCTTCAACTACCTGTCCAGGCCGGAAGTGCAGTCGGCCAGCCACAAGCGCACCGGCTACCTGCCCATCACCATGGCGGCCTTCGATCTGACGGAAAAGTCGGGTTTCTACAAGCAGTTCCCCGGAACCGACGTGGCCGTGACGCAGATGATCCGCAAAACCACCGACAAGTCACGTGGCGTGCGCCTGGGCAACTTCAACCAGATCCGCACCATCATCGATGAGGAGACCGAGCAGATCTGGAGCGGCAAGAAGGCGCCCAAGGAAGCGCTGGAGACGGCCATTCAGCGGGGCAATGAGCAGCTGGAGCGCTTCCAGAAGGCCAACAAATCCTGAGGCGCTGCCCGGTCGCCTGCCTGACGGCCCTGGGGCACAGGCCGGCGGCCAGACTTTCAGCCCTTGCCGCCGGCCTGCCTCGAGACCGGCGGCGAGGCTTGCGGCCATTTGAAGAAACCCATGGAAAAACGCGTTCTTTTCCGCTCAGCCTGGTTGCCCTGGTTGCTGCTGGCCCCGCAGCTGGTCGTCATCAGCGTCTTTTTCTTCTGGCCGGCGGCCCAGGCGCTCCTGCAGTCCTTCCAGCTGCAGGATGCATTTGGCATGTCCACCGAATGGGTGGGCCTGGAAAACTTCAGGCACCTGTTCCATGACGCGGCCTACCTGGAGTCCTTCAAGATCACGGCGTTTTTCTCCCTGCTGGTGGCCGTGCTGGGCATAGGCCTGTCGCTGCTGCTGGCGGTTTTCGCCGACCGCATCATCAGGGGCGCGCTGTTTTACAAGACCCTGCTGATCCTGCCCTACGCCGTGGCGCCCGCAGTGGCCGGGGTGTTGTGGCTTTTCATGTTTTCCCCCACGCTGGGCGTGGTGGCCTATGGGCTGCGCGCCCTGGGCATTGACTGGAACCACCTGCTCGACTCCCGCCACGCCATGACGCTGATCGTGATGACCGCGGTGTGGAAGCAGATTTCCTACAACTTCCTGTTTTTCCTGGCCGGGCTGCAATCCATCCCCAAGTCGCTGATTGAAGCGGCCGCAATTGATGGTGCGCGTCCCTGGCGCCGCTTCTGGAGCATCCAGTTTCCGCTGCTCTCGCCCACCACCTTCTTCCTGCTGGTGATCAACGTGGTGTATGCGTTTTTTGACACCTTTGCCATCATCGACGCCTCCACCCAGGGCGGGCCGGGGCGCGACACGCTGATTCTGGTCTACAAGGTCTACCACGACGGCTTTAAAAATGGCGACCTGGGCGGCTCTGCGGCGCAATCGGTGGTGCTCATGGGCATCGTGGTGGTGCTCACGGTGATCCAGTTCCGTTATGTTGAAAAGAAAGTGCAGTACTGATGCCTAGCTTGCCCGCATCCCGCCCGCAACGCTCCGGGGGCCGCCACCATGGTTGAGCGCCGCGCCACGCTGGGCATCCTGGCCCACCTGGTGATGCTGCTGGGCATCCTGATCGTCGCCTTCCCGCTTTACCTGGCCTTTGTGGCCTCCACCCATACGGCCCAGGAAATCGTCCAGGCACCCATGCCCATGTGGCCGGGCAGCAACCTCTGGGAGAGCTACAAGGCCGCCCTGTTCGGCGGCGGCGAGGGGGCCGGCTCCACCGCCCCGGTGGCCCGCATGATGTGGATCAGCCTGGTCACGGCCCTTGGCATCACCTTCGGCAAGATTGCCATTTCGCTGCTATCGGCCTTCGCCATCGTGTACTTCCGCTTCCCCTTCAAGAGCTTTTTCTTCTGGGCCATCTTCGTCACGCTGATGCTGCCGGTGGAGGTGCGGATAGTGCCGACCTACAAGGTGGTGTCAGACCTCGGCATGCTCAACAGCTATGCCGGCCTGACGATTCCGCTGATCGCCTCGGCCACCGCGACTTTTTTATTCCGCCAGTTTTTCCTGACCGTGCCCGATGAACTGGTGGAAGCGGCGCGCATGGACGGCGCGGGCCCCATGCGCTTTTTCTGGGACATCCTGCTGCCGCTGTCCAAGACCTCGATCGCCGCGCTGTTCGTGATCCAGTTCATCTACGGCTGGAACCAGTACCTCTGGCCGCTGCTGGCCACGACCAGCGAAGACATGTACCCCGTCGTCATCGGCATCAAGCGCATGATTGCCGGCGGCGACGCGGCCAACGAATGGAACGTGGTCATGGCCACGGCCATCCTGGCCATGCTGCCCCCCGCCCTGGTGGTGGTGCTGATGCAAAAATGGTTCGTCAAGGGCCTGGTAGACACCGAAAAATAAACCCACGCAAGCGTACACAGGCACGACAACCCATGGCATCCCTCTCCCTCAACAACGTGATCAAGCGCTACGGCGCGGGCAAAAGCGCCGTTCCGGTGCTGCACGGCGTCAGCGCCGACATTGCCGACCACGAGTTCATCGTCATCGTCGGGCCGTCGGGCTGCGGCAAATCCACCCTGCTGCGCATGGTCGCCGGCCTCGAAGAAATCAGCGAAGGCCAGATCGCCATAGGCGGCAAGGTCGTCAACGCGCTGGAGCCCGCGGAGCGCGACATCGCCATGGTATTCCAGAACTATGCGCTCTACCCCCACATGAGCGTGTTCGACAACATGGCTTACGGCCTCAAGATTGCCAAGGTGGCGAAAGAGGAAATCCGGACACGCGTCGACAAGGCCGCCAAAATCCTCGAGCTCGGCCATCTGCTGGACCGCAAGCCGCGCGCCCTGTCGGGCGGGCAGCGCCAGCGCGTGGCCATGGGCCGCGCCATCGTGCGCCAGCCGCAGGTGTTTTTGTTTGACGAGCCACTGTCCAACCTCGACGCCAAGCTGCGCGTGCAGACGCGGCTTGAAATCCAGAAACTGCACCGCGAACTCGGCATTACCTCGCTGTTTGTCACCCACGACCAGGTCGAAGCCATGACGCTGGCCCAGCGCATGATGGTGATGAACGCCGGCCGCATGGAGCAGTTCGGCACGCCCGAAGAGGTCTACAACCGCCCCGCCACCACCTTTGTCGCCAGCTTCATGGGCTCGCCGCCCATGAACCTGCTCAAGCAGGCCCCCAACGCCGACTTTGGCGGCCAGTCCGGCGCCATCCTGGGCATTCGCCCCGAGCACCTGCACATCGGCCCCACCGGCTGGGCGGTGCAGGTGGACACCCTTGAAATGCTGGGCGCCGAGCGCCTGCTCTATTGCCGCATGGGCGGCGAGTCGCTGATCGTGCGCAGCGACGAGAGCTTGTCGTCGGCGCCCGAGATAGGCGCCACCATTCACGTGACGCCGCGCGCCGACCGTTTGCACTGGTTTGACGCCGAGACAGGGAAACGTTTGCCATGAAACACGGTTCGCATGACCCGGCACATGTCGAAGCGGCCGGCCGCAGCGCCGGGCCACCCCAAGCAAGGCCAGCCCCCCCGGGGGGCAGCGCAGCACACGAAGTGACAAGCGTGGGGGCTTCGGCTTCCTGGCCCTACCCGCGCTGGGTGGCTCATCGCGG
>CAZWDK010000001.1:0-11159 GCA_964633095.1 uncultured Polaromonas sp. | reverse complement strand
CAAGCGTGGGGGCTTCGGCTTCCTGGCCCTACCCGCGCTGGGTGGCTCATCGCGGCGCCGGCAAGCTGGCCCCCGAAAACACCCTGTCCGCCTTCAAGCGGGGCGCCAGCCACGGCTATCGCATGTTTGAGTGCGATGTGAAGCTGAGCGCCGATGGCGTGCCGTTCTTGCTGCATGACGCGACGCTGGAGCGCACCACCAATGGCCGGGGCCTGGCCGGCGAGCAGCCGTGGGACACGCTGTCCAGGCTGGATGCCGGAAGCTGGCATTCACCGGAATTCGCCGGCGAGGTCCTGCCGACCCTGGAGCGCATTGCCCGTTACTGCCTGGACAATGCCTGTTTCCTCAATATCGAGATCAAACCCAGCCCCGGACTGGAAAGCCAGACCGGCACGGTCGTGGCCCATGAGGCGGCCAGGCTCTGGAAAGACGCTGCCGTGCCGCCCTTGTTGACATCGTTCCAGCCGGCCGCCCTGCAGGCCGCCCAAGCCGCCCAAGCCCAGCTGCCGCGCGGCCTGCTGCTCGACCAACTCCCCGGCAACTGGCTGGAGACGGCCCGGCAACTGGCCTGCGTCGCCATCGTCTGCAAGTACACGCTCTGGAATGCCAACACGGTGTCGCAGGCGAAAAAAGCCGGTTTCAGGACGCTCAGCTACACCGTCAATGACGAGGCCAGCGCCCGGCGCCTGCTGGCGCTGGGCACCGACGGCATCATCACCGACCGGGTCGACCTGTTCACCCCGGCTTTGTAAGTTCTTGAGTCAGGCCTTCCAGCCGCGCAGCAACACCCACTGGCAAAGCCCCGCGCCCAGCACCAGCCCGGCATAGGTCAGCATCTTGCCGTCGTGGCCAAAAAACAACAAACCGGCCGTCAAGACGGCCATATTAGCTACAAAAATAATAGCAACCTGCACCCACCAGGCATGAACTATCGGCCTTCTTGATCCAAAAAATCCGGCAAACAGCCGGGACAACAGCACCGGCAGCAGCGCCAGCAGCGCGGCCGGGGCCATGAAATTGAGCAGGTGATTGGTCAGCAGGTAGGCGGTCATGGCGGCGGTTGAAAGTCGATGGGCCAAACACCGCAAAAATGGCTTGAAAAGGCGATTGCGGGTGATTGATCAAGGCCGGATGTACATCCCGCGCTTCAATTTTATAATCGGCGCATGCCAGTCTGGGCCTTGGGGCTAAACCATCACACTGCACCGCTCGATTTGCGCGGGCGGTTTGCCTACGCCCTCGACCAGATCGAGCCGACCTTGCGCGGCTTGCGCGCGTCGCTGGCGCGCCAGCCCGAGGCCACGCTGATCTCCACCTGCAACCGCACCGAGATTTACTGCGCCAGCGACCGCAACGATCTGGACCACACGCTGGAATGGCTGGCGCACAACGGCGGCGTCTCGCCCGCCCTGCTGCGCTCGCATGCCTACACCCTGCAGGACGACCAGGCCGCGCGCCACGCCTTTCGCGTGGCCAGCGGCCTTGACTCCATGGTGCTGGGCGAACCGCAGATTCTGGGCCAGATGAAAGACGCGGTGCGCGCCGCCGAAGACGCCGGCGCCATGGGCAGCACGCTGCACCAGCTGTTTCAGCGCTCTTTTGCCGTGGCCAAGGAAGTGCGCAGCAACACCGAGATTGGCGCGCACAGCATCAGCATGGCGGCGGCGGCCGTGCGGCTGGCCGGCCAGCTGTTTGAAGATTTGAGCGAGATCCGGGTGCTGTTTGTCGGCGCGGGCGAAATGATTGACCTGGCCGCCACCCACTTTGCCGCCAAAAACCCGAAATCCATGGCGATTGCCAACCGCACGCTGGAGCGCGGCGAAAAGCTCGCCGGCCGCTTTGGCGCCGAAGTCATGCGGCTGGCCGATTTGCCCGCGCGGCTGCACGAATTCGATGCCGTGATCAGCTGCACCGCCAGCACCCTGCCCATCATCGGCCTGGGTGCGGTCGAACGCGCCGTCAAGCGGCGCAAGCACCGGCCCATGTTCATGGTCGACCTGGCCGTGCCGCGCGACATCGAGCCCGAGGTCAAGGCCCTGCCCGACATCTACCTCTACACCGTCGATGACCTGGCGCAGGTGGTGCAGACCGGCAAGGACAGCCGGCAGGCCGCGGTGCGCGAGGCCGAGGTCATCATCGATGCCGGCGTGCAAAACTTCATGCACTGGCTGAACCAGCGCGGCACCGTGCCGCTGATCCAGCAGATCAATGCGCAAACCGACGAATGGCGTGCACTGGAGATTGTTCGCGCCAAAAAACTGCTGGCCAAGGGTGAGCCGATCGATGCGGTGCTGGAGGCGCTGAGCCGCGGCCTGACGCAAAAAATGCTGCATGGCGCGATGGCCGAGCTGCACGCCGGAGACGCCAGCAGCCGCGAGGCCACGGCGCACACGGTGTCCAGGCTGTTTCTGCGCGGGCAACTGCCCAAGGAACAGAAAGAGCGTTAGCGCCGGCCTTGCGCGCTGCGGCAGCCCTGATCCGGCTGCTTTCCTGCCGGCGGCTTGGCCGGCTTGCTCTCCCCGATTTTTACCCCCCATTCGATGAAACCCTTTCTCCGCCAAACCCTGGATCGCCAGCTGTTACGGCTGCATGAGCTGGATTCGCTGCTGTCCGCCAGCGACGTGGTCAGCGACCTGGCGCGTTTTCGCACGCTGACCCGGGAGCATGCCGAGGCCAGCGTGGTGGCCGAGCAATACACCCGGCTCACCAGCCGCGAAGCCGATCTGGCCAGCGCCGAGCAGATGCTGCGCGAGGCCAAGGAAGACCCCGAAATGGCCGCCATGGCCGAAGAAGAAATCGCCGCCGCCAAGGCCGACATGGCGCAGCTCGACGAAGCGCTGCAGCTGATGCTGATTCCCAAGGACCCGGACGACGCGCGCGCCGCCTTCATCGAGATCCGCGCCGGCACCGGCGGCGATGAATCGGCGCTGTTCGCCGGCGATCTGTTCCGCATGTACACCCGCTTTGCCGAGCGCAACCGCTGGCAGGTCGAGATCATCAGCGAGTCGCCGAGCGAGCTGGGCGGCTACAAGGAGGTGGTGCTGCGCATAGACGGCCCCAGCGACGCCATGGGCGTGGGCGTTTACGGCAAGCTGCGCTTCGAGTCGGGCGGCCACCGCGTGCAGCGCGTGCCGGCCACCGAAACCCAGGGCCGCATCCACACCAGCGCCTGCACCGTGGCCGTGCTGCCCGAGCCCGACGAGGCGGTGGCGATCCAGATCAATCCGGCCGACCTGCGCATAGACACCTACCGCGCCAGCGGCGCCGGCGGCCAGCACATCAACAAGACCGACTCGGCCGTGCGCATCACCCACCTGCCGACCGGCATCGTGGCCGAATGCCAGGAGGGCCGCAGCCAGCACGGCAACAAGGCCCAGGCGCTCAAGGTGCTCACCGCCCGCATTCATGAAAAAGACCGCTCGGAGCGCGCAGCCAAGGACGCCGCCATGCGCAAGGGCCTGATCGGCAGCGGCGACCGCAGCGACCGCATCCGCACCTACAACTTCCCGCAAGGCCGGCTCACCGACCACCGCATCAACCTGACGCTGTACAAGCTGCTGGCCATCATGGAAGGCGAGCTGGGCGACGTCATCACCGCGCTGCAGGTCGCGCGCGGCGCCGAGCAGCTGGCGGAGCTGGAAACGGCCAGCAACGGCTACTGATGGCTTGCCGTCGGCCCGCGCTGGCCAAACCCCGCTTTTCACATGAAAAACAGAGCCGTTGCCCAATAGAAATGGGCGCAATCAGCTATTGTTTTGATAGCAATCACAAGGCCTTGCCATGAACCAGCCGACTTGCGCGCAAGCCCTGGCCATCGCCCAGACCCTGGGGCTGGAGCGGCTCGATGCCCAGCTGCTGCTGCTGCATGCACTGGGCAAGCCCGGCCATGCCAGGGCCTGGCTGCTGGCACACGACACCGACGAGTTGAGCGAAGAGGTCGCCCTGCAATTCCGGGCCCTGAGCCTGCGCCGGGCGGCCGGTGAGCCGCTGGCCTACATCGTCGGCAGCAAGGAGTTTTTCGGCCTGGAGCTGCGGGTGGACGCCCGCGTGCTGGTGCCGCGGCCGGACACCGAAACCCTGGTGCAGTGGGCGCTGGAGGTGCTGCAAGCACCGGCCATGCCGCCCGACCCGCAGGTGCTGGATCTGGGCACCGGCAGCGGTGCCGTGGCCCTTGCGCTCAAACACGCACGGCCTGGCTGGCAGGTCAGCGCCGTCGATTTCAGCACCGACGCGCTGGCCATCGCGCGGGCCAACGCCCGGGCCTTGAGGCTGGACGTGCTGTTCAGCCACGGTTCGTGGCTGGAAGACGTGAGGGGCCACTACCACGCCATCGTCTCCAACCCGCCCTATATCGCCGCCCGCGACCCGCATCTGGCCGCGCTGAGCCACGAGCCGCTGCAGGCGCTGGCCAGCGGCCAGGACGGCCTGGACGACATCCGGCAAATCATCCGCCAGGCGCCAGCCCATTTGCAGCCCGGCGGCTGGCTGTTGCTGGAGCATGGCTACGACCAGGCCACGCGGGTGCGCGAACTGCTGCGCGGTGCCGGCTTTGAAAACGTCCAGTCAAGACACGACCTGAGCGGCATTGAGCGCTGCAGCGGCGGCCAATGGCAGGGCAATGCCGGATGACGGGCAAGCCCCGGCAAACGGCGGGATAATCCCAATGTTGAATTCTGATTGCCAGATTCCATTTATTGACAATGGCCCGCCCGCCCGTTTCCGGCCGTGCCCGGCTCCAACACCCCAAAGGATTGCACCATGAGTGATACCCAGCAACGCATTGACCAGATCGTCAAATCCAACGACGTCGTCCTGTTCATGAAGGGCACGGCCCAGTTTCCGATGTGCGGCTTTTCGGGCCGCGCCATTCAGGTGCTCAAGGCCTGCGGCATCACCAAGCCCGCCACCGTGAACGTGCTGGAAGACGAGGAAATCCGCCACGGCATCAAGGAATACAGCAACTGGCCCACCATTCCCCAGCTCTATGTGAAGGGCGAATTCATTGGCGGTTCCGACATCATGATGGAGATGTATCAGAGCGGCGAGCTGCAGCAGGTGCTGGGCACGCCGGCCGCCTGAAACCGCGACAAGGGCAAGAGGCGGTTAACGCGTGTAGCCCGAACAGGCGCCGGCGTTCACCGCGCCCTGGCATTCGCGCTGCAGGCGCTCGCTGCGCTGTTTGACGGTTTCCTCCGAACCCGGCAGAAACTTGACTTTCTTGCCTTGTCCTGCAGTCTTGCTCTTGGCTGGCTTTTTGTTGGCACTTGCTTTGATGGGCGGGTTCAAAATCTCCTGCGCCTGCGCCTGAGCGTCGCCCGCCAACCATGCGGCAGCGACGACGGCCGCCATGAGCGGCTGTTTCATCCAGTTTTTCATTGTCATGCCCTCCCCATCTGTTTGTTGTTTGAAATGCGGCTGAACACCGCTTGCCTCCCTAAAACCTACTGCAGCTTCGGATCGCCAAAAGCTTCGTCATCGGGCGGCGCATCGGCAGGCAGGCGAAAACCCTCGCTGGCCCAGGCGCCCAAATCGATGTTTTTGCAGCGTTCACTGCAAAAAGGCCGGAACGGATTGCTGGGGGCATAAATACTTTTGCCGCCGCAACCGGGGCAGACCACCAGTTTGACGGGCATCACGTCTTCAGTCATGGCGACTCAGGAGAAAATCAGGAACACAGCGTCAGCTCGAAAGTCGAATCCTCGGTGCCCGCGTGCAGCCGGTCATCGCTTTCGTGGCGCATCAGGCGCACCGAAACCATCAGGCGGTTGCCGCTGATTTCAGGAATCAGGCCCAGTGCCGAATCAATGCGCAGGCGCAGCAGGTGGAAGGTTCGCCCTTGCGGCAGGGTCTGCTGGTATTGCCCGACCGGTGCCACGACTTTTTGCGGCGCACCGGAATCGCGCAGCAGGGTCAACAGCAGGCGTATGGAATCCGCCAGCGGCACCAGCGGAGTGATCCAGCGCCTCAGGTCCTGCTGGCGGATGGCGGCCTTCAGATGCTGCCAGGCATAGTAGGCCGGCAAATCAAACTCGCAGGTGCCGCCCGGAATGCCGACACGGCTGCGGATGCTCATCAGCCAGTCGTTTTCGGTCAGCGACTGTCCGGCCTTGCCCGGCAGGCTGTTCAGGGCGGCGAAACAGCCTTCGAGCTGGCCCGTGACCCCGTCGAGCACGGTTTCCGAAATGGCCGGGTTGCCGCGGTAGCCATTGAGCACATGTTTTTGCTTTTCGAGGTCCTTGAGCACGTCGGTTTTCAGATCGGCCCGGGCGCCCACATCCATGATTTCAAAAATGGTCGTGAGCGCGAAATGGTGGTCGGTCGGGCTCTCCCGCTCCACCAACTCACCGAGGCGGCGGAACAGGTGCTCCAGCCGCAAATACGTGCGTATACGTTCGTTGAAGGGATACTCGTAAAGAATCACAGCGCTAGTTTCGTCAGATTCATGAGAAGTATTTTCACGCATCATAGCCCCAAGCGAGCTGCCAGTTGCTGAACCCGCAGAGCCAGGGACGACAAAGACAAGCCATCGTTATAAAGGCAGATATCGGCGGCCGCCAAGCGCGCGGCGCGGCTGGCTTGCCCGGCCATGATTTTCTCAACCACATCACGCGTCCAGCCACTGCGCCCCGCTTCGCGGGCCATGACCCGGGCGATCTGGGTGGCCTCACTGCAGTCCACCACCAGCACCTGATCCAGTTGCTGGCGCCAGCGCCCGGACTCCACCAGCAAGGGAATATCAAAAACAATGCAGGGACTGCCGGCTTGCACCGCCAACCCGGCCTGCCTCTGGGTTTCCTGGCCGACCAGGGGGTGAACAATGGCCTCCAGCCGCTGCCGGGCGGCCGGGTCACTGAAGGCAAGCTGGCGCATCCGGTCACGGTCCAGCGCCCCCTCGGCAGTGATGAGCTCATCGCCAAACTGGCGGGCGATTTCCTGGATGGCGGAACCGCCCGCAGCCGTGGCTTGCCGGGCGATGGCATCGGCATCGACGAGGGTTGCGCCGCAGTCCAGCAGCAGGCGGGCCACCGTGCTTTTACCGCTGCCTATGCCACCCGTCAGGCCGATGCGCTGGGTTGCCATCTACGCCGCCTCACATGGCATCACAAACCGATAAACCGCAGAATGGATTGCGGGCCGAAGAACATGGCGGTGAAACCTGCACCCGCCAGGAATGGGCCAAACGGCACATAGCCGCCCTCGCGCAATCCGCTGGAAAACTTCAGCGCAATGCCGATGACGGCGCCAATCACCGAAGCCATCAAAATCATGGGAACCAAGGCAGGCCAGCCAAACCAGGCGCCCAGGGCGGCGAACAGCTTGAAGTCACCATAGCCCATGCCTTCCTTGCCGGTGGCCAGCTTGAAGGCCCAGTACACCCCCCACAAAGTCAGGTAGCCGGCAACAGCCCCCCACAGCGCGGTGGACAAATTGACAGCGGGATTCCACTGCAGCGCCGCCACAATCAGCCCGGCCCACAGCAGGGGCAAGGTAATGTCATCCGGCAGCAAGGTCGTGTCCCAGTCAATCAGGGCCAGTACCAGCAGCGCCGCCGAGAAGCCGCACCAGGCCAGCGCCGTCAATGACCAGCCCCAGCGCCAGACGCAAAAGAAGAACAAGGCGCCCATCACCGCCTCGACCAGGGGATAGCGCAAGCCATAAGGCGCGCCGCACACCGAGCACTTGCCTCTCAGGAACAGGTAGCTGAGCACCGGGATGTTTTCATACCAGCGGATGGCATGGCCACAGCTGGAACAGCGTGAGCGCGGCACCAGCAGATTGAATTTTTCGACCGGCTCCGGCGCTGGCGGCTGGCCGGACAGTTCGGCGCATTCCTGGGCCCACTGCCGCTCCATCATCTTGGGCATGCGGTAGATGACGACGTTGAGAAAGCTGCCAATCAGCAAGCCAAAAATGCCGGCCAGCAGCGCATTTGCCTGCGGCCCCAGATCAAAGCCCATCAGACGACCTGCCCCAGCTTGAAGATGGGCAGGTACATGGAGACCACGATACCGCCAATCAAGGTGCCCAGAAACACGATGATGATGGGCTCCATCAGGCTGGACAGACCCGCCACCATTTCGTCGACCTCTGCTTCATAAAAATCGGCGGCCTTGCCCAGCATGTGGTCAACCGAACCGGACTCCTCGCCAATCGCACACATCTGCAGCACCATGGAAGGAAACAGGTTGGCATTGCCCATGGCCGACGTCAGGCTGGTGCCGGTCGAGACTTCATGCTGGATTTTGAGGGTGGCATCCGCATAAAGCGAGTTACCGGATGCACCGCCCACGGAATCCAGCGCCTCAACCAGGGGCACACCGGCGGCGAACATGGTGGAGAGGGTACGGGTCCATCGGGCGATACAGGATTTCTCGATCAAGGGGCCGAACACAGGCACCTTGAGCAGCAGCCTATCCATGAATTTCTGCATTCTTTCATTGCGCTTCCAGGCCTGCATGAAGAAATACAGGCCGCCGCCAATGCCGCCAAAAATCAGCCACCAGTAAGCCACAAAGAACTCACTCATCGCAATCACAAACAGGGTGGGCGCCGGCAAGTCCGCGCCGAATGAGGAGAACACGCTTTTAAACGCGGGAATGACAAAAATCATGATCACCGCGACCACCACAAAGGCCACCACCACCACCGAAATCGGATACATCAAGGCCGATTTGATTTTCGACTTGATGGCCTCGGTTTTTTCCATGTAAACCGCCAGGCGGTCCAGCAGGGATTCGAGAATACCGGCGGCCTCACCGGCCTCAACCAGATTGCAATACAAGGCATTGAAATACAGCGGGTACTTGCGAAAAGCGGCACTCAGGGAGGTCCCGGTTTCCACGTCGGTGCGCACGTCATTGAGCAATTTGGTGACGCTGGCGTTGGGGTTGCCCCGGCCCACAATGTCAAATGACTGGAGCAGTGGCACGCCCGCCTTCATCATGGTGGCGAGCTGGCGAGTAAAGATGGCAATGTCTTTGGGCTTGATGGCCTTGCCGGAGCGCATGTTGCGCTTTTTGATCTTGCTGGGCAGCACGCCCTGACGGCGCAGGGAAGCCTTGACCTGGTTCTCGCCAGAAGCACGAATTTCGCCGCGAACCTGTTTGCCGCCCCGATCCTTGCCTTCCCACTCGAAAACAAATTCCTTGATGTCTTTGGATGCTGCAGTTGCCATGATGTTTTCTCGTTTTAAGGACGGCCTTCAGGCCCTCTCGTCGCTGCCGTCATGCGCCAATGCGCCAGCTTACACATTGGTGCAACCCAAAACCTCTTCCAGCGAAGTCATGCCCAGTTTAACTTTATGCAAACCGGACTGACGCAAGCTTCTGACGCCTTCCGCCTCTGCCTGAGCGGCGATTTCCAGAGCGCTGCCATCGCGCAGGACGATTCTCTGAATTTCTTCGGAAATAGGCATGACCTGGTAAATGCCGACACGGCCCTTGTAGCCGTTGGTACACATGGCGCAACCGACCGGACGGTAAGGCGTCCAGGAGCCGTCCACGTCTTCCTCCTTGAAGCCCGCTTCCAGCAAGGTCTCGCGCGGAATGTCTGCCGGGGTTTTGCAATTGATACACAGTCGCCGCGCCAGTCGCTGGGCCGTGATCAGAATCACGCTGGAGGCAATATTGAAGGGCGCAATACCCATGTTGCGCATGCGCGTCAGCGTGGTCGGCGCATCGTTGGTGTGCAGCGTGGACATCACCAAATGGCCGGTTTGCGCAGCCTTGATGGCGATGTCGGCGGTTTCAATGTCGCGAATCTCGCCGACCATGATGATGTCGGGATCCTGTCGCAGAAAGGCCTTGAGCGCGACGGTGAAGGTCATGCCGGCCTTTTCATTCATGCTGACCTGGTTGACGCCGGGCAGGGTAATTTCGGCCGGGTCTTCGGCCGTGGCGATATTGACGCCGGGCTTGTTCAGGATATTCAGGCAGGTGTAAAGCGAAACGGTCTTGCCCGAACCGGTCGGCCCGGTCACCAGCACCATGCCATAAGGCCGCTGGATGGCTGCGAGCAAACGCTCTTTTTCTTCGGGCTCGTAACCCAGGGCGTCAATGCCCAGCTTGGCGCTGCTCGGATCCAGAATGCGGATCACGATTTTTTCCCCATACATCGTCGGCAAGGTACTGACCCGAAAATCAATGACGCGGTCAGGCCCGATCTTGAGCTTCATCTTGCCGTCTTGCGGCACCCGCTTTTCCGAGATGTCCAGCTTGGAGATCACCTTGATACGGGCCGCCAGCTTCTCCTTGATGGCAACCGGCGGGGACGCAATTTCACGCAGTTCGCCATCGACCCGAAAACGGACCCGGTAGGTATGCTCAAACGGTTCAAAGTGCAAATCCGATGCCCGCATGCTGAAGGCGTCAAGCAGCATCTTCTGCAGGAACTTGACGACAGGCGCATCGTCAACCTCAGAAACAGCAGCATCATTTTCTTCAGCGGCTCCCGCATCCGCACTGGCTTCATCAAATTCGAAATCGTCGCCAATGATGCTTTCCATGGCCTCGGCAGCCGTGGTGCTGGAGACCTCGACCAGCTTGGACAGCTTGTCGTACTCGGCGATGACCCAATCCACGCCCATCTGGGTGGAAAACTTGATCTTTTCAGCCGCCTCCTGATCCGACGGGTCTGCCGTGGCGACCATCAGACGGTTGTTGCGCTTGCTCAACACAACAATGCGGTAAGTCGCGCAAATCTTGTTGTCGAGCAGACCTTTGGGCAAACGCTGAACGTCGATCGCATCCAGGTCCAGCAAAGGCGCGGCAAACGCGGTCGACATGGTGTGCGCCAGGTCAAATGCCGACACCGCACCGGAGCCTGTCAGTTCGGCGATGAAGCTGGTGCGCCCGCTTTGCGCCTTGCGAAAAATCTCTTCAGCCGCCTTCTGCCCCAACTTGCCAGCCACCACCAGTGCCCGACCCAGCCCAGGCAAGGCCATGGAAGGCGGTTGGTTGATAACGATGTCGAGTGCGGCCATGGATCCTTGATTTAACTCAAATCGGTATCATCGCCGATAGATCACAAGGTGTAAATCGAAACCCCCCAGCCTTGCCGCCCGGTGTTGGAACTATGCGAAGAATCCAACATTCGGCAAGAAAATTTGGTCGGGGTGAGAGGATTCGAACCTCCGGCCTCTACGTCCCGAACGTAGCGCT